>NZ_BAABAT010000019.1:0-215013 GCF_039537565.1 Dactylosporangium darangshiense
CAGAAATCCTGAAGTAACGTCAGCCCAGCACCTCTCTTCAGTTGAACCAGCAGATGTCCAGGTCAGAGCCACGCAACAGATTCCACGGTGGACAGACCACACCAGGAACTCCCGGGTTGTTTCTTATGCTGGACGCGGACACCCACCGGCCGGTCGACGTGCTGCCCGGCCGTGACGCCGAACCTCTCGCCGCGTGGCTGCGGGAGCATCCTGGAGCGGACATCGTTTGTCGAGATAGGGCGGGGGCGTACTCGGAAGGCTTCGACCTCCTGCGCCGCCGAATCCTGCTCAACACCTGACGCGTGGACCACGAGATCATCGCCAGATCCGAAAGTCGTGAGCGTCCACAGTGGTACAGGCAAGACACCGGGGTACTCGTCACCGAGCTTTGCACCGCCACCGGTGTGGTCCGCTTGACCGACGCACTAATTCAACGTTGCGTCCCGGCACCGACTTGACCGACGACGCCCCCGCCGGCCGCGGGAGAGTGCGCTCGGCCGGGCGCTGTTGCGTTGAGCGATCGCGTTGATCGGGCACCGGGAATTCTTCGCTGCAAGGTCCCCCTGGAGGCTGGCGGTCGCCGGATAGCACCCCGGTAGCTGTCCGCCATACGCCGTTTCGTTACGCGACGGCCAGCATCAGCAACACGAGTGTGGACCCTGTGGGGCTCGTAAGGCCGGTTCGGGCTATGCGGCCAGCGAGTATTCGTTGATCAGTGTTCCAATGCGCCGCCACCGCCCTCACGGCTGGGACTGATTGGAAGATCATCCTTCTGGAGTGGAAGGTACGGCTGCTCACCCCATTCCTGGCCGGCGGCGAATCCGCATAACCTGCCCGGCGTGGCCGTTACCTTTGATCTCGGTATCGACTTTGGTACCTCCCACACCGTGGCCGCTATCGCGGTGCGTGGCGGCCGTTCCGAGGTTCTGCTGTTCGACTCGTCGCCGCTGCTGCCGTCGGGTATCCACGCGGACTCAGGCCGGTTGCTGGTGGGACGAGACGCTGAGCGCGGAGCCCGGCTGAACCCGGCAGCATATGAACCCAACCCCAAGCGCCGTATTGGCGAAGGTACGTTGCTCCTGGGCGAATCGCAGGTCAGCGTGGTCGAGGCGGTGGCCGCAGTGCTGGGCAGGGTGGCCGAGGAGGCCCGTCGGGTGACGGCCGGTGTGCCGGCATCGGTGAGTCTCACCCATCCGGCTGGTTGGGGACAACCGCGCCGGGACATCCTGACGGAGGCCGCAGCTCTCGCCGGACTCACCGGTGTGCGGCTCGTACCCGAGCCGGTCGCTGCCGCAAGCTACTTCACCACGGTCCTTGGCCACCAGGTACCCGCCGGTGCGTCTGTCGTGGTGTACGACCTCGGTGGCGGGACGTTCGACATCACCGTGGTACGTCGGACGCGGGACCGCAGTTGGGAAGTCGCGGCTGCGGCCGGGCTCGACGACGTCGGCGGAGTGGATATGGACGCGCTGATCGTCGACTGCGTCCTCGCCGCGGTCGACGAGCAGACGCGCACCCGGCTGGAGCAGCCACACACTCTCTCCGACTTCCGTAACCGCCGCCTGCTCTGGGACGACGCCCGGACAGTCAAGGAGCAGCTCAGCCGAGCTGCGACAGCCGGCATCCCATTGCCGTTCGGGGATCGAGAGATCCACATTACCCGCGCGGAGTTTGAGGCGCTCGCACGGCCGCTGCTCGACCGCACGGTCACGCTGACCACGTCCACCCTGTTCACCAGCGGTGTCACGGCGGATCGCCTGGCTGGGGTCTTCCTGGTCGGCGGGGCTACCCGCGTGCCGCTGGTGGCGACCCTGCTGCACCAGGCTCTCGGTGTAGCACCGGTAGTCATTGAGCAGCCCGAGCTCGTCGTGACACACGGCAGCCTCACATCGGCACCACCGACCAGCGAGACAACCGTGCCGGTCGCGGATGCCGCAGCCCTGTCGGCTGCACGGCCTGGCCCAGCGACAGCTACCCTCAATATGTCGGGCACCGTGGCCGCACCCGGTTTCACGGCTGCGCGGAACATCGATATCCCGGAGGACCAAGCGGCGCCCCGAACCACCATCGCGACAGAGGTCGACGCCGGCCCCGTACCCGACGCCGGACAGCCCGACCCGTCCCGTGCCGAAATAATGCCTGACCGCGCCGAATCTATAGCCACCGCCTCGGTTGCGCAGCGACCCGCCACCACCGGTCCGCGTGTGAAAGCGTCATCGCCGGGCATCGCCGGCCTCCCCACGGGGCCTCGCGGATTCGCGGCATTGCGCCGGCATCGCTGGCTTGGTCTGACCGCCATCGTCGTGATCCTCGCCCTGGCTGCCGTTCCACTCCTGAACCGATTCAACGGCAACCCGAGTAAAGGAGCCGACACGACATCGACAACGCAGGCCAGCTCGCCTACGCGATGGAGCGGAGAGGTCCGACTCAGCGGCAAGCACACGCGGGTTGACCTGGATGCAGTTCCACCCTCCTTGGAAGCGGACTCACAAGACTACGAACTCGAATGGTCGAAGAGTGGCACTCTGCTTCCTCTCTTGGATGTCTTCGGGTCGTGGGACGGCGGCCAACCAACGATGACCGCATGTGTGGAGAATCGCTCCACTCATCGACTGGAGTACACGCCAGCACCCGTCCGTACTGGATCGGCCCTATGTATGGCCACTGGTCGCGTTGACAACCTTGGCCTCTCACACGAATGGAATCAAGCGTTCGTCCGCGTTAAGTCGATCGACGCGTCGGGCGTTCTGCTCGAGGTGATCGTCTGGCAGGACTTGCCGACACCTGGCAGCGCGTAACGAAATCCGGCCAACTCAAGATCCACATTACTGAGCCTGCGGGGTTCCATAACCCTGTTACCGGGACCTTGGTGGCGGCGCGTTCGGCTTTGGCAAGGATGCGCTCGGCCCATTTGAGTTCGCCGAGGAATCTGACAACGGCTCGTCCGACGCGCCAGGCGGCTTCGCCGATTTTAAGGGCTTTGAAGGCTATGCCCCATGGGATGACATTGAGGATGGTGTTGACGCGGCCGCCGATGTCGCCCTTGGTGAAGCAGTCGACGGCGTCGGTGACACCGATCATGTCGAGGAGAATCTGGCCACCAACGCTGAGGATGACGTCGACGGTGCTGGTTTCCTTGAGCTTCTTGGCCTTGTCGATGTCTCCCTGGCTCGGCGCGTCGTCGACCTGCGTGATGCCGGGGTTCGCGATCGGCTTCGGTTTGTGGCAGCTGCCGCCGCAGATGTTCTTGTTGGTGGCGGAACTGGCGGGCGATGAGCCGTTGCCGTAGCCCGGGTTGCCGCGCGTCGGGTCGAAGTTTGCCGGCCCTTGGCCTTCGCCGCAGTCGTCAGGGCCGCTGCAGATGCGCAGGCCGGTGGGGTCGCTGCCGGTGGTGGGGTTGTTGGCGGGCGTAGCTGTACCCGTTGATCTGTTGTGGGTCGGACGGGTCGGTGATCGGGTCGTCGGAGATGAACCGGCCGGTGGTGGGCTCGTACTCGCGGGCGCCGAGGTGGGTCAGGCCGGTGTTGTCGAGGATGCCGCCGACGAAGCCGCGGTTGGCCGGCCAGGCGACGCTGGTAGCCGTGCGCGGGTTGCCGAACGGGTCGAGCCGGCGTCGGGTCGTGGTCAGGGCGACGGCGTCGATAGTGAGGGCGCCGGTCCCGTGGTAGTCGGCGGCGAGCCAGGTCAGGCCGCCCGTGGTTCGGACGGCGACGCTGCCGTAGAAGCGGGTTGTGGTGGTGGTGCCGTTCTGTTGGCGCAGGTCGAACCCGGCCAGGTATACGGTGGTGCCCTGCGGGTCGGCGGCGACGAGCCATGCGCCGCCGGTGTCGTAGGTGTAGGTGGTGGTGCCGGTGCTGTCGGCGACGGTGCTGAGGTGGCCTTCCTTGTCCCAGGTGAGGGTCTGGTTGGGGCCGGCGGTGATGGTGCGGGTCTGGGTGTTGCCGGCGTTGTCGTAGGTGTAGCTGTCGGTGCTGGTGACGGCGCCGGTGCTGGCGATGCCGGTGACGGTGTGCGGGCGGACGCTAGTGGGGCCGGAGGACGGGTAGGTGTAGTCGCGGACGGTGTCGCCGGAGGTGACGTGCTTGGTGTCCTTGGTGCGGTTGCCGGTGGTCAGCTATCGCCCGACGCGCCACTCCAGGTCGCTCGTGACAGTTCACGAGGCGTTCCAGGTCCGCGTGGAGATCGTGTGTCGAGGTCCGGAGGAGCGGCATGATGTATCCCTGGTCGCTCCCTGAAAGCGTACGCTCTGCCCGGACCTTATCCATAGGGTCGTCGACGCCGCACGGGATACGCACGTATACGTGCTGAAAGGTTTGCCCGCTGGCGGGCCGGGAAGTGCCGGTCGGTGAGGGTTGTCGTGAATCTCACGCGCTGCGAGGGTTACGCGCAGTGCGCTTTTCTCGCTCCTGCGGTCTTCCGAATGCGTGGCGCCGAGGCATTGGTGTATGACGCGGAGCCCGATGACGCGCAGCGGGATCGGGTCCTGCGAGCCGCGGCGGCCTGCCCGGTACAGGCCATCCTGATCGACGGGATCGGCAACCGGGAGGCTGCCGCGCCGGCCATGCTGTCGGCGGCCACGTCGCCAGGGCCGGCTAGGCCGTCCGGCTCGGTCGCGTCGGCCCGGCGGACTGCGGCGATCGAGGCCTTCCGCCGGGACGGCCGCATTGTGATCGTGGGTGCGTCGTTGGCCGGGTTGCGGGCCGCGGCGGTGTTGCGCCGGGAGGGCTTCGCCGGCTCACTGACCATGATCGGGGATGAGCCGTACGCGCCGTACGATCGCCCAGCACTGTCCAAGCAGGTTCTCGACGGGGGGATACCGCCGGACCACACCGGCCTGCCGCTGCGCGTCGAGTTCGCCGCGCAGTGGCGGCTGGGCGTGCCCGCCAGCGGGCTGGATCTGCCCGCCAAGCAGGTCCGCCTGGCCAACGGCGACGCGGTTGAGTTCGACCGGCTGCTGATCGCCACGGGGACCCGCGCCCGGCCCTGGTTGAACGACGCCGAGGCCGCACTCGACGGGGTGTTCGTGCTGCGGACCCGGGACGATGCCGCGGGCCTGCAGCACCGGCTGGCCGAGAGGCCCGGGCGGGTGCTGGTCATCGGCGCCGGGTTCACCGGCTCGGAGGTCGCCTCGGCCTGCCGACGTCTGGACCTGCCGGTGACGGTGATCGAGCGGGGTCCGGCGCCGCTGGTGGGGGCGCTGGGCGGGGTGATCGGCGCGGTGGCCGCCGACCTGCAGCGGCAGCACGGCGTCGACCTGCGGTGTGGCGTCACGGTCGACACCTTGGAGGGCGACGGTGCGGGCCGGCTGCGCCGCGCCCACCTGTCCGACGGCACCACCATCGACACCGACGTGGCTGTCGTGGCGCTGGGGGCGGTGCGCAATACCGAATGGCTGCGCGGTTCCGGGCTGGCCGCGGGTGCCTGGGGTGTGGGCTGTGATGCCGGCTGCCGCGCCTTCGACGTCGACGGTGTGACCACCGACGACGTCTTCGTCGCCGGGGACATCGCTCGTTTCCCGCACCCGCTGTACGACTACCAGTTCCTGGCGCTCGAACATTGGGGCAACGCCGTTACCCAGGCTGAGGTTGCCGCCCACAACATGGTCAACGCCCCGCCGGACCGGTGGCCTCACCTGGCCACGCCGGTGTTTTGGTCGTCCCAGTTCGGCGTCAACCTCAAGTCCGTCGGAGTGCCGACCTTCGCCGACGAGATCGTCATCGCCCAGGGCTCGGTGGCCGATCGGCAGTTTGTGGCCGTCTACGGCTACCACGGCCGCATCACCGCCGCCGTCGGGTTCGACCAGGGCAAGTGGCTGGAGTTCTACCAGGGCATGATCGAGGCGGCCGCACCGTTCCCGCCCAACTACCGCGCCGTCGACCTGCCGGCCGACCGCCGGCCCGTGTCGGCCCAGATGCCCGACCGGAACATCCGCGATTTCGAGGCCACCGTAGTGGTGACCGGCCACGATCCGAGCGAGCGCCGGGCCGAGCTGATCAACCACCACTGACCCGAGCGTCGACACACCGGCGTGGCACAGCGCCCCCCGCGGGGGGAATCCCAGGAAGGCATGGTTGTTGTGGCACAGGCCAGCATCGTCGAACAGATCCTCGACCCCGCCAACCGGGCCAACCCCTACCCGCTGTACGCCGAGCTGCGCACGACCCCGGTCACGCGCGAGCCCGACGGCACCTACGTCGTGAGCACGTACCACGAGATCGTCGCGCTGCTGAAAGACCCACGGGTCAGCTCCGACCCCCGCAACCACCCCGAGATGGCCGGCGCCGCGACCACATCCGAGGAGGCGCCATCCGGACTGCCCGAATCGTTCATCCAGCGCGACCCGCCCGAGCACGACCAGCTACGAGAGCTGGCCATGCGGCCGTTCGGGCCGCCGCAGACCCACGACCGCATCGAGGGCATGCGCCCCTGGCTGGTCGATGTCACCGACCGGCTCATCGACGACCTCGCCGGGAAGCACCGCGTCGACCTCGTCGACGACTTCGCCTACCCGCTGCCGGTGACCGCGATCTGCCACCTGCTCGGCGTCCCCCGCGAGGACCAGCCGCGCTTCCACGTCTGGGCCGACGCGCTCATCGAGACCCTCGACGTGACCACGGGCACATTCATGCAGCGTCAGCAACGGCGGCAGCAGATTAGCGCCGAGCTGGGCGGGTATCTCGGCGGACTCGCCGACGCCCACGCCCGCCAGCCCGGCGACGACCTGATCTCCGGGCTGCTGACCGACACCGGCCCGCACGCGCCGATGGCCCGCGAGCACCTGCTCAGCACCGCCGCCCTGCTGCTGGTCGCCGGCCACGAGACCACCGTCAACCTCATCACCAACGGCATGCTCACCCTGCTGCGCCACCCCGGCGTGCTCGACCGGCTGCGCCACCAACCCGACCTGATCACCCCGCTGGTCGAGGAGCTGCTGCGCTACGAACCACCGGTGCACATGCTGAACCGGCGCACCACGCTCGCCGATATTCAAATCGCGGGGACCACCATCCCCGAAGGCTCCCCGCTGATCCTGATGCTCGCCGCCGGCAGCCGCGACCCCGACGGCTTCCCCGACCCGGACCGCTTCGACCCCGACCGCACCGACAACCGGCACCTCGGCTTCGGCGGCGGCATCCACTACTGCTTCGGTGCCCCGCTGGCCAGGATCGAGACACAGGTGGCGTTGCCGGCACTGGCCCGCCGACTCGTGAACCCCCGTCTGGTCGCCGACCCGCCCCCGTACCGGCCCAACCCGGAGCTGCGCGGACCGCGGCACCTCGTAGTCGAATTCGACGCGATCGCCTCGGCGGCGCAGACGGCGGACCGCGTCATGGCACATGGACGCTGACAGACGCCGTGTCGTGGGCGGGTGGGTCAGCGCATGGTCATACCACGAGGCGTCTGGTTCGAACCCAGGGCCACATTGGCCCGGCCTTCAGCCGCGCCCGCCGAGCGTCTGGGAGAACTCGCGGGTGGCGATCCCGGTGATTCTGGACTGTGACCCAGCGTCGACGACATGACGGCATTGCTCCTCAGCGTGGCAAGCGAGGAACCGGACATCTTGGGGTCACCACGGTCAGCGGCAACGTGGGTCTCGGTCGCACGACTGCCAACGTGCTGGCGATCGCGCTGGCCCGGCGTCAAGAAATTCCGGTCGCCGCCGAGGCCAACCGGGCGGCGATGGCCTTGGTGGCGCACACCTTCCTCCGTCGACCGTAGGGCCGGATCCAAAGCGGCAGTCCAGTTCCCGGCCGAGATCGCAGCGGCGGCGCCCGAGCGCCGGTTCTGATCGCTCCGGCCGTCGTCGAGGTCGACGCCGGCGCCGGCGAGTCGCGTGGAACGACGACCATCACCATGGTGGACCAGGAAAACTGCCGTGTCGGCCTGAGCGCCGACGCGCCGCTGTCACTGACCTGATGCTTGAACGTTTGCTGGGGCGGTGTGGAATGTCGAATGCTCGCTCGGCGGCGCATCGAGGTTCATCATCAAGATGTGGCGTCCCGCTGTCGCACGTTTGGGGCGGCGTCCTGGTGGGTGTCGGCCCGCCGCGGCCAGCGGTCGATCCTCTCGCTGATCTTCTCGGCGGTGGCGCGCAGGCTGTTGAGCTCTGCGGGGTCGAGAACGTCGAAGACGAGGTCGCGTACCTGGCCCACGTGCCCTGGTGCGGCTTCGGCGAGATGGGCGTAGCCAGCGTCGGTCAGGATCGCATGGGTGTAGCGGCCGTTGGTAGGGTCGGGTTCGCGGCGGACGAAACCCCGGCGTTCCAGCCTGCTCATCATGTGGGAGAGACGGGACTGCTCGGAGTTGGCGAGGACGGCCAGGTCGCTCATCCGCATGCGGCGTCCCGGCTGGTCGGACAGTCCGGCGAGGACGTAGTACTCGATGTAGCTGAGGTGTGCGTCTTGCTGCAGCTGCGCGTCCAGGGCGGTGGGCAGTTTGTGCAGCATCAGGGCGAACTGCTGCCATGTCTCCAGCTCCGCCGGGGTCAGCCAGCGGGGCTGATCGTTCGGGTGCGCAGGCTGTTTTGGCATGCCCCGAGTCTATCTGACATGAACGTTCACGAGTCGCAGCTCACACTTGAATCTTCATGAGTCACTGCTAGCGTCTCAGATGAACATTCAAGTCAGAGGGTTGGCCTGGCACGGGCAGCCGCTAAGGAGAACAACCCATGTATGACCTGAAGATCGCCGTCATCCTCGGCAGCACCCGTCCCGGCCGCAACGGCAAGGCGGTCGCGGACTGGGTGGTGGACCGGTCCGGCGCCCGCGCCGGCGTCGAGTACGAGCTGGTCGACCTCGCCGACTACCCGCTGCCCCACCTGGACGAGGCCATGCCGCCGGCCATGGGCCAGTACCAGGGCGAGCACACCAAGGCATGGGCGGCCAAGATCGCCGGGTTCGACGGGTACATCTTCGTGACCCCCGAGTACAACCACTCCACCTCCGCCGTACTCAAGAACGCGATCGACTACCTGTACGGCGAGTGGAACAACAAGGCCGCCGCCTTCGTCTCCTACGGTTCCCTCGGCGGCGCTCGGGCCATCGAGCACCTGCGGACCGTGGCCAGCGAACTGCAGCTGGCCCACGTACGTCAGCAGCTGTCCTTCTCGCTGTTCACCGACTTCGAGAACTTCTCCGTCTTCAAGCCGGGCGAGCAGCACGACGCCGCCGCGACCACCCTGTTCGACCAGCTGGAGTCCTGGACCCGCGCCCTTAAGACGGTCCGGGTCTGACGCCCTCGCCCACCGGAAGGGCGACGGGAAACCGTCCATCCTCAGGCAGGTGGCGTCGTCGTGTCCGGCACCGTCCCGGTCGAGGTGCCCACCGGTTCCCAGGTCAACGCGGTGCACTCATGGCCCGCAACGACACCAGCCACCTCGCCGCACCGGTCGCGCTCGTCGACGCCGGCACCATCGGGATCGACGCCACCGCGCCTCGTCCCCTCACCGACTCGGCGTCGCGGTGCGCCACGACGCCGAGTCCGGTGGCAGCCGTCGGCAAGATCATTTTCGTTCCGTCAAGGAGTTCCTGATGACTAGCACGTCCGTCTCCCCGACAGCCACGCGGCTGCGCGTCGGCGCCCTGACGGTCGGCGGTGCCGTCCTGGCCGCCGCGCTGCTCTGGACGGCCGCCCAGATTCTGGGTATCGAGCTGCGTGTCGACCCCCGCAACGGCCAGGCGCCCTCAGCGGTCGGCTTGCCGTTGACCGTCACCTTTGCGCTCGCCGTCAGTCTGCTCGGCTGGGGTGCGCGGGCGCTGCTGGACCGGTTTACCCGCAGCGCACCGGTCGTGTGGACGGTGCTTGCCGTGGTGGTGTTGTTGGTATCTTTCCTGCCCCTGTTCATCTTCGAGGCAACCGGGGCAGCCAAGACGATCCTGGCGCTGATGCACATCGCGGTCGCCGCCGTGTTGATCTCAACTTTCAGCCGCCGGAAGGCCTGACCACCGGTCCGCGGAACCGCGATGCCGGTCGCCGCTGAGCCACGACGCGGTCGGATCGCGACCGTGGGGGCTGGTACGGCGACAGGCGGAGCGGGCCGTGTCCCGGAACGGAACGGACACGGGTCAGGTTCCGGGACCCGCACCGAGCCCATTGTCTCACGACGCGAGCGGGTACGGCCGGAAAGAAGTGACCTTCTCCGCGGAGGAGGCCTTCGCGGATGCGGCGATCCCATCGAAGCACGTCCTCAGGCACCTTCAGCCAGCCTATTCCTCACGAAGTCCCGGAGTGGATACCTTCATGTCTCGAACAGCCTTTAATGCTCCCGGTGACGCGCACGCCGAGCGCTGGAAAGCGCTCGTCTTCATCGCGCTCGCCCAGCTGATGGTCGTCCTCGACACCACCATCGTGAACATCGCCCTGCCTTCCGCCCAGCAGGACCTGGGCATCTCCGACGGCGACCGGCAGTGGGTCGTATGTTCGGCGCCTTGCTCGCCCCCGCCGCGCTCTCCCTGCTTGCCGTGATGTTCACCGACGCCAAGGAGCGCGCCAAGGCGTTCGGCATCTACGGCGCGATCGCCGGTGGGGGCAGCGCTGTCGGCTTCATCCTCGGCGGTGTGCTCACCGAATACCTGGACTGGCGCTGGACGTTCTTCGTCACCATCCCGTTCGCGATCGTCGCGGCGGCCGGCGCCTTCTTCGTCGTCCGTGAGCCCGAGGGCGGCCGCAACCGCTCCCCGCTCGACATCCCCGGCGTCGTCCTGTCCACCCTGGGCCTGGTCTGCCTGGTCTACGGCTTCACCCGCGCCGAGTCGGACGGCTGGGGCGACACCACGACCATCTCGCTGTTCGTCGCGGCGGTGGTCCTGCTGCTCGCCTTCGTCCTCACCGAGGCCAAGGTCAAGGCACCGCTGCTGCCCCTGCGCGTGGTCACCGACCGCAACCGCGGCGGCGTCTACCTCTCACTCGGCATCGCGGTCATCGCGATGTTCGGCACCTTCCTGTTCCTGACCTACTACCTGCAGGTCGTGAAGGGCTACTCGCCGGTCAAAAGCGGGTTCTGCTTCCTGCCGATGGTCGCGGGCATCATGGTCGGCTCGACGCAGATCGGCACGCGTCTGATGACCCGCGTCCCGGCCCGGTTCCTGATGGGCTCAGGCTTCCTGGTGGCCGGGGTCGGCTTGTTCCTGCTGGCGCAGCTGGAGATCGGCTCGTCGTACGCCTCGACCGTCCTGCCGGCGCTGGTGCTGCTCGGTCTCGGCATGGGTACGACGTTCAATCCCGCCATGTCCTTGCCCACCCTGGGCATCGAGCCCCGGGAAGCCGGTGTCGCCTCCGCGATGGTCAACACCTCGCAGCAGGTGGGCGGCGCGATCGGCACGGCCCTGCTGAACACGATCGCCGCCTCCGCGACGACCTTGTACGTCCAGGACCACATCGCCGACGCCGCGACGAAGCCGCAGCAACAGCTGGTCCAGCTGCAGGGCGTGGTGCACGGCTACACCAATGCCATCTGGTTCGCGGTCGGCATGCTGATGCTCGCCGCGCTGATCGCCCTGGTCCTGATCAACGCCGGGCACGCGGGCAGCGAGGGCGTCGAGGACGAGGTGGCGGTGCCGGTTGTCGCCCACTGACGCGGCGGGTACTCCCGAGACCTGTCGTGGGCGCGTGGAAGGGACGCCTCGCACCCACGACTTCCGGGATCTGCAGCGGCTCCCTGAGTTTGCGGCTCAGCGAGGTCCGCACCCGCGCTGCGGGGGTGGGTGTCTTTGGCTTCCTGGCGGCCCGGACCCGCAGCCGATGGCCCAGGACCCAGACGAATTGGACGAGGAAACCGTACGAGGAGTTCGGCACGGCCAGCGGCTTCGCCCGGGCCGGCACCGCATAGGACCGTCGTAGCCGAAGGCGGCGGTGGAGGAGGCCGGAATGAGCGGCAGGTCCGAGAAGAAGGCGTACAAGGGGCAATCGATCACGGTCACGTTCGAGGCCAGGCGTTGCCTGCACGCCGCCGAATGCATCCATGGCCTGCCGGAGGTCTTCGATACGGCGAGGCGCCCGTGGATCCAGCCGGATGGTGCCGCGGCTGATCGCCTGGCCGACGTGGTGCCGCGCTGCCCCTCGGGCGCGCTGCAGTACGAACTTGCGGACGGCGGGACGGAGACCCCCGACTGACCCACGCGAATCGTCCGCGGTGCTATCGGGCAGTTGGCCGTGCGCGGTGAGCTGAGCAGAGCACCCGCGCGCCGAGACCAGGGCGATCCTGTGCGCCTGCGGGCAGAGCGGCTATCAGCCGTACTGCGATCACTCGGGGTCCTGCGGTGAGTGATGCCGTGGCGACCGCCCCACGGAGTCGCCGTCCGTGCGAAGCACACACCCAATCCGGCGTCAGACAGTTCACCAGAAGATAAGGAGAATTCATCGCCATGACAGAGACAACGCCCTCCGACACGACGATCGGGGTGGGGATAGTCGGGCTCACCCCGGGACAAGGTTGGGCGGCCCGTTCGCACGTCCCGGCGCTGCGCAGCCTGCCGGGCTACGAGGTGGTCGCGGTGGCGAACAGCAGCAAGCAGTCCTCCCGGGCCGCTGCGGAGGCATTGGGGATCCCCCATGCGTTCCCGAGCGCGCGGGACCTGGCAAGCGATCCGGACGTAAATCTCGTTACCGTCACGGTCAAGGTCCCCCACCACCTGGAACTGGTCGACGCCGCCCTCGACGCGCAGAAGATGGTCTTTTGCGAGTGGCCTTTGGGCAACGGGCTGGCCGAGGCGGAGGCGATGGCGAACCGCGCTCGGAAGCTCGGCGTCCGCACCGCCGTCGGGCTGCAGGCCCGGTCCGCGCCGACGATCCGCTACGTCCGAGACCTGATCCGCGATGGCTACATCGGCGAGGTGCTGTCCACCACGCTCGTCGGCTCGGCCGGCAGCACTGGTGCAACGGAGCCCGAGGCGATGATCTACCTGAACGACCGAGCCAACGGCGCGAACATGCTCACGATCCCGTTCGGTCACACCGTCGATGCCCTGTGCTGGATCCTGGGCGAATTCCGCGAAGTCTCGGCAACGCTGGAAATCCGACGCCCGACCTACACCGTGGCAGAGACCCAGGAGGTCCGCACGCGGAACATCGACGACCAGATCGCCGTGAGCGGCGTGCTCACCAGCGGCGTCGTCGTTTCAGCGCACTACCGCGGAGGGGTCTCGCGCGGCGCCAACCTGCTGTGGGAGATCAACGGTACGGAGGGCGACCTTCGGATCACAGGACCATTGGGACACGTCCAGTTGTCCGAGCTGACCCTGCTCGGTGGCCGCGGCGACGACATGAGCCTGTCCGTGTTGGAGATCCCAGAGAAGTACCGCACCGTTCCGCAGGAACTCGACGGCACCGCCGTCAATGTCGCCGAAGCCTACGCGCGCTTCGCCGAAGGCCCTTCGGCAGTCGACCAGATTCCTGACTTCGACGAAGCGGTGAAGCTCCACCGGCTCCTCGACGCGATCGAGCGGTCCTCCACCAGCGGAGAACGCGTCACCCTCTGACACTGACACCTTCGACCGGTGCCCAGTGCGACGACCACGGCATGTGGAGGGCTGAACGGCCTCCTGAATGGCCCGCGGCGTCCGGGCGCCGGTCGTGTTCACCGCGACGTGAGCTCAGATGCCCAACGAGAAGCTCGGGTTGATCGCCACGGCGACGGTGGAGCGATACGCGCACAACATCACGCCATGCAATGCATGGCGGGCCGCTGAGTGGTCCTCTGCTCGGTGCGGAGGGCCCCGGCTAACGACACCCCCCCGCAGCGGGGCGATGCGGAAGGAACATGCGTTGACAGGGCAACTGCGATTGATGGCGGTCCACGCGCACCCGGACGACGAGTCCAGCAAGGGGGCCGCCAGCATGGCGAAGTACGTCGCCCAGGGCGTGGACGTCCTGGTAGCCACCTGCACCGGCGGCGAGCGCGGTTCCATTCTCAACCCGAAGCTCCAAGGCGACCCGGAGCTCGAGGCCAACCTCCACGAGGTACGGCGCAAAGAGATGAACGCCGCCCGCGAGATCCTGGGCGTCAAGCAGGCCTGGCTGGGCTTCGTCGACTCCGGCCTGCCGGAGGGCGACCCACCGCCCCCGCTGCCCGAGGGCTGCTTCGCGCTCGAGCCGGTGGAGAAGGCAGCCGAGCCGCTGGTCCGGCTGATCCGGGAGTTCCGTCCGCACGTGATCACCACGTACGACGAGAACGGCGGCTACCCGCACCCCGACCACATCATGACCCACACCATCACGATGGCCGCCTTCGAGGCGGCCGCGGACCCCGAGGCCTACCCGGAGTCCGGTGAGCCCTGGCAGCCGCTGAAGGTGTACTACAACCACGGCATCTCGATGGCCCGGATCCGCGCCCTCCACGCCTACCTGGTCGAGCACGGCCACGAGTCCCCCTACGGCGAGTGGATCGCCGGCTGGGACGAGGAGGGCCGCAAGGAGCGCGAGTTCACCACCCGGGTGCAGTGCGCCGACTGGTTCGAGGTGCGCGACCGGGCGCTGATCGCCCACGCCACGCAGATCGACCCGGACGGCCCATGGTTCCGGGTGCCGCTCGACGTCCAGCGCGTGGTCTGGCCGACCGAAGACTACGAGCTGGCCCGCTCACTGGTCGGCACCCGGCTCCCCGAGGACGACCTGTTCGCTGGCATCACCGCCGACATCACCGTTTGATCCTGTCGCCGCCGGAAACCCCCACCCGCCCAGGTGGGAGGCGGTATCGTCTCCAAAGGGACGAAGCTCCGTTCCGGACCGTGTCGGTGCTGGTGACCAGAGGTGCCGCGGCGTCAGCGTCCCTGCGAGGCGACCGCTTCTGCAGATTCGATGCCAGGGGCCTCGACACGGCGGTGATGGCATACGGAATGCCGAATGCTCGGCGATCCGCATCGAGGTCCATCATCACGCTGCGGCGTCTCGCTGTCGCACCTTTGGGGCGGCGTCGTTGCGGGTGCCGGCCCGCCGCTGCCAGCGGTCGATCCTCTCAGGGCCCGGCTCCAGCGCCTCCAAGCGCATCAAGCGAAACCAATGCACCTCGCCGACTGGATACGCGGGCACTGCTCCATCGAGAACAAGACCCGTTGGGTCCGCGACGTCACCTACGACGAATACCGCTCCCAGATCCGCACCGGCACCGGTCCCCAGGTCATGGCCGCTATCCGCAACGCCGCCATCGGCGTCCTGCGCCTGGCCGGCGTCACCAACATCTCCGCCGCCAACCGCCACCACGGCCGGGAAGTCAACCGACCACTGGCCCTACTCGGCATCACCTAACGACTTTGCCGGGCCCTGCGAGTCAGGAGCAGCACCAGGGCGCGGATCTCCGCCCGTACCGGTGGCCGCCCAGGGCGCACGGTGGGGATACGTCCACGTGTGGGCGATCAGGTTGCGATGCCAGCGCGGCAGCGTTGCCGGGATGATGAAGAGCGTCGTCCATTGCTGGCGGTGCAGTAGCCGGGATAGCACGGCCAGCGCCGCGCGGTCGGCGGGTTGCAGGTCTGGCCGGTGGACCTGATGCCGCAGCATCGCGACCTGATGCCGCAGCACCAGGATCTCGATCTCCTTCGACCGCTCACGACGCAAACCCGAGGATCATCAGGTGCAGGACCCTGGTGCAGCACCAGGTACCCGAACGACAGATACCCGACGACAGGATCACGACCGTCAGCATGTCCACCACAAACGACAACCGGACGCACAAAAACGCACGTCAGGACCATTGACCGAGTTATCGAACGGCGCAGGCGGTCTCAGTCGGACAGCGTGGCGACGTCGATGCCGAGCTCGGGACCGCGCAGGTACTCCGTTTCCGCATAGGGGTGCTTCATCAGCGGGTTCGTGGCAGCCCAGGCCTGCACGTCGGCGGGGTGCCTGATGAGGGGTACGAAGCCGAAGCTGCGGTACAGGTTGATGGCTGGGATCCGCTGCGTGAGCGTGTAGAGCGCTGCTCTGGTGTGGCCGAGGGCGGCGAGGCGCGCGCAGCAGGCCACCAGCAGGGGCTTGGACAATCCGCGGCCCTGGGCTTGAGGGGCGATCAGCATCCAGTTGACTTTGCCGAGACTGGGGTCGTCGACGTTCTCGAACCACCAGGCCGTGACCGTGCCTACTGGCTTGCCGGAGGGTTCGCAGAGAAACGCCTGCCGCTGCCCGAGCGAGTCGGGATGCGCGTCGTACATTCGCTCGTAATAGTCCGGCGGGGCCTGGTGATGCATGTCGGACGCGGACTTGATGGTCATCCAGTGCTGGGCGTCTCCGTCACGGTGCCAGCGAATCGTGTACGGCTCGGGTAACTCGGACGGCGGTAGGTCGTCAAGGTTCGGGCGGATCATCATGATTCGGTTTGGCACAGCGACCTACCTTGCCACACGCTTGACGGTCACGAGTTGGTAGGGAGTTGACCGCTGATCTTGGACACCTGAGCCCCGGATCGGTGATCGGCGTAGGAAGTCAGCGGTTCGCCGAACGCCTCCTGTTGCTTGCTGAGATTGTCCGGTACTCGGGTGCGGCACTTCACCGTGCGGCCATGGTTCACCAGCGTGGTGCGCCGTCGGCAAGCTGGAGTTCGCCCCGGCCGAAGGAGAAGTTTTCATTCGGGACCGGAATCAACGCGATGAAGATGTCATGGGGTGAGACGCCGAGTGCCTCGATCACCAGGTTGTTGATGACCGCCGCCACTGCCCGCTTGTCCTCCAGAGGCCGGTGGGCCCCGAGCTGAAGCGTGATGATCATGGTGTCGCTGCTGCGCTGCATGCACATGAACGTCGGGTCCAGGAAGAGTTCGCTCTCGCCGTGCTCACTGATCATGATGAACCGGTCGCCCTGGGGTATTCCTCAGGCGAGCGGCGCCGCCCGCGCCTGGTTTCGTGAGCACCTCGCCTGACGGGCAAAGGACCGCTTCCCCGGCGTGCCCGGCACGATCCGAGGCAAGACCATGCCCCGTGACCCTTCCCAGCTCCATTCCGAACCCCTCACTCAAAGGAAAGATCATGAGCTTCGCCTACTCGTCGATTCAGACCCGGGAGCAGGCCGGTGTCCTGTTCGCCACCCTCGACGCCGGCCCCCTCAACCTCATCGGTGTCGACCTTGTCCGTGACCTCGTCTCACTCCTCGACACGCTGTACACCGACCCCGGTGACGTGCGAGTTGTTGTCATCGACAGCGCCTCACCCGAATTCTTCGCGGCGCACGTGGATCTCACGGCGATCCCCCAGTACACCGCAGAGGCCGCGAAGGCCGGCGGCCCCGGTGACGCCTCGCTCGGCATGCTCCTGTTCAAGCTGGCGCATGTCCCAGTGATCACCATCGCCAAGGTGCGCGGCAGGGCACGCGGAGGCGGCAACGAACTCGCCCTTGCCTGCGACATGATCTTCGCCGCGCGCGAGAACGCTATCTTCGGGCAGTTCGAGTCCGGCACCGGCGCCCTGCCCGGCGCCGGCGGCATGCAGCACCTGACCCGGCGACTGGGCAGAACACGCGCCATCGAAGCCATCACCGGCGCCGACGACTTTGATGCCGATCTCGCAGAGTGCTACGGCTGGATCAACCGCGCCCTGCCCGACGCCGAGCTGGACGGCTTCGTCGAGCGCCTGGCCAAGCGCATCGCCGGCTTTCCGCCCGAGGGGGTCAAGACCGCCAAGCGCGCGATCAATGACCTCACGCTGCCGCACCCGGCGAGCGTGCGCTCCGACTCGGCCACGTTCCTCGGCCTGGTTGCACTGCCCGAAAGCCGTGAGCGTCTGGAGTACCTGGCGGACCGGGGCCTCCAGACGCCCGGTGAACTCGAACGCGACCTCGGCAAGGCCGTGGCGGAGTTCCCCGGCTGAGGCGGCAGCGTCGGCGGGTGCCCCGTTGCTGAATCCGGGCGATTGCCCCGGCCAAGGCAGAGCGGTGTCAATGCTCGTGCTTGCCGGCGCCACCGGCCCGGCCGTCTCTCGTTTATGGCTGCCGATCAATAACGGGTCTTGGCCCCTGATCTTGGACACGGGTTATGCCGCTGAGGGCAGCGTAGTTGATGTTGAGAGAGCAGCCGTGACCGGCGGCTCGTACCGGGATCAACGGGGTGGAGCGGCGGCGTCGATGAGCACGGCGGCGGCCTGACGGGCCTGTGTCGCGGACTCGTTCGTCCCGGCGATGGCGGCGGTGGTCTGTGCGCCTTCGGCGAGGATCGCCAGCTGTGCCGCCAGCGAGGGCGGCGCGCTGGCCTCCGCCACCATCTCGGCCAGGCGCGCCTGGAAGCCGGCCTTGTGTGCCCGCACGATCTCGGCGATCCGCGGCGCGGTCGCGCCGAGCTCGCCGAACGAGTTGATGAACATGCAGCCGCGGACGTCGTCCTGGTCGAACCAGCGCGCGAGCATGTCGTAGATCGCGAGCAGCCTCAGCCGCGGGTCGTCGACGGCGGTGGCGTCGGCGACCAGCGCGTTCCACATGTCGTGCCGGCGCGCCAGCACCTGCTCGACCAAGTCGTCCTTGGACGGGAGCCGGTACAGCCGCTTGAGCGACACGCCCGCCTCGGTGTAGCGCCCCCGGATGCAGCGCCACGTACCGCGTCGGCTCGGGGGCCACTGCCACGCCGTCGGTATCCGGCCCTCGGCCGAACTGCGTCGCGGAGGGCCGTCAACCTGGGTGCTCGGCTTCCCGGATGGCATGATTGACCAGCTGTCGGGACACGTGCTGGTTGCTCCGAGGTTGCTCGCCTGACCGTCGGTGACGGGCGAACAGACAGCTCCCGGCCGCGCGTGTCGGGCGTCGATGTAGCTGGTCCACGAGCTGGGTCATCCCTGGACCACTCTCCTCGATGGCGGGCAAGCGAGCTGATACGCGGGATGGTGGTCGCCGTGGGTGCTCCGTGGGTGCTCGGATGTTCAGGACCGTGGACGGACCAGCCCGAATCTACCGGATTTCGCGACCGACGGCACACTGCCATGTTCCGCAATGTGGACCGGCAACGTCCGGACCAGGCAATACGCGCCGGGACGGAAACGGACGCGAGCCGTGGTGGCTGGACAGGGTACCCTGTGTGCGCGGGCTGCTAGCTCAATGGCAGAGCTGCGGACTTTTAATCCGTTGGTCTAGAGGTCGAGTCGTGGCGAGGTGCCATCCGGGGCCAAGCCGCGACCGCTTCCCATCCAGCATTCCTGGCCCATGGCAGCCGCCCGGCTCGCCCCGACCCTTGGCGAAGTCTGTGCCGTGGCGAAGTTTGCAAGCGCTTGGCGACCACCGGCTCGCTGGCGCGCTGGGCTGGCCGGTTCACCTCCGACGGCGGGCCGCTCGTCGCTGACAGTTGGTGTCGCAGCAACACCATCGTGACGATGCCGAAGAGGGCCAGCGACACGCCGAGCGCCATCAGGACCCAATTCGCGCCGCCAATGCCGAACTTGACGTGGTGGATCGAGGGAGCGCCCGGCGCTCGGAGCTGGTGCCTTGGCCACGGTGCTGGTGCGGACCTGCTGCTCCAGAAGTAGTCCGTCACCAGGCCGCCACGATGGCCAAGGCGGCGATCAGCTTGGGGCGGATTGGGTAGTCCTGCTGATGATCTTGTGCTCCCCGTTTGCTCCCCAAATAAGGAGCAAGAACCGAATAGCCCGTTACCGAGAACTCCGGCAACAGGCTATCTAGCTGCAAAAACGTGCGGTGGGCGATACTGGGATCGAACCAGTGACCTCTTCGGTGTGAACGAAGCGCGCTCCCGCTGCGCCAATCGCCCGCGAAGACGAACTCTACATCACTGACCCCGGGGGTTGCACCCTGGTACCCCGCGTGTCGGCTAGGGTGTGGGGTCTATGGCGCTATATGCACTGCTCATCCTGCCTTCCACCAATCGGGTGTACGCCGATTCGGCCGTTGAGTTGACCAAGGCGGAGCTGCTCGCGTTCGACCGGGCGGTGCTCGGGGGGCGGCTGGAGAACATCGGCACGCGTGAAGTGGCGGGTGTTCCTTATGTCACGTTTGAGGTGGATGAGCTCGGGGAGCGTGGCGCGGCGCTGCTGGGGAACCTGTCGTCGGTGTACGCGTTGTTCGAGGTTGTCGGGGAGATGCTGCGGCCCGTTGGGCTGACGAACCTCGATCGGTTCGACGATGATCTGATCACGATTCTGAAGTACCAAGGGAAGACCAATGAGCAGTTTACGAAGCTGCTGCTCAACGTCACGCTGCTCGCCTCGGCGCACGCCGGGGAGATGCTCGAGCGGCGGTTCCGGGTGCTGGACCCGCTGTGTGGGCGCGGGACGACGCTCAACCAGGCGTTGATGTACGGGTTCGACGCTGCCGGTGTCGATCGGGATCAGAAGGACTTCGAAGCCTACGCCGCCTTCATCCAGACGTGGCTCAAGCGGAAGCGGGTCAAGCACAAGGCCGAGTTCGGGCCGGTGCGGCGGGAGCGGCAGGTGGTGGCCAAGCGGCTGCGGATCGAGCTGGCGGCGGACCGCGACGAGTACAAGGCCAAGAGCACGCAGCTGCTCGACGTGGTCAACGCCGATACCGTGCGGTCGGGGGAGTTCTTCAAGGAGAGCTCGTTCGACCTCGTGGTGACCGACCTGCCGTACGGGGTGCAGCACGGCAGCCGGACGACCGGCAAGGGGCTGGTGCGCAGCCCGGAGGACCTGCTGGCCGAGGCGGCGCCGGTGTGGGCGCGGCTGCTGCGGCCGGGCGGGGCGATGGGGGTCGCCTGGAACACGTTCGTGGCCAAACGGGAGCTGGCGGCCGGGCTGCTGGCCGACGCGGGGCTCGAGGTCGTCGAAGAGGCGCCGTACGAGTCGTTCCGGCACCGGGTCGACCAGGCGATCCTGCGCGACGTGATCGTGGCGCGCAAACCGCTCTAGAACTGCCAGGGGATCTCCGGGCTCTCGAAGAACGCTATTCCCAGCAGTGTCCACCGTGGACCGTGGACGGCCAGGCGCGCGCGGAAGCCGGGCCAGTCGCGGGACGGCTGCGGCGACCAGGCCAGCTCGGCGACCGCCGGCAGGCGCGGGAAGGTCAGCAGGTCGATGTCGTCCGGTGTGGACACCGTTTCCGTCCATAGTGGAGCCTCGACGCCGATGACGTCCGGGTCGCCGGGCAGCAGGGTGGCCGGGTTCCATTCGTACGCCGTCCGAACGGTCACGTGGCCGGCCCAGTCCAGGCCGATGGGCGTGTCGGGGGTGTACTTCATGTCGAGGTACACCCGGTTCGCCGGCGACAGCAGCACGCGGTCGCCCTGTGCGATGGCCGCGCGGATGTCCGCGTCGGGCTCGTCGGTGCTGCCCCAGTACTGCGCGATCCGGCCCGGCTCGCGCGCCGCCGGGCCGATCTGGTGCCAGCCGATGACGGTCTTGCCGGCCGCGGTGACCATCGGCTGGACGCGCGCCATGAACTCGACGTAGTCCTCCGGCGTCGTGCTCTGCGCCTCGTCGCCGCCGATGTGGAGGTACGGGCCGGGCGTCAGCGCGGCGATCTCCTCGAGCACGTCGCGCGCGAAGCGGTACGTGACCTCCTTGCCGACGCTCAGGGTGCTGAAGCCGACGTCGACGCCGGTATACGGCGGCGGGGCGGCGCCGTCGGCGTTCAGCTCGGGGTAGGCGCTCAGGGCGGCGTTGACGTGGCCGGGCATGTCGATCTCGGGCACCAGCGTGACGTGCCGCGCGGCGGCGTAGGCGACCAGGCCGGCGTACTGCTCCTGGCTGTAGTGGCCCCCGGGGCCGCCGCCGACCTGCGACGCGCCGCCGACGGTCGCCAGCCGCGGCCACGCGTTCACGGCGATCCGCCAGCCCTGGTCGTCACTCAGGTGCAAGTGCAGGACATTTATCTTGTACCGCGAGAGCCGGTCGACGAAACGCTCTAGCACCTCGACGCCGAAGAAGTGCCGCGACACGTCGAGCATCGCGGCCCGGTACGCGTACCGCGGCCGGTCCGCGATCCGTCCGCCGGGGACGGTCCACGGTCCATCCTGGACGGTGCTGGCCTCCACGGTGGACGGCAGGAGCTGCAGCAGGGTCTGCACGCCGTAGAAGAGCCCCGCGTCCGTCCGCGCCCTAACGGTGACGCGCTCGGCGGTCGCCTCCAGCGTGTACTCCTCCTCGCCCGCCGGCGCGTCCGCCAGCAGCAGCTCGATGCCGTGGCCGGGGCCTTGCGCGAGGGGCAGTGCGTAGCCGGTCGGCGGGCGCAGCCGGTCCGCCAGGTACGCGCCGACGGAAGGCGAGTCGGAGCGGATGACGGCGTCGGGGCGCAGCTTGAACACGACGCCCGGCTCGGGGTACACCTCGGCCGGAACCGGAATGACGGAGAGCTCGTTCATCGCAGGAACGCCTCCAGCAGGTCGGCGCCGAGCGCGGCGGTCGCCGAGACGTCGAGGGCGTGGCTGACGTACCGGCCGCGGCGGGTCGTCGTCAGCAGGCCGGCCTTCTTGAGCACGGCCAGGTGCCGCGACACCTCCGGCGCGGTGAGCTGCCACGCCTCGGCGAGCTCGCCGGTGGTGTGCGGGCCGCGGGCGAGGGTCCGGCACAGCCGCAGCCGCACCGGGTGGGAGAGCGCTTCGAGGCGGCGCCGCACGAGGTCCAGCGACAGCGGCGGCGGGTCGTGGCGGTCGGCCGCCGCGTACTGCACGACCGGCCGCCAGCCGGGCGCGTGCACGGTCAGCAGGTGCGGGCGCCCGTACACGGAGGGGATGAACGTCACCCCGTCGGCGCCGGAGGTCCAGTTGTCCTGCAGCTTGTCGAGCCGGATCTCGCGCGCGCCGCCGTGCTCCGACAGGCTCGCCGCGGGCGAGACCGCATCGAGCGCCGCGGCCAGCCCGAGCCGGGCGTGCAGCTCGCTCTTGTGCCGCGCGTCGGCGGCGAGGCGGTGCTCGACCGGCCGCCAGGCGTCGGCGAAGAACGCGTCCGCGCAGTCCTCGAGCAGGCGGCGTACCGCGGCCCGCACCGCCGGCGGGTCCTCCAGCAGGCGCTCCGCGAACGCCGCCTGCCGCGGACCCCGCGCCTGCGCCAGCTCCAGCGCCCGGTCGGCCGCCGCCGGGTCGGTGAGCGGCGAGCCCCGGCCCGCGCCGGCGTGGCCGCGGCGGAACGACAGCCGCGAGGAGCCGCAGGTGGTGACGAGGGCGGCGGCGACGTAGACGTCGTCGGGCAGCCGGTCGACCTCGTCCAGCTCGTCGGCCAGCCGCTCGGCGGGCCGCCCGGGCACCAGGAAGTCGGCCCGCGAGGAGCGCCACAGGAACTCGGCCTCGAGCAGCCGGTCGGCGAGCGCGGGCTTGAGCCCGGCGAGCGTCGCGCCCGCCCACGCCTGCATCGCCGGATGGTGGGCCGGCTCGGCCAGCACGTGCAGCATCGACGTGAGCTCGGCCAGCGGCGACGCGGCGAAGGTCACCCGCTCGGGCGGCAGGCCGGTGATGTCGATCGTCAGCACCTCACAATCGTGCCAGCGCCCGCCCTCCACGGCTCGCCAGTTGACCGGGATCGTCAATCGGCGGGACTCGGCCGGGCGCCGCCGTCCAGGCTGGCCGCCATGCGATTCGGTGGGTTCGGCCCGCGGTACGCGGCGGCTCTCGCGATCGATGCGATCGGCGCGGGACTGCTGCGTCCTTTCCTCGTCCTGTACGGCGTGAGCGTCCTCGGCCTCCCGGCGTCCGCCACGGGCCTGGCGCTGTCGGCGGGTCTCCTGGCGGGCCTGGCCGCCGTGCCGCTCACCGGCCGGTGGATCGACGCCGGCGCCCGCACCGCGCCGGTCGCGGCGACCCTGCTCGTGCGCGTGGCCGGCGTGGCGGTGCTGCTCGCCGCGCACGGCGTGTGGGCGTTCGCGCTGGCCGCGCTGCTGCTCGGCATCGGCAACCAGGCCTGGCCCCCGGCGCACGCCGCGCTGGTCGCCGCGCTCGCCGACGGCCCGGCCGACGCCCCGCTGGCGTTCGGCCGCTCCCTGCGCAACGCCGGCCTGGGCGCGGGCGCACTGGTCGCCGCCGCGTGCGTGGGATTCGGCCCCTCGGCGTTGCGCCTGCTGGCATTCGGCACGGCGGCCGGCTACGCGGTCGCGGCCGCCCTGGTCCTGTCGATGCGCACGATGCGCCTGGCCCGCCGGTCGCAGGACGTCGCGCGTGCCGTTGATCGGCGCGCCGGGGCCGGGACGGGTTCGCTACGGCTGCTGATGTGGGCGAACCTGCCGCTGGCGCTGTGCTTCGCGGTGCTCGAGGTCGTGCTGCCGGTGATCCTGACCGAGCGGCTGCACGCCGGCGCGGCGTGGTCGGGGCTGATCTTCGCCGGCAACACCGTGCTGGTGGTGGCGCTGCAGGTGCCACTGGTGGTCTGGCTGGGCGGGCAGTCGCGGCGACTGGTGCTCGCCGGGTCGGGCGCCGTGCTGGCCGTGTCCTACCTGGGGTTCTGGGCGGCGGGGGATGCCGTCGGCGTTGCCGTGGTCGCGGTGCTGTACACGGTGGGGGAGATGCTCTACGCCGGGACCGGGACGGCGCTGGTCGCGGCGACGGCCCGGCCCGCGGGGCTCGGGCGGGCGCTGGCGGCGTGGCAGGCCTCGACCGGGGTCGCCAACGCGGTCGCGCCGGCGCTGCTGCTGGCGCTGCTCGGGGCCGGCGGCGCTCCACTGTGGATCACCCTGGTCGGGGGAACCCTCGCGGGGGCGCTGCTGATCGCGCGCTTCGGGCCGGTCGACACCGACCGGGTGAGCCGGGCGGAGCTCAGCGGGTGCGCTGCGGGGGGCGCAGCTGCGGCGGCAGGGGCGGGCGGCCGGCTGCCTGGCGGTTCTGCCGGGCCTTGACGGCGAGGCGGCTGAGGTAGAGGAGGGCGCCGCCGAGCACGCCGACGTCGTCCAGGTAGATCGGGTCGGGGAGCAGGTCGATCGGGAAGATCGTGTAGATGATGGCGCCCCAGAAGACCCACTTGCCGCCGACGCCCATCGCCTGCAGATACTTGCCGGTCTTCCAGACCCGCACGGCCAGGACGATCGCCAGCACCAGCAGGGCGATCAGCACCAGGGCGCCGACCACGAAGAGTGCGTAGAACAACTGGTCGTCCGACATGGATCGAGTTTACGGGTGATACTGCCCCCATGCCCGTCGAGCCGCCCGTCATCGTGAGCACCGATCCGATGTCGTTTCCGCATTCGGTACTGCGGGACCGGCACCCGGCCATCGTCGAGCGGGTGCGGGGGGCGTATCCGTACCCTCCCGAGGTACCGCTGCGGCTGGAAAGGCTTTTGCAGGAGGACGTCGTGGCGCCCCTGGCCGGCGGGGCCCACGACGCGGCGGCCTGGGCCGAGTGGGGTGCCGGGATGTTCGGGCGGTCGTGGTACGACGTGCCGTTCCTCTTCGCCGAGAACTTCTTCTACCGCCGGCTGCTGGAAGCGGTCGGGTACTACGAGCCGGGGGCCTGGCAGGGCGTCGACCCGTTCGGGCCGCAGAAGGCGGCGGACCTGCCGGGTGCGGAGGAGCTCGCCGAGCTCGACGCCTTGCAGGAGCGGCCGGAGGAGGAGCAGGCGGCGGGGCTGGTCGCGGCGGCGCTGTGGGGCAACCGGGCCGACCTGGGGTTCCGGCTGGTCGCCGGGGACCTGCAGCGGGTCGACGACCTCATCGTCGATGACAGCAAGCGGCTGTGGTCGCTCGCGCAGGGCGGCCCGGCGGTGCTCGTGGCCGACAACGCCGGGCGGGAGCTGCTGCCCGACCTGGTGCTCATCGACTTCCTGCTGCGCACCGGGCGCGCGTCGCGGGTCGAGCTGCACGTCAAGCCGGCGCCGTACTTCGTCTCCGACGCCCTGACCGCCGACGTGCTCGCCGAGCTGCGGCGCTTCCCCGCGGGCAGCGCGGTCGGCGGCCGGCTCGACGCGGCGTTGCGCGACGGGACGCTGCGGCTGCACACCGAGGACTTCTACTGCGCGCCGCTCACCTTCCACGACGCGCCCGACGGGCTCGCCGCCCGGTTCGCGGCGGCGGAGCTGACGATCCTCAAGGGGGACCTCAACTACCGCCGCCTGGTCGGGGATCGCAGCTGGCCGGCGACCACCTCGTTCGAGGAGGTCACCGGCTACTTTCCGGGCCCGGTCGCCGCGCTGCGGACGGTGAAGTCGGACGTGGTCGTCGGACTGTCCGCGGGCGCGGAGGGCGCCCTGCCCGCCTCATGGCGCACCGGCGGCGCTTTTGCCCTTGTCCAGGTGCGCGCCTGAGGCGGCGGTGGTGGCGGTCACGATGTATGTAGGTCCAGCCCAGAACTTGCAGGAGTTCGTCATGCTGAGCACTCTGCCGTCAAGGACTTGGCAGCCACTTGCGGTCCGCTTGCGAAACCCCTCAAGCGTGTCCGCCGTCACGTTCGGCCTTGTCAAGTGACCAGAATTCTCGTCGTCGACGATGAGCCCCAGATCGTCCGCCCGCTGCGGATCAACCTCGTGGCCCGGCAGTACGACGTCGTGGTCGCCGGCGGCGGGGCCGAGGCGCTGCGCCTGGCCGCCGAGACCAAGCCCGACCTGGTCGTGCTCGACCTCGGCCTGCCCGACCTCGACGGCGTCGAGGTGATCCGCAAGCTGCGCTCCTGGACCCCGGTGCCGATCCTGGTCCTGTCCGGCCGCGCCGACTCCCGCGACAAGGTCGAGGCCCTCGACGCCGGCGCCGACGACTACGTGACCAAGCCGTTCAGCATCGACGAGCTGCTCGCCCGCGTCCGCGCCGTCACCCGCCGCCTCGGCCCGGCTGACCCGCTCGGCACGGTGCGCATCAGCTCCCACGACGTCGACTTCGCCGCGCACACGGTCAGCGGCGGCGTGCACCTCACCCGCACCGAGTGGCAGCTGCTGGAGGCGCTGGCGCGCAACCCGGGCAAGCTGGTCGGCCAGCGGCAGCTCCTGCAGGAGGTGTGGGGTCCGACGTACCTCAAGCAGACCCAGTACCTGCGGCAGTACGTCACGCAGCTGCGGCACAAGCTGGAGGACGACCCCGCGCGCCCACGCCATCTGCTCACCGAGCCGGGCATGGGGTACCGCTTCCAGCCCTAGCTCACCCCTGTGAGTGGCTATTTCGCGGTTGGCGGCGGGTATCGCGTGATCTCCCGATGGAGAGGAACGCGCGCATGCAACCTGAAGGCGGCGAGATGGCGCCCCAGGTCGACGATGATGCCCCGGCCGCCGCGGAGTTCGACGGCGGCACCGTCTCGGCCTCGCCAGCCGGCGCCGCGCCCCCGGATAACGGGGCGGCGGCCCCGGCCAGCGGCGCCACAACAGGCGACGGCACGGGGGTCCCGGGCACTGGCGCGGGAGCCCCGAGCAGTGGGGCGGCGCCGAACGGGGCCGCGTACCGGCCGGTCGGCGGCTCAGCGGCCGCCTCCCTGGCCGGGCTGTGGAACGAGTCCGACCGGCAGCGCATCCGCGGCCGGTGGCAGGAGCTGCAGCTGCGCTTCATCGACGATCCGCACCTGGTGGCGGGGGAGGCCGAGCGGCTCGTACAGGAGGCGGTGGCCTCGCTGACAGCCTCACTGGACCAGCGCCGGGGGCAGCTGCACCAGCAGCGCGCCGCCCGGGGCCTGGACACCGAGAACCTGCGGGCCTCGCTGCGCGACTACCGCGAGTTCCTCGACCGAATCCTCGGACTGTGATCCTCGGACTCTGATCCTCGGACTGTTGAGGGGGACCCCATGAACTCCACGACGATCACGATCGGCCTGGTCGTAGTCGCGTTGGCCGTCGGCGGCTGGATCCTGCTGCGCGGCGGCAAGGACGAAGACGAGGAGACCGAGGGCGCCGGCTCGGCCCCGCCGGCCCAGCCCGGTCAGTACGCCGCACCGGCGGCGCCACGCCCGCCGGCCACCGGAGCGGTGCCGCAGGGCGCCCCGATGTCATCGGTGCCGTACGGCGGTGGTGGCTACGGTCAGCCGCCCGGCGGTGGTTATGGTCAGCCCGCCCCCGCCGGCGGCGGTTACGGCCAGGGCAGCGCTCCGTCCAGCGGCAATGTGGGCGGCGGCACATACGGCGGCGGCCAGTACCTGATCAACGCGCCGCTCACCACCGAGGCCCACGCGTACGAGGTACGCACCCGCTGGCAGGAGCTCCAGCTGCGCTTCGTCGACGACCCGCAGACCGCGGCCGGCGAGGCCGAACGCCTGGTCGACGACGCCCTGGCCGGCGTGACGGCGTCCCTGAACGCCCGCAAGGACCAGCTCAGCAACTGGCGCGTATCGGGCCGCGACGACACCGAGCAGCTGCGCAACGCCGTGCACGGCTACCGCGACTTCCTCAACCACCTGGTCGGCACCTGACACATTCACGTCCGTTTGAGGGGTGACGTCTCGCGGAATACCTCCTATTGAAGGAGGACCGCCATGACAGCCACCCAAGTTACGATCACGATCCTCGTTCTGGTCGTGATCGCCGCGTTCGGCTACGGCATCTGGTTCGTCACTCGGCGGCGGGCCCTGCAACATCGGTTCGGCCCCGAGTACGACCGGGCCGTAGCCGAGGGCGAAAGCCGCCTGGCCGCCGAGCGCGACCTACGCGAACGCGAACGGCGCCACGCCGAGCTCGAGCTGCGCCCCCTCGCCCCGGAGGCGCGGTCCCGGTACACCGCGGAGTGGGAAGACCTGCAGTCCCGCTTCCTGGACGACCCGGCCGGCGCCGTTCGCGCCGCGGACGCTCTACTGACAGAGCTGATCGCGGAGCGTGGTTACCCCACGTCAGACTACGAATCCCGCCTCTCGCACCTGTCGGTCGAGCACGCGCGCACGCTGAGCCACTACCGGGAGGCGCACGAGATCTCGGAGCTGTCCGACCGCGGCGAGGCCACGACGGAGCAGCTCCGCCAGGCCGTGGTGCATTACCGCGCCTTGTTCGCGGATCTGCTGGCCACGGACGCCCCTACCGCGGACTCCGCGTCCCCCGCGGACGCGGCGGCTTCGGCCGCGTCCGCGGCTCCAATCGGCATCGACTCCACATCCACCAACGTGTCTCGTGACACCAACGTGTCTCGTGACACCAACGTGTCTCGTGACACCGACGCGTCTCGTGGCGCCGACGTGTCTCACGGCGCTGATGTGTCTCACGGCGCTGATGTGTCTCACGGCGCTGATGTGTCTCACGGCGCTGATGTGTCTCACGGCGCTGATGTGTCTCACGGCGCTGATGTGTCTCACGGCGCTGATGTGTCCCATGGCGATGCTGTGAACGCTCGCCATGCCACGGACGCCCGCCACGATGCAGACGATCGTCAAGACCCTGACACCCGCCAGAATGCGGATGCCCGTCAGGATGCAGGCGCCCGTCAGGATGCGGAACTCCGTCAGTCGGATGACGCCGCCGAGACGCGGGCTGTTCCCGCGCAGCGCCACACCTCCCAGGCCCCCCACGACACGAGCAACCGGTCGTAGGGCCGGGGAAGGACGGTTGCGATGACCCAGCAGGAGCAGTACCGCGGCCAGTTCGACGAGGCGACAACCTCGGTCCCGGCCCCTCGCTCGGCCGACCACGACGAGGCTTCGGCTTCGAGGTCGGCCGACCAGGACGAGGCCCTGACCTCGAGGCCGGCCGACCAGGACGAGGTCCTGAGCTCGAGGCCGGCCGACGACGATGCGGAGCCGGTGATCGGCACCGCACACACCGAGCATTACGAGGACCCGGAGGACCGCGCGGCGGCGGAGCGTTACCCGGCCGCCACGTACGCGTCCGGCTCAGCCGATCCCGATGCCTCCGGCGCCACCGACCGGGATGACGCCACTGACAGAGACGACGTCACCGACCGGGATGACGTCACGGTGGTGGACCGGGACGAGGCGCTGGAGGAGGAACGCGCCGACGACGAGCGGGTCGTAGAGGATGACGCCCGCGGGGATGAGTCGTTCGCCGAGGACGCGCGGACGGAGCGGGAGAGCGACGTCGACGCTGTGTACGACGAGGCGGTCCGGGAGAACGAAGCCCGCGACGCCGAGACGGAGGACGAGCGGGACGAGGTCGGCACCGTCCAGGGCTATGACGCCGAGGTGGTGGACGAGGACGAGCGGGACGAGGTCGGCACCGCCCAGGCCGAGTACGCCGAGGACGCGGAGTGGCGTGCGGATCGGTCCGATGGGTCCGATGTTGATGTGGCTGCTGTCGCCTATGAGGACAGTGCCACGCAGGAGGACCGCGACGCATATGCGGACCTCGTCACGGTTGAGGACCGTGACACGGTTGGGGAGCCCGATGCGGTTGGGGACGGTGTCGCGCTTGGGGACGCTGTCGCGGTTGGGGACCGTGACGCGGATGAGGTTGCGGGCGCGGATGTGGATGGCGTCGCGGGCGCTGATGAGTCGCGGCCGGGGGACGTTGATGTTGCCGCTGTGGGGGCCGTATGGGCCGATGGGGCCGTTGACGGGCTTCGGGAGCGGTGGGGGGCGCTGCAGCTGCGGTTCATTGACGATCCGCGGGCGGTTGCGGCCGAGGCGGATGAGCTCATCGGGGAGGCGCTGGGCATGTTGACCGGGGCGCTCGAGGCGCAGCGGAGTGAACTTGCGGCGTGGCGGGGGCAGCCGGGGGACGACACGGAGAGGCTTCGGGCGGCGGTTCGGGCGTACCGGGACTTCCTCGATCGGCTGCTCGGGCTCTGACGAAAGACCGAACACCGAACCACCGAACACCGAACACCGAAGGACGAATACCGACGCGCGAAGACCGACGCGGCGAAGACCGGCAGAGGAAGAACGAACGACGAAGAACGAGCGAAAGTGCAGGGACAAGGGCTCGCCCGAGGGACTGGGCGAGCCCTTTCGCGTGGAGCTACCCGGTGGTAACGTGCTGGTACCGTTGAGTACCAGGGGGACGCCAGGGGGCGCTGGATGCATGTGCGCGTCGCTATCGTCGGGGCCGGGTTCGGGGGGATCGGGGCGGCCATTCGGCTCGTGCAGGGTGGGTTCGACGACATCGTCGTGCTCGAGCGGGGGGAGGACCTCGGGGGCACGTGGCGCGACAACTCCTATCCGGGGTGTGCGTGTGACGTGCCGTCGCAGGTGTACTCGTTCTCGTTCGCGCTGAAGCCGGACTGGACCAGTACCTACTCGCGGCAGGGCGAGATCTGGCAGTACCTGCGCGAATGTGCGCAGCGGTTCGGGGTGCGGGACAAGATTCGGTTCGGGGCCGACGTGCGGCGGGCGGAGTGGGACGCCAACGCCGGGCGGTGGCGGATCGCGACCTCCGTCGGGGAGTGGACGGCCGACGTGCTCATCGCGGCCGCGGGGCCGCTCAACGAGCCCGCGATGCCGAAGCTGCCGGGGATGGAGACGTTCCAGGGGGAGGCGTTCCACTCCTCGCGGTGGGACCACGATGTCGAGCTGGCGGGCAAGCGCGTCGCCGTCATCGGGACGGGGGCCTCCGCGGTGCAGATCGTGCCGGCCATCCAGCCCGTTGTCGAAAGGCTCACGGTGTTCCAGCGGACGGCCGCGTGGGTGATGCCCCGCAACGAGCGGGCGTTGCGGAAGTGGGAGCACTGGGCGTACCGAAGAATCCCAGGCGCGCAGCGATTGATGCGCACGGTCGTGTATTGGTCGATCGAGGCCACGGTCCTCGGGTTTCTCCGGCCGCGGGTCATGCGGCTCGCGCAGCGGATGGCCCTGGCAAACCTGCGGCGCGGGGTGCGAGATCCGCGGCTGCGGGCCAAGCTCACCCCGGACTATGCGATGGGGTGCAAGCGGGTGCTCAGGTCCGACGACTACTACCCGGCGCTCGCGCGCGACAACGTCGACGTGGTCACCGACGGGATCGCCGAGGTGAGGGCCGGCGGGGTCGTGACGCGGGACGGGGTGGAGCATCCGGCGGACGTGATCGTGTTCGGGACCGGGTTCCGGGTCACGGACCTGCCGATCGCCGAGCGGATCCGGGGGCGCGACGGGCGCAGCCTTGCCGAGCGGTGGCAGGGGAGCCCGCAGGCGTACCGCGGCACGACCGTCTCCGGCTTCCCGAACCTCTTCCTGCTGCTCGGGCCCAACACCGGGCTCGGGCACAACTCGGTCGTGCTGATGATCGAGTCGCAGATCAACTACGTGCTCGGGGCGCTCGAGCGGATGCGGCTGGACGGGGTGCGGGCGGTGGAGCCGACGGCCGAGGCGCAGGCGCGGTTCGTCGCGGGCGTCGACCGGCGGATGGCGAAAACCGTCTGGGCCACCGGGTGCCACAGCTGGTACATCGACGCCACTGGGCGCAACTCGACGCTCTGGCCGGGCTCTACCTGGCGCTTCCGGCAGCGCATGAAGCGGTTCGACCTTGCCGCCTACGAGGTGATCGCATGACCGTCCACTTTGTACGTTCGGGAGACGGCGCGCCGCTGGTGCTGATCCACGGGATCGGGCACCACTGGCGGGCGTGGGAGCCCGTCATCGACCGGCTCGCCGCGCACCACGACGTGATCGCGCTCGACCTGCCGGGGTTCGGGCGTTCGCCGGCGCCGGCCGTGAACCACGGCATGCCGACCGCGGTCGCGGCGCTCGGGGAGTTCTTCGCCGAGCACGGGCTGGGGCGGCCGCACGTCGCCGGCAACAGCCTCGGCGGTGCGATCGCGCTCGAGCTGGCCGCGGCGGGGCTGGCCCGCTCGGCGACCGCGCTGTCCCCGGCCGGGTTCGCCACCCCGGCACAGGTCCGCCGGGCGCTGCGCATCCTGCGCAGCATGCGCTTCGGCGCGTACGCGCCGGAACCGGTGCTGCGGCAGTTCTACCGCACCGAGTTCGGCAAGCGGTTCTCGTTCCGTGCGCTGGTCACCGACCCGACGGTGCTCACCGCCGAACGGGCCCTCGCCGACACGCTGGCGCTGCGCGGCGGCAAGGGCTTTGCGGCGGTGGCCCGGCACGGCGCGACGTACACGTTCGCCGGGGACCCGGGCGAGGTGCCGGTCACGATCGCGTGGGCCGCCCGCGACCGCATCCTCGAGCCGATCCAGGCGCTGCGGGCCCGCGAGGTGCTCCCCGGGGCCCGCCACGTCACCCTGGACGGCTGCGGCCACGTCCCCATGAGCGACGACCCGGCCACCGTGGCCGGGATCATCCTGGAGACGGCGGCTAGAACCGGATCAGCGTCCGCGCTCCCTGACCGGAGCGCATCCGGCTGAACGCCTCGCCGACCCCGTCGAGGCCGACCTCGTCGGTGACCAGCGCGGCCAGGTCCAGCCGCCCGGCCCGATAATGTTCCAGCAGCAGCGGTACGTCCACAGCCGGGTCGGTGCTGCCGTACATACAGCCGGCGATGGTCCGGGCGAAGTACGCGACCTCGAGCGCGTTGAACGTCACCGGGTCCTGCGCGGAGCCCAGGCCGACAACGGTCGTGGTGCCGCCGCGGCGGGTCGCCGACCAGGCCGAGCGGATCGTCTCGCCGCGCCCGACGCACTCGATGGCGTGGTCGGCGCCGAGGCCGCCGGTCAGGGACCGGATCTCCTTGGCCAGCCCGGCGTGCGGCGCCAGGAACTGGGTGGCGCCGAGCGAGCGGGCCAGGCCCTCCTTCGCCACGGCCGGGTCGACCGCGATGATCTCGGCGGCGCCGGCGATGCGCGCGCCCTGGATCGCCGCGAGCCCGACGCCGCCGAGGCCGATCACCGCGACGGTCTGGCCCGGTCGCACCTTGGCGGCGTTGGTGACGGCGCCGACACCGGTGAGCACGGCGCAGCCGAGCAGCGCGGCCTCGGCGAGCGGGATGTCGTCGGGCACCGGGATGCAGGCGTGCGCGCCGAGGACGGTCTCGGCTGCGAACGCGCCGGTGCCGAGGCCGGCGTAGACGGGCCCGCCGCCGGCGGTGGCGAACGGCACCGCGCGGGCGTCCTCGGCGTGCTGGCACAGGTACGGCTCGCCGTGCTCGCAGAACCAGCACGCCCGGCACGGCGGGGCCCAGTTCAGCACCACGTGGTCGCCGGGCGCGAGGCCCTCGACGCCCTCGCCGGTCTCGACCACGGTGCCGGCGCCCTCGTGGCCGAGCACCGCCGGCAGCGGCTGGCGCAGGGTGCCGTTGGCCAGCGACAGGTCCGAGTGGCAGACGCCGGCCGCGGTGAGGCGGACCCGCACCTGGCCCGGGCCGACCGGGTTGAGCTCGATCTCCTCGACCGCCATCGGGGCGTCGATCGTGCGCATGACCGCCGCGAGCGTCACAGCTGGATCGCCTTCACCGACGTGAACTCCTCGTAGCCGAAGGCGCCGAGCTCGCGGCCGTAGCCGGAGTGCCCGACGCCGCCGAACGGGGCGACGGGGTTGAACGCGCCGCCGTTGATGTCGACCTGGCCGGTGCGCAACCGCCGGGCGACCGCGACCGCGTGTTCCCGGTCCACCGACCACACCGCGCCGGCCAGGCCGTACGGCGTCGAGTTCGCGATGCGGACGGCCTCGTCCTCATCGCGGTACCGAATGATGGAAAGAACCGGCCCGAAGATCTCCTCCTGGGCGATCACCGAGCCGGGGTCGACGCCGGCGAAGACGACCGGGGCGACGTAGTAGCCGACGGACGGCACCTCGCCGCCGCCGAACGCCATCGTCGCGCCGCCGGCGAGGCCACGCTCGATGTAGCCGAGCACCCGCTCGCGCTGCGCGGCCGAGGCCAGCGGGCCCAGACGGGTGGCCGGGTCGGAGGGGTCGCCCACCGTGTACTTCGCCGCCGCCGCGACCGCGAGCTCCACCGCCTCGTCGTGGCGGGACTCGTGCACCAGCATCCGCGTCCAGGCCGTGCACGTCTGGCCGGAGTTGAGGTAGCAGTTGCCGACGCCCACCTTCACCGCGGCGGCGAGGTCGGCGTCGGGCAGGATCACGTTGGCGGACTTGCCGCCGAGCTCGAGCGAGACCCGCGTGACGTTGGCGGCGGCGAGCGCGGCGACGCGGCGCCCGGCGCCGGTCGAGCCGGTGAACGACACCAGGTCGATGCCCGGGTGCCCGGCGAGCCGCGCGCCGGTCGGGTCGCCATAGCCGTGCACGATGTTGTACACCCCGTCGGGGATCCCCGCCGCCCGCACCAGTTCGGCGAGGCGCCCGGCCGACAGCGGGGCCACCTCGCTGGGCTTGTGCACGACGGTGTTGCCGGCGGCGAGCGCGGGCGCGACCTTGGCCACGGTCTGGTGCAGCGGGTAGTTCCACGGCGTGATCGCCCCGACCACGCCGACGGGCTCGCGGTAGATCTCGGAGTTGCCGACCTTGCCGGGGCCGTCCGGGCCCTCGAGCAGGTCGATCATCGACTTGACGGTGGCCAGCGGCAGCCCGACCTGGACCTTGCGGGCCACCGGCAGCGGCGAGCCCATCTCCGCGCTGATGAGCTCGGCGAGCTCCGGCGCGGCGGCGCTCATCGCCTCGAGCAGCGCGCGCAGGTGCGCGGCGCGCTCGGCGCGGGACAGCGCGGCCCAGGCGTGCTGTGCGGCGCGGGCCGAGGAGACAGCGGCGTCGACGTCGCCGGGTGCGACAGCGCCGATGACCTGCTCGGTGGCGGGATTGATGACGTCGATCACGATGCTTGGCCCCTTACGCGAACGCGCTCACGCCGGTGAGAGCGCGGCCGATGATGAGCTTCTGGATCTGGCTGGTGCCCTCGTACACGGTAGTGACCCGCGCGTCGCGCAGGTACTTGCCCACGGGGTACTCGTCGATGTACCCGTAGCCGCCGAAGACCTGCAGGGCGGCGTTGGCGGCGCGCACCGCGGCCTCGCTGGCGAACAGCTTGGCGGTGGACGACTCGGTGGCGAACGGCTCGCCGCGGTCGATGAGGTCGGCGACCCGCCAGGTGAGCAGCCGGGCCGCGTCGGCCTCCACGGAGATGTCGGCGATGAGCTGCTGCACGAGCTGGAACGAGGCGATCTTGCGGCCGAACTGCTCACGCTGGGTGGCGTAGCCGGTCGCGGCGTCCAGGCAGCCCTGGATGATCCCGACGCAGCCGGCGGCCAGGGACATGCGGCCCTTGGCCAGCGCCGCCATGGCGATCTTGAAGCCCTGGCCCTCGGCGCCGAGGAGGGCGGAGCTCGGCACGAACACATCGTCGAAGCTCAGCATCGCCGTGGCCTGGCCGCGCAGGCCGAGCTTGCCGTGGATCTCGGTGACCTGCAGGCCCTCCGACGGCAGGGGTACCAGAAACGCCGAAACGCCCTTGGGTCCCGGGCCGCCGGTCCGCGCGAACACCAGCGCCACGGACGCCCAGGTGCCGTTGGTGATGAACATCTTGGCGCCGTCGATGCGCCAGCCGCCCTCGACCGGGGTGGCGCGCGTGGACAGCGAACCGGCGTCGGAGCCGGTGTCGGGCTCGGTCAGCGCGAAGCACGCGAGGTCGGCGCCCGAGCACAGGCGCGGCAGCCACTCGGCCTTCTGTTCCTCGGTGCCGTTGGCGTGGATGGTCTTGGCGACCAGGCCGAGCGAGACCGAGACGATGCCGCGCACCGACGAGTCGCCGCGGCCGAGCTCCTCCAGGACCAGGCAGTACGTCAGGTGGTCCCCGCCGCTGCCGCCGTGCGACTCCGGGATCGTGATGCCGAAGACGCCCAGGTCGGCGAGCTTCTTGACGATCGACAGGTCGACCTGCTCGGCGCGGTCCCAGGCGGCCGCGTGCGGGATGATCTCGCGATTCGTGAACTCGGCGACCATGCGGCGCACGGCCTGCTGCTCGTCGCTGAGGGTCAAGTCCATACCGGGTTCCTTAACTAACGTTGTTAGTTTCTAGGATCGTACGCATGGTCCGTCCCCGAACGCCACTGCTGAGCCGCGAGCGCATTGTCGAGGTCGCCACAGCGATCGTCGACGCCGAAGGGCTCGGCGCGCTGTCGACCCGGCGGCTGGCGCGGGAGCTGGGGGTGCAGGCGCCGTCGCTGTACAACCACTTCGCCACGAAGGAAGAGATCGTCGACGCGATCGGCGACGCCATCGTGGCCGGCGTCGACCTGTCGATGCTCGGCCGCGACCCGTGGCCGCAGGCGCTGCGCTCGTGGGCGCGCGCCTACCGGTCGGCGTTTCGCGCGCACCCCAACGTGGTGCCGTTCCTGGCCCGCGGCCCGGCTCGGCGTCCCGCGTCGCTGCGGCTGGCCGACGCCGTCTACGGCGCGCTCGTCGACGCCGGATGGCCTCCGGCACAGGCGACGCGGATCGGGGCGGCGATGCGGTACTTCGTCGCCGGCTCCGCGCTGGGGTCGTTCGCGCTGGGCTTCGTCGACGACCCGTCCCTCTACGAGGCCGACTACCCGCACCTGCGCGACGCGCACCGCCTCGCCGGGCGGCATGCCCAGGTCGACGACGCCGCGTTCGAGCTCGGCCTCGACGCGCTGGTCGACGGCCTGGAGCGAAAGTTCCCGTCAGGCGGCGGCTTCGGCGGGCATCACCAGTAGGAGCTGGCCGCCCGGGCGGGTGCTCATGCGGACCGGCAGGCGCATCATGCGGCCGGCGCGCATCAGCACGGTCGCGGTGTCGAGGTCCGGCACGCGTAGCCCCGGCGAGCCCGATCGGGCCGGGCCGGAGACCATCAGCACGCCGCGCCACGCGGCCTCGGCGAGCTGGCGGGAGTGGCGCACTTGGCGGGTCGAGCGCGCCTCGGCCGGGGCGCCGCACAGCTCGCCGTAACCCTGCGCCCACGCACGGTCCAGGAACAGCAACGTCCGCTCGTCGGCGAGGACGCGGAAGATCTCGTAGCGGTGGCGGGTGCCGGCGGTGTACCGATGGACGCTCGCCTCGTGCCCGGCCGAACCCAGCAGCTCCGCGAGCCGCTCGGCGGCGACGCTGCGGTTGAACTCGGCCAGCATGCCGCTCGGCGCGTACGGGGAACGTGCCCGGGTGCCCCCCAGCGCCCGGGCACGACCTCCTCCACCACACACCCCTGTACATCGCACCAGCACGGCCGCCTCGAACGCGGCGACGGTCGAGGCCCGATAACGCTCGCCGCTCGACACGATGTCCACCTGCACACCGTGGCAACAGCGGCCGTTCGCGGGAACGTTCACCGCCGTTCCTTGAGGAACTCTTGAAGGATCGGCTCCCGTACCATGGGCGCACGATGCGGGTGATGCTGGTGGAAGACGACGCGCGGGTGGCGGCCGCCCTGGCCACGGCCCTTCGCCGGCGCGGGCACGAGATCGTGCACTGTCCGACCGCACAGAGCGCGCTCGACACGTTCGCCGGCGAGCCCTTCGACCTCGTCCTGCTCGATCTCAACCTGCCCGACGGCGACGGCATCGAGGTGTGCCGCACGCTGCGGCGCAAGGACGAGACGGTGGCGATCATCGCCGTCACCGCGCGCGCCGAGGAGCGCGACCGGGTGCTCGGGCTGCAGACCGGCGCCGACGACTACGTCGTGAAGCCGTACTCGATGGCCGAGCTCAACGCCCGCATCGAGGCCGTGCTGCGCCGCGCCGCCCGGGCCGCGCCGCCACCCAGCGAGGTGCTCTCCGCCGGCCCGGTCACCGTCGACGTCGCCGCGCGCCGCGTCGTGGCCGAGGGACGCGAGGTCGCGCTCACGCGCAAGGAGTTCGAGATCCTGGCCGTGCTCGCCCGCACACCCGGCGTGGTCGTCTCCTACGACCGGCTGATCCTCGCCGTGTGGCAGACGAGCTTCGTCGGCCGGCACACCCTGGACGTGCACGTGGGCTCGCTGCGGGCGAAGCTCGACGTGGCGGGCCTGGTGCAGACGGTGCGCGGCGTCGGCTACCGCCTGGCGCCATGAGGGTCCGCCTCGGCGCCGTCTACCTGGTGTTGCTGCTGCTGGTGCTGGCGGCGCTCGAGGTACCGCTGGCGATGACCATCGCGGGCCGGGACACGCAGCGCCTCGTGGCCGACCGCCTCGCCGACGCCACCCGGTTCGCCACGCTCGCCGAGCCCGCGCTGCGCGCCTCCGACACCGCGGAGCTCGCGGCGGAGCTGACGCGCTACGACGACGTCTACGGCGTGGGCGCGATCGTCGTCGACCAGGACGCGCACGAGGTCGTGAGCTCGCGCAGCGGCATCCGCCTGGCCGACGCCGACGTGCTGCGCCAGGCGCGCCGCGCCCTCGAGGGCCGCGAGGCCAGCGACGACGGGACGATCTGGCCGTGGCGCACCGATCCCCTGGTCGTCGCCGTCCCGGTCGGCCGCGGCGGCGAGGTGATCGGCGCCGTGGTCACGGTCTCCCCGACCCGCCGCAACGCCAACGGCGTCGGCACCTCGTGGATCATCCTCGCAGGCGGCGGCCTGGTCGTCCTCTTCGCCGGCATCGTGGCGGCCTGGTCCCTGGCCCGCTGGACCCTGCGCCCGGTGGCCGAGCTCGACGCCGCCGCGCACGAGCTCGGCGCGGGCGACTACGCCGCGCGCGTCCCCGCCGCCGACGGCCCGCCTGAGCTGCGCCGCCTCGGCACCGCGTTCAACGAGATGGCCGCGACGGTCGCCGACTCCTTGGAGCGCCAGCGCGCGTTCGTCTCGCACGCGAGCCACCAGCTGCGCAACCCGCTGACCGCGCTGCGCCTGCGCGTCGAGGACCTCGGCGCCGACCTGACCGAGCCCGCCGCGGTCGAGGGCCACCGCCTGGCCCTGGAGGAGGCCGAGCGGTTCGGCGAGGTGCTCGACAGCCTTCTTGCCCTGGCCCGGGCCGAACGCGGCCGCTACGACCTCGTCGACGTCGACGCCGGCGAGACCGCCTGGGCGCGCGTCCTGGCCTGGCAGCCGGTGGCCGCGAAGAAGGACATCACGCTGCGCTACGTCCGCCCTGCCCGCCCGCTGCGCGCCCGGGCGGTGCGCAGCGCCCTCGACCAGGCGCTGGACGCCCTGATCGATAACGCTGTGAAGTTCTCCGGCCCCGGCACCACCGTCACCGTACGCCCCTCAGCCGACGACGACGGCGTAGCGCTCCACGTCCTCGACACCGGCCCCGGCCTGACCGAGGAGCAGCGCGACCTCGCCACCGAGCGCTTCTGGCGGGCGCCCGACGCGCAGAACGTCGACGGCAGCGGCCTCGGGCTGCCGATCGTCGCCGTGCTGGTCGACGCCTCGGGCGGGCGGTTCGACCTGCTGCCCAACGAGCCCACCGGCCTGCACGCCCGCGTCTGGTTCCCGGCCGCCCCCTGACAAACCCATCCCGGCAGGACTCTGACGCCTGACAAAGCGTGAGGTCCCAGCCGACCGACAAAGCACAAGCCCACGCGGACGCCCGCGCCGGCACTTCGCGAGCGTGGCGCACGAGCGACCGACCCAGGCCGCGAACCCTCGACCGCCCTCACCAACAACCCGCGATCGTCCGCACCAACGCCCGCGCGTGGGGCCGCGCTGAGCGAGGTCACGGTGCGAACGACGAGGGCAGGTGCGAACGGACGAAGCGAAGAAGCAAATGCGAGTGAAGGCGGATGGCCGGGCCGCTTTCAAATCCAAGCCTAACACTGTGAGAAAAATTCACGTCCGGCCCGTCGCGCTGTGTGGCTATGGCTTCTGCGCTCTGTAGTAGCGGATGGCGCCGGGGTGTAGAGGGAGAGGGGGGGTCGAGATGGCCGAGCGGATGTTCAGGCGCGCCGCTGCCTGGTGGGCCTTTGCCAGCTCGTCGCGGCCCTCGAACAGCAGGCGGGTCACGCCGTAGGCCAAAGGTTCGGACATTGACAGGCGCACTACCAAGTAGTTGGCGATGCCGATGACGACCGTGGCGGTGATGCCGGTGTACGTCGAGGCGGGGACGACGCGTTCCGCGTAGTAGTCGCCGTACGTGCGGCGCAGGCTCTGCACCGAGTCGGCCAGGTTCAGCAGGCGGATCGGCATGTCGCGGGCCAGGTCGGCGATCGCCGCCACCGGGAGGCCGCCGGAGAAGAAGAAGCCGTCGATCTGGGAGTTGCGCAGGGCCTTCACCGAGTCGTCCAGGCCCAGTTGGGCGTGTTCGACCGTGACGTTGTTGACCTCCAGGACGCGGTTGGCGGTGACCGCGGTGCCGGAGCCCTTTGCGCCTACCGAGATGCGGTGGTTCTGCAGGTCCTGGAAGGTGGCGATCTTGCCCTGGGCGGCCACCACCACGTGGATGTAGTCGTCGTAGAGGCGGGCCAGCGCGGCCAGCTGCCGTGGGTGGGCCTTCTCGTTGTCGGCGGCGATGTCGGCCTGGGTGAAGGCGACGTCCGCGGTGCCGTTGAGGATGTAGTCGACGTTGATCTGTGAGGCGGCCGTCGACAGGACGCTGGCGTGGACGTTCGGCAGGTAGCGGCGGGCCAGGTCGGCGATGGCCGAGCCGTAGCGGTAGTAGACGGCGCCGGGGCTGCCCGTCGCTATGCGCAACGTGCCCGTCGCCTCGGCGCCGTCGGACTCGCAGGCCGACAGGAAAGGCGCCGCTGCAAGAGCCGCCAGCAGGGCGCGGCGTCTCATGTGGACAGACCCAGCAGGGCGCCCACCACGCCTATGGTGGCGGCCGCGTCGCGGTGGTGCACGGTGGTCATGCCCAGGGCTCGCGCGGGCTTGAGGTTGCCGGGCAGGTCGTCGACGTAGACGCACTCGGTGGGCGGCAGGCCGACGGACGAGGCGCCCAGGGCGTAGATCTCGGGCGCGGGCTTGCGCATGCCGACCTCGCCGGAGATGACCACGCCGTCGAAGAGGTCGGCCAGCAGGGCGCGGTCGTAGCGGCCGACGCCCCACGAGTTGGAGATGAGGCCGGTGCGCACGCCGGCGCGGCGGGCGGTGCGGACGAAGTCGAGCATCTCCCGGTCGTCGCCGGCCTCCGCCATGAGCCTGGCGATCAGGGCCTCGGGCGAGACGCCCAGCAGGGCGGCGAACTGCGTCTCGAAGGCGGCGTCGGACAGGGTGCCGTCCTCGAGGCCGGCCAGCAGCGAGCGGGCGGTCGGGTCGGTGCGGAACAGGTCGCGCACGGTGCCCGGTGGCAGGCCCTCGGCGGTGCAGAAGGCGTCGAACGAGGCGAACACGTCGGTGGTGAGCACGCCGCCGTAGTCGACCAGCAGGCCCCGATGCAGCGTCATGACCCGAGCGTAGTCACCCCTGGCGCGTCTCCTCGGCCAGGGCCAGGACCGCCTCCCGGTGCGAAGCGGCGCGGCGCTGGCGGGTCGCCGACGTGCCGCGGCAGCGCAGGGCGGCCAGCAGGTCCACGGCGGTGTCCCACTCGCCGCGGGCCTCCAGAGCCGGGCGGGCGTGCTCGAACAGGGCGTCGATGCGCACGCCCGCGGGGACGGCGGAGCGGGTGGACGGGTCGACGAGGTGGCCGCCGAGGCCGGAGCGGGCCGCCCGCCAGGTGGCCGCGCGCAGCAGGACCTGCGGGGTCTCGGGCAGGGGGCGGCCGGCGGCGTCCTCCGCCGCGGCGACCGTCACCAGGGCCCGGGACAGCGACGCCAGCAGTACCACGTCGTCGATGTCCGGGCACGAGTCGGCGACGCGGACCTCGACCGTCGGGTAGCGCGCCGAAGGGCGGGCGTCGAAGTACACCATGTTGGCGTCGCTGATCACCCCGCTCTCCACCAGCGTGGACACGACCTTGTCGTACTCCGCCGCCGAACCCAGGTCCGGCGGCGGGCCGACGGTGGGCCAGCGCGAGGTGACGATCGTGCGGTAGGAGGCGTAGCCGGTGTCCTGGCCGGCGAAGTACGGCGAGGAGACGCTCAGCGCCAGCAGCGTCGGCAGCCACTCGCGGATGCGCCGCGTGATGCGCACCGCCAGGTCCCTGTCGTGCACGCCGACCTGGACCTGGCAGGCGGCCACCTGCTGCTCGTCGACGAGCTGGCGATACTCCTGCGCCATCCGCTCGTAGCGCTCGTGGGGGTACACCCGGCTGGGCGTGCTGCCGCAGCCCGGCACGGTGCCGGCGGCCACGACCGCGAGCCCGTGCCGGCCGGCCGCCTGGACCAGCGAGCGGCGCTTCTCGACCAGGTCGGCTCGCAGCGCGGAGAGGTCCGTCTGCACGGCGCTCGCGGTCTCGACCATCGAGCGGTGCAGCTCGGGCTCGGCGTCCACGCCGCGCAGCACCCGCCGCGCGGCCATCTCCAGGCTGCCGCTTTCAAGATTGACTACATGGAACTCTTCCTCTACCCCGAGCGTGTCGCCGACGTTTACCACCGGGGGTGCACCGACTCGCGGATCAGCTCGTCGTAGATGTCGCGGACGGTGGCGTGCGCCTCGGGCGTGAGCGACGGCAGGGCGGCCGCGTCGGCGTTGGCGCGGGCCTGCTCGCCGTTGCGGGCGCCGGGGATGACCACGGACACGGCCGGGTGGTCGATGATCCAGCGCAGGGCGAACTGCGCCATCGTCGCGTCGTCGGGGCGCAGCTGCGCGAGGCGGCGCACGGCGGCGAGGCCGGTGCCGTAGTCCACGCCGGAGAACGTCTCGCCCTGGTCGAACGCCTCGCCGTGGCGGTTGTACGTGCGGTGGTCGTCGGCGCCGAAGGTCGTGTGCTCGTCGTAGCGGCCGGAGAGCAGGCCGCTGGCCAGCGGCACCCGGGCGATGATGCCGACGCCGGCCTTCTCGGCGGCGGGCAGCACCTCGTCGAGCGGCTTGAGCCGCAGCATGTTGAAGATGATCTGGACGCTGGCCACGTTGGGGCGGGCGATCGCGGTGAGCGCCTCCTCGGTGGTCTCGACGCTCACGCCGTAGGCGCGCATGCGCCCCTCGGCGACCATCTCGTCGAGCTCGTCGAAGACCTCCTCCGTGCGGTACACCTCCGAGGGCGGGCAGTGCAGCTGCACCAGGTCGAGGGTGTCGACGCCGAGGTTCTCGCGGGAGCGGTCGTTCCAGGTTTTGAAGTTGTCCCGGCGGTACGCCTCGGGCACCTGCGGCACCCGGCGGCCCATCTTGGTCGCCACCGTCACCCGCCGGCCCGCGGGCAGGGAGCGGGCGAACTGCCCGACGATGCGCTCGCTGCGCCCGTCGCCGTAGACGTCTGCGGTGTCGATGAACGTCACGCCGGCCTCGTGCGCGGCGATCAGGGTCGCCAGCGCCTCGTCCTCGTCGACGCGACCCCAGTCGGCGCCGAGCTGCCACGCGCCGAGCCCGACCACGCTGACGGGGACGCCGGTGCGCCCCAGAATCCGTTCCTGCATGAGCTCCACCCTACGGGCGGGCGGTCAACCCCTCGATTCCGGCCAGGTACACGTCGCGGTCGACCCGCCCGGTCAGGACGCGCTGGATGACGTACCCCTGGATGAGCCCGACGACCACCGCGCCGATCGCCGCCGGGTCGGCGTCCGGCGCGAGCTGCCCGGCGTCGCGCACCCGCGCCGCGAGGGCCACGGCGGCGTCGCGGATGCGCCCGTAGATGCCGCCGATCAGCTCGGCGAACGTCGGGTCGTGCGCCGCCTCACCCCACACCTGCACGGCGATGCGGACCGGGCCGTCGACGCCGAGGTTGTGGTCGACCTGTTCGAGGATCTCGGCGAAGACGGCCCGCAGCGGCGGCACGGGCTCGACGCGCATGAGGCGGTCGAGGGTGGCGATGATGACGCCGACCTTCTCCTCGGCGATGGCCCGGATCAGCTGGTCCTTGCTGGAGAAGTACCGGTAGAAGGCGCCGACGGACAGGCCGGCCTCCCGGATGACGTCCTGCATGGAGGTCTGGTGGAAGCCGTTGCGCGCGAAGCAGCGGGTGGCCGCCTCGATGATCTGCTCCCGGCGGGCGGCAAGATGGGCTTCGGAGACGCGGGGCACTCCCCAATAGTAGAACGAACGCTCGCTTTTTAGACCCGGGTGGCGTTGAAGATCATGGTGGTCATCACCACGCCGCCGGTGCCGGCGTTGGTCAGCACCAGCCGCGGGCTCAGCGACGTGAACGGGTGGTCCTTGTCCACGAACGAGGCCTTGCGGTTGCCGGTGGAGAACGCGGTGAGCTCGACGCCGCCGTCGGCCGTCGGCTTGCAGCTGACCTGCAGCGGCGTCGACGCCGTCGTGGGCGGGCCGGCGTTCTTCGGCTTCGCCGAGGCGGCCACCCGCGGGTGCTGGTCGCCGGCGTGCTTGTAGATCTCGATGACCCCGTCGGCATTGACCTCGAAGCTGTACCCGTTGGCGAGGTTCGCCCCGTCGTAGCACCCGGCGCCGATGCGGGCCCCGCCGGCGCCCTTGCCGATCGCCGCGAACTCCAGGTCGATCGCGAACCCGCCGCCCGGCACGCTCAGGCGCTGCTCGGGGCCGGGCGCGAGGCAGCGCGCGTTGGGCTGCTCGGCGGTGACCCGCAGCGCGTCGGGCACCTCGATCTTGCAGCCGCCGGCCGGTCCCCATGCCGCCTTCTGCTGCAGCGCCGCGACCGTCTTGGTGCCCTTGAGCGGCCACGGCCCCACCGAGCCGAGCCAGCAGGCGATGACCGGCTTGGCGTGCCAGGCGGCCTCGAGCCCCGGCGGCAGCAGCGGCTTCTCCAGCGGCAGGAAGGACTGCCCGAACGGTACCCCGAGATAGTCGCCGTAGGACTGCTCGCACATGGCCTGCGACGCGGCGGCGACCGCCTTCGAGCCCGGGTTGACCGTGAACGGCAGGTGCCCGACGAACGTGACCTCGCCGACGTGGGCGGCGTTGCACTGGGCGACGTACCGCAGCTGCGACGACCCGCCGATCCAGTCGAAGCACTCGCCGGTCCTGAGGTCGAACTCCTCGCCCGCGTAGCTCTCCGCCGCCGAGGTGGCCGGCGCGGCGAGCGCCTTGGCGATGCGGTCGCCGTCGTCGTAGTCGGAGACCGGCAGCCCGTCGGCGAACAGCTGCCGCAGCGACGGCGACAGCCCCTCGACGCTGAGCTTCGTGTCGTGCACCGCCTGCCGGTGCGTCGGTGAGAGCCCGGCGACGACCACCACGTGCCCGTTCTCGGTGCGCAGGTAGTACTCGTAGCCGAGCCAGTGCCCGGCGCCGACCGCGCCGAGTGGCGCCACGACGCTCAGGGCGAGGGTGGTGTACCCCGTGACGGTGCCCCAGGCCCGCCCGGCCGACGCGGCGGTGATCGCGGCCGCCGAGGCGAGCACGCCGCCGAGCACCGCGATGGCCCCGCCGCCGGACAGCAGCAGCCGCAGCGGCTCGGCGATGAGGTAGCCGGCCAGCCCGCCGGCCCGAGCGGCGCCGCCGTCGAGCACGTCGGGGTTGCCGCGCACCAGGTGCAGCAGGCCGAGCGCGGCGACGACCACGCCGGTGGCCCGGGTCAGCACCCGCTCGCGCAGCAACGCCAGGGTGGCGGTGCCGAGGTGGCGCAGCTCGCCGCCGTTCCACATCCGCCGGTCGGCGACCGGCACGAGCGCGAGCCGCCAGGGCCACGGCTCCCGCGGCAGCCGGGGCAGCGGCCAGGCGAGCAGCAGCGGCAGGACCGGCAGCGCGTAGGCGGCGTAGCCGAGCAGGAACGTGGTCACGCGCACCGCGAGGCCGTGCACCGGCACCTGCGGTACCCACAACAGGGCAGCAAGGACCAGCGCGGCCGCGACGGTCACGGCCAGCCGGACCCACGACGGGCGCCGGGGCTTCGGCCGCTCCGGCCGCCGCTCCTCCGCGGACTCCGGCGCGGGTGAGACCGGCCGGGTGTGCTCGCCGCTTGCACCCCAGAGCTCGTCGGTCGTCGGCACCGGGCGCGTCCGGCCGGTGAAGATGCCGGTCTCCGTGCGCTCGCCGGTGAACTCGCCCGAGCGGTCCGGGTCGGTGCGCGAGTTCGGCTGCGGGAGCACGTTGCGGCGGGGGCGGCGGTGCACGCCGGACTCGGCGGCGCTCGCGCCCTGCCAGTCGGTGAGCGCGGCCCGCACCTGGTCGGCGGCGGCCAGCGCCAGCAGCACCGCGACGACCAGGGTCAGCGCGATGCGCCAGGCGGCCGGCAGCGGCGCGAACCCGAGCAGCGTGGACAGCGCGAGCATCGCCCCGGTGGCCAGAACCAGCAGGGCGACCGCGGGGAGTGCGGCGCGGGCTCGCCGACCGGCCTCGGACATGGCTGGGAGCATGGCACCCGCGCTCGCACGCTTGCAACCGGCCTAAAGCTGCCTTAAAGAAAAGCGACTGCCTTCCAGCAAGCGACCTACATCTGGGTGTGGCCCGCGGCGCAGGCGTCGATGACCGGCTTGAACGCCGCGATCTCCTTGTCGGTGATCTTCAGCTCGGTGTACAGCAGCGGACCGCCGTCGAGGCTGACCCAGGCGGGGAAGACGTAGGGCTTCTTGATCTCGCCGAGGGAGTGCGGCGTGCACCGCTCGCCGTCCACGATGATCGGGATCGACACCTCGTCCTGGCCGGGCTTCAGCACCGCGTAGGGCTTCGGGGTCGCCTCGCGGCCCGGCGTCGGCAGGACCTCCAGCAGGATGCTGCCGACGAACTCCTGCAGCGTGACCGTGCCCTTGAAGCCGGTGCGGTGCACGACGACCGTGCCGGTGACCCAGCCGCTGGGCAGGTGCGTCCACGGGCCGAAGGTGAAGGTCGCCTGCTGGTCGAGGTACGCCTGCAGGCAGTCGATGCCGAGCAGCTTGTCGAGCATCGGGTTGGGGTACTGCAGCGGCAGCCGCACCTGCTGCACCCGGCCGTCCTCGGTCTGCACGGTCAGGTTCACGAACGAGGCCTGCGCCTGCGGCTTGACCTGGTCGCCGGTGCAGACGCCGGTGCCGTACAGCAGCGGCACGTCGACCTGCAGCCCGCCCGGCGGCAGCCAGGCGTTGGGCGTCACCGTCTCGGTGCCGGTGAACGACGGCGCCTGCAGCTCGACCCGCGACACCACCAGCTTCGACGGCCCGTCGTTGTGCAGGGAGACCTGCACGGAGTGCCGGACCTCGTCGACCCGGCCCTGCGTCACCTCGACGCGCATCTTGATCGCGTCCCCGGGCGGCAGCGCGCCCGTGTCCGCGCCGGCCCCGGCGTCGCGCGGCGAGTGGCCGCGCCCGGACAGCGCGGCGCCGCCGAGCGAGACGAGCACGAGCAGCGCCACCAGCAGCATGCGCCTCATGGCCGCCTATGTTGGCACAATCCAGTGCCACATGGCACCGGCCGCGTCCAGAACGAGATCTCGGTCGTCCGTCAGCGCGCAGGTGAACCGCATGCCCTGCACCTGAGGGTTTCGCCGCTTCGCGGTACGTTGTGCCCCGATGGGAAGCTGGCGGGAGATCATCGACGGGATCGCCGAGAACGGCGAGTTCGGCGCGGCCCGGCTGGTGCGCGACCCCCGGCGCAAGGGCGGCTGGACGCTGCTCGTCGAAGAGGTGCAGCAGTCGTACGTCGACGTGCTCGACCCCACGCACCTCTACTTCGAGTACACCCGCCGCATCGGCTCGATCATCGACACCGCCGCACCGCCCGGCGCGCCGCTGCGGGTGCTGCACCTGGGCGGCGGGGCGTTCACGATGCCGCGGTACGTCGCCGCCACCCGGCCCGGCTCCGAGCAGCTGGTCGTGGAGCGCGACCGGCGGCTGGCCGCGTTCGTGCAGCGGGTGCTGCCGCTGCCCGCCGACGCCGGCATCGACATCGCCTTCGGCGACGCCCGCGAGACCGTCGCCGAGCTCGAGGCGGAGGCCTACGACCTGATCATCGGCGACGTCTACGACGCCGCGCAGATGCCCGAGAGCGTCTCGGACGTCAGGTTCGCCGCCGCCGTGGCCCGGCTGCTGGCGCCCGGCGGCGTGTACGCGCTCAACGTCGCCGACCTCGCGCCGCTCGCGTTCTCCCGCGGCCAGGCGGCGACGTTGCGCACCGCGTTCGCCGACGTGTGCCTCATCGTGCGGCCCGAGCTGATGCGCGGGCGCCGCTTCGGCAACGTCGTGTTCGCCGCGGCGCTCGAGGCGGGCCGGCTGCCGGTGGCCCGCCTCGCCGCGATCGCGGGCCGGGACCGCCAGCCGGCCCAGGTGGTCACCGGCGCCGGCCTGGACCTGCTGACCGACGGCGCCGAGCCGGTCCGCCTCGACGGGCCGGATCAGGCCTGATCGTCGTCCTCGTCGCCGGCGTTGTTGTCGTCGGCGTCGGTCGCGGCGGGCGGCGGGGTAGCCGGCGGATAGCCGGACGAGCGTCCGCGTTTGCGCAGGCGGGCGGCGGAGCTCGCCGACATGAACTTGCCGGCCCGCGCCGCCGATCCGGCCTCCGTCTCCTGTTCCAGGTAGTCCAGCTCCCGCGCCTCGTCGGCGAGGTCGGCCGCGTAGGCGTCGGGCGCGTCGGCGCGTGCCTCGTCGATGTCGCGCCTGGCCTGGCGGATCTCGCGCAGGGCGGCCTCGGAGTCGCCCCGGTACAGGTGGTCGGAGGCGCGCCGTTTCGCCTGCTGGGCGCGCAGGTACACCAGCTCGGTGCGCACCCCGGCGTCCGGCACCCGGCGGGCGGCCTCGTCGCCGGGGACCACATTGACCTGCAGCGGCACGGTCACCGTGTGCTGTACCAGCGCGGGCAGCTCCACGTAGGTGAACGCCAGCTCGGCGACCGCGGCCGGGCCGAGGTCGGCGATCGCCGGCACGTCGAAGGTGAGCACGAGGCGACGGGTCTCGGCGGCGTAGAAGCTGCCGAGCTCGACCAGCACGCCGTCCTCCACAACGCTGGCGGGCAGGTCGTTGACGACCAGCACGCCGCGCACCGCCGGCCCGGGGCGCACGTGCAGCGTCGCGGCCTGGGCCGTCTGCGTGAGCAGGCCCTCGACCTCGCCGGCGATGAGCGCGACCGCCGTGTCGGACTCCTCGGCGAAGTGCTCGTTGCCGGAGCCGCCGCGCGCGATCGCCGACATGAGCCGCTCGTCGTACCCGAGGCCGAATCCGAGCGTCGAGGTGGTCACGCCGTTGAGGTAGGCCTCGGCGGCGACCTGGGAGAGGGCGACGGGGTTCGTGACGCCGGCGTTGGCGTGCCCGTCGCTGACGATCAGCACCGTGGCGCCGGCCGCGCCCGCCACCCGGCGCGCCTCCTGCAGGCCGCGCAGGTAGCCGGCGGACAGGTCGGTGGAGCCGCCGGCCTGGATGGCGGCGATCGCCCGGCTCGCGGCCGGCTTGTCGGCCAGCGGCGCGGCCGGCACCGCCACGCCGACGTGGTCGTCGAAGACCACGACGCCGAAGCGGTCGCGCGGGTCCAGGCGGGCGACGAGGCTGCCCAGGGCCCGCTTGGCGCCGTCGAGGCGGGGTCCGGACATCGAGCCGCTGCGGTCGAGGACGACCTGCAGCGTGCGGGGTGTGTGCTCGGCGCCGTCGTCCGGCGCGGCCGGCGCGGTCAGCTCGATCATGACCGAGACCTGGTCCTCGGTCTCGACGGCAATGAGGTCGACGTCGAGGTGGGCGGCGATGTGCATGGGCGGCTCCTTCGCCGGGGGCGCTGCGGGGCGCCGCCGAGCCTAGAGGCCGCATGCCAGTGATGGTGTCCGCCGTCACACCTGCGGCCGGGGCCGGCGGGCGGCTTCTCGCGCCCGTTTGGGGGGTGTGTCCGTGTTTGGCGGACCGCTGGTGGTGCCCCGGGTGGGATTCGAACCCACACTGTCGGAGGTTTGAGCTCCGTTCCTCTGCCGATTGGGATACCGGGACGACTACGCCGCACTAGGGTACCCACTACTCTGATCGCGACGGTAACCGCCGTCGGACACGTCGGATCGGATCGGGAGAGGCCAGTGGCCGAGGTGCAGAGCCGTCGGGTGCTCATCGCGGAAGACGAGGCGCTCATCCGCCTCGACCTCCGGGAGATGCTCGTCGAGGAGGGCTACGACGTCGTCGGCGAGGCCGGCGACGGCGAGACGGCCGTGCGCCTTGCCGAGGAGCTCAAGCCCGACCTGGTGATCCTGGACATCAAGATGCCGATCATGGACGGGCTCGCCGCCGCGGAGAAGATCGCCGGCGGGCGGATCGCGCCGGTCGTCATCCTCACCGCGTTCAGCCAGCGCGACCTGGTCGAGCGGGCGCGGGCGGCCGGTGCGATGGCCTACCTGGTCAAGCCGTTCCAGAAGAGCGACCTGGTGCCGGCGGTCGAGATCGCCGTCTCCCGTTACGCAGAGCTGTCGGTCCTGGAGTCCGAGGTGGCCACCCTGACCGAGCGCCTCGAGACCCGCAAGGTCGTCGAGCGGGCCAAGGGCCAGCTCATGGCGACCTACGGCATGAACGAGCCGCAGGCCTTCAAATGGATCCAGCGCACGGCGATGGACCACCGCATGACGATGCGCGAAGTGGCCGACCGGATCATCGCCGAAACCGCCGGCGGAAACACCAACGTAACCGCCGAGTCCTGACCTTTTACCTGCGCACGGCGCGTTTGCCGCGGTTGGCTCAGCATCGAATAACGGCTTGGTAACGGCCCGCAATTGGCTTGCGGGGCGGGCTATGATCCCGCAGTCCCGAGGGTCGGGACTGGCCTGCCCCCCACAGCAATGGCCCAACCATCACCGTTGATTCGAGGAGCACCATTGCGTAGAGCCGTGATCATGCTCACGGCCTTCCTGGCCTGCGTAATGCTCTCGTTCGGCATCGGCGCCACAAGCGCCTGGGCCGACGGCGAGTCATTGCAGGGAACGTTGAGGAACGGCGACACACCGGTCGCCGGGGTCAAGATCAAAGCGTTCACACAGGACGGCGCGCCCGTCGGCGAAGCAACCTCCGACGCCCAGGGCAAATGGAGTATCCCGGTACCTGCGGCCGGGACATATCGGGTGGACCTCGACCAGTCCACGCTCCCAGCGGGCGTGACGGTGAGCAACGGGCGGCCCAGCCTGAGCCCGCCGGTGGCCGACGGCCAGGCCCGTAACGTGCTGTTCCCGCTTGGCAGCGGGGCGGCCGGCAACGCACCGGGGCAGAACCAGCCGGGCGCACCGAAGGCTCCGTCGAGCCTTGACCGGTACGCCGACCTGCTCTACTCCGGCCTGCACTTCTCGCTCATCATCGCGCTCGCCGCGCTCGGCATCTCGCTGATCTTCGGCACCACGGGCCTGACCAACTTCGCGCACGGCGAGATGGTCACCTTCGGCGCGCTGATGGCCTTCCTCTTCAATGTGACCATCGGGCTGCCGCTGGTCGTCTCCGGCCTCATCGCGGTCGCGATCGGCGCCGCCGCCGGCTACTTCCAGGACCGAACATTCTGGGGCTGGCTGCGCAAGCGACGCACCAACCTGGTCACGATGATGATCATCTCGATCGGCCTGTCGCTGACCCTGCGGTACGTCTTCCTGTACTTCTTCGGCGGCGAGTCGCGCGCCTTCGCCGACTTCAACGCCCAGCCCGGGCACCAGTACGGCCCGTTCCTCATTGCGCCCAAGAACCTCATCTGCGACGCGATCGCGATCATCGTGCTCGTCGCGGTGTCGTGGGCGCTGCTGGGCACCCGCTTGGGCAAGGCCACCCGCGCCGTCGCCGACAACCCGGCGCTCGCGGCGGCCTCCGGCATCAACGTCGACCGCATCATCCGGCTCGTCTGGACGATCGGCGGCGGCCTGGCGGCGCTGTCCGGAGTGATCCTGGGCGCCTACCAGAACGTCGGCTACCAGATGGGCTTCCAGATCCTGCTGCTCGTCTTCGCGGCGGTCACGCTCGGCGGCTTCGGCACCGCGTGGGGCGCGCTCATCGGCAGCCTGGTGATCGGCCTGTTCATCCAGTTCTCGACGTTGTGGATTCCGACCGAGTTGAAGACCGTCGGCGCACTGGCGGTGCTGATCGTGATCCTGCTCTTCCGGCCGCAGGGCATCCTGGGCCGCCGGACGCGGATCGGCTGAGGGGGACACGATGAACTGGCAGAGCATCTTCAGCGTGTCGCTCGAAGCGATCATCGGGTCCACCACCATTGCTTACGCGCTCGCGGCCATCGGCCTCAATGTCCACTTCGGCTACACTGGCCTGCTCAACTTCGGCCAGTCCGCCTTCGTGGGCGTCGGCGCCTACGGCATCGCGATGACCGTCTCCACGTTCGACCTGCCCCTGTGGCTCGGCGTTGTCATCGGCATCGGCGCGTCCATGATCCTGGCGCTGCTGCTCGGTATCCCGACGCTGCGCCTGCGCGCGGACTATCTGGCCATCGTCACCATCGCGGCGGCCGAGATCATCCGGCTCATCTACCGAGCCACCGACCTGCGTAAGTGGACGGGTGCCTCCGACGGCCTGCAGGGCTTCTCGCAGGACTTCTACGACCTCAACCCGTTCAAGGGCACCAGCGGCATCAACATCGGCGACATCATCACGTTCACGGACCGCGAGACCTGGATCCTGGTCGTCGGCTGGGCCCTCATCGCGCTGAGCTGCCTGTTCGTGTGGCTGCTCATGAAGAGCCCGTGGGGCCGTGTGCTCAAGGCCATCCGCGAGGACGAGGACGCGGTGCGCAGCCTCGGCAAGAACGTCTTCTCCTACAAGATGCAGTCGCTGGTCATCGGCGGCGTCATCGGCTGCCTCGGCGGCTTCGTCTTCGCCCTCGACCGGGCGGCGGTGCAGCCGGACACCTACGGCACGGAGTTCACGTTCTTCGCGTACACCATCGTCATCCTCGGTGGCGCGGCGCGCGTCTTCGGCCCGGTCGTCGGCTCGGCGATCTTCTGGGTGCTGCTCGTCTTCATCGACGCGTTCATCTCCGAGGCGATCAACCACAAGGACGTCCCGTCCTGGCTGATCAGCACCACCCAGGCCGGCTCGGTCCGCTACATCATCGTCGGCCTCGGCCTGATGTTGCTGCTCATCTTCCGCCCGCAGGGCATCTTCGGCGACAAGAGGGAGGTCATGCTCGATGTCCGCTGAGCCGGTCAAGACGGGCACGGCCCGCGAGCGGGCGGTCGCCGCGCTCGCCGGCCTGCCGTGCGAGCCGGGCGTACCCAAGCCCGACCCCATCCTCATCGCCGACAGCGTGGTGCGCCGCTTCGGCGGCCTCACCGCCGTCGACGTCAAGCACGTCGAGGTCCAGCGCGGGTCCATCACCGCGCTCATCGGGCCCAACGGCGCCGGCAAGACGACCTTCTTCAACCTGCTCACCGGCTTCGACGCGCCGGACGAGGGCAGCTGGACGTTCAACGGCGCGTCGCTGTCCGGCGTGGCGGCCCACAAGGTCGCGCGCTCCGGCATGGTGCGCACGTTCCAGCTGACCAAGGCGCTGTCGAAGCTCAAGGTGATCGACAACATGCGCCTCGGCGCGACCGGGCAGAAGGGCGAGAACTTCTGGCGCGCCCTGGTCCCGGGCGTGTGGAAGCAGCAGGAGGCGGAGATCACCGCCCGCGCGGAGGACCTGCTCACCCGGTTCAAGCTCATCGCCAAGCGCGACGACTTCGCCGGCAGCCTCTCCGGCGGCCAGCGCAAGCTGCTGGAGATGGCCCGCGCCCTCATGGTGCAGCCGGAGATGGTCATGCTCGACGAGCCGATGGCCGGGGTGAACCCGGCCCTGACGCAGTCGCTGCTCGGCCACGTCAAGCAGCTGCGCGAGGACGGCATGACCGTGCTCTTCGTCGAGCACGACATGGACATGGTCCACGACATCTCGGACTGGATCATCGTCATGGGGCAGGGCGGCGTGATCGCCGAGGGCACCCCGGACAAGGTGATGGCCGACCCGCGGGTCATCGACGCCTACCTGGGCGCGCACCACGACGGCGCGGTCAAGACCGTCGGCGGCGAGGAGATCGACGCCGGCGACCTGGCCGAGGGCGGCGAGGTGGCCCTCATCCCGGCCGTCGACGAGCTCGAGCAAGAGGCGGCGGGGGACTCCGCGGAGTCCGGCGCCGACGGAAAGGACCGGTCGTGACCGACATCGCCGATCTGCCCGAGGACGAGGGCGAAGAGGCCGCCGCGCCGAGCAATGCCGTGGTCGACCGCACGGAGCACCTTTCCAAGGCAGACGGTGCGGTACTGCGGGCAGACGACGTCGTCGCCGGATACCTGCCGGGCGTCAACATCCTCAACGGGGCCGACCTGTACGTGCACGACGGCGAGCTCGTCGGCATCATCGGGCCCAACGGCGCCGGCAAGTCCACGCTGCTCAAGGCCATGTTCGGGCTCGTGAACGTCCGCACGGGCGCGGTCACGCTGCGTGGTGAGAACATCACCAACCTCAAGGCGCACGCGCTGGTCGAGCGGGGCATCGGCTTCGTGCCGCAGACGAACAACGTCTTCGCCGCGCTGACGATCGAAGAGAACCTGCAGATGGGCACGTTCCTCAAGCCCAAGCGGTTCAAGGAGCGCTTCGATTTCGTCACCCAGCTGTTCCCGACCCTGGCCGAGCGGCGCAAGCAGCGGGCCGGTCTCATGTCGGGCGGCGAGCGGCAGATGGTGGCGATGGCCCGGGCGCTGATGATGGAGCCCACCGTGCTGCTGCTGGACGAGCCCTCCGCGGGCCTCTCGCCGGCGCTGCAGGACGAGGTGTTCTTCCGGACCAAGCAGATCAATTCGACCGGCGTCACGGTCGTGATGGTCGAGCAGAACGCGCGCCGGTGCCTGCAGATCTGCGACCGCGGCTACGTGCTCGACCAGGGCCGCAACGCCTATACGGCCTCGGGCGAGGGGCTCATCAACGATCCTCGTGTGATCGAGCTGTACCTCGGGACACTCGCCCGCGCCTGAACCAACGTTTTTGCCGGGTTCAATCCCGCGCCGCTCCCTCGGGCGGCGCGGGATTTTCTTTGTCCCGCCGCCGGTGAATTCACGGCCTTTTTACAACCGCGATCTTGTGCGTTGTTGTATTAACGTTGATCTTGCTTTGGGTGTGCTGTTCCGAATGCGGAACAATGGTTGCCGGGTGCTGAAAGTCGTGCTGCGGACGGTCGTTCTGCGGCCTCGCTGGCCGCCTTGCTCACGGTGTGCGTCGGCTCGTTGCTCACCGTGGCCCTTGGTTGTTGCGGCCCCGCTTGCGGCCCGTCTCGGCCCCGCCTCTGGCCCCGCTGGTCCGCCTCGGCCCCGTTCCGGCCCTGCCTCGGGGGCCCCGTTCCGGCCCCCGCCTTTGGCCCGTTCTGGCCCGCCTCTGGCCCCGTTCCGGCTCCGTTCCGGCCCCGCCTCTGGCCCGGCTTGCAGGGACCGTTCCGACCCCGCCTCTGGCCCCGCTTGCGGCCCGTTCCGGCCCTGCTTCGTGCCCCTCGGCCGGGTTTGTTCGCGGCCGCCAGGCCGCTGGTGCTTGGCACCGCGGACGTGGCAGGGAGGCGCGCCAGCGCCGACCGGTGTCTGGTGGGAACAACGGTCGTCAGTTGCACGGACCCGAGTCATGGGGCTCTTGGTTTGTCGCTTTTGGCGCGCTTCCGTCCGGCTGTCTGGATTTTTCGTCCCGGGTGTCTGGATCTTCGTGCGGGTGTCCGGACAAAGGGAAAGGCCCCCGCCGCTTGCGCGACGGGGGCCTTCGAAGCCGTCAGGCTCAGATCTTGCCGCTCTGGAACTTGACGTCCGGGAGGAGCTTGTTGTCGGGGCCGTAGGTGTAGACACCGATGGTGGCCTCGGCCGGGTCGCCGGCGTCGTTGAAGGAGATCGGGCCCGACGCGCCGTCGAAGTCGATGTCCTTCTTGGCCTTGATCAGGTCAACGCAGGCCTTGTACGTGGTGCACTTCTCGCCGCCCTTGGAGACGGTGGTCAGGTGCTTGGCGATCTCGGCCGGGTTGTCGCTGCCGGCCTCGGTCGCGGCCAGGGCCGCGAGGATCGTCGCGTCGTAGGACTCCGCCGCGTAGTTGAAGTCCTTGAGGTCCTTGTTGACGCCGAGGAGCTTCGTCTTGAAGTCGGCCTTGGTCTCGGCGCCGGGCTGGGTGCCCTTGTAGCCGTTCAGCGTGCCGGCCGGGAAGTCCTTCGAGTAGTCGGCGATGTTGCCGTCAACGAAGTACCACTTCTTGGTCTTGAGGCCCGCCTCGACCAGCTTCGGGACGATCTTCTTGGTCTCGTCGAAGCCGATGATCGCGATCGCGTCCGGGTTGGCGGCCTTGATCTTGGCGACGTCGGCCGAGAAGTCCGCGGCCTTCGGGTCGTAGGTGACCGACTCGACGACCTTGCCGCCGCCGCTCTCGATCTCCGCCTTGGCGTTCTGGGCCAGGCCCACGCCGTAGGAGTCGTTGAGCACCAGCATGCCGGTGGTCTGGTTGCCGTCCTGGACGATCAGGTCGCCGAGCACGCGGCCCTGCAGGGTGTCCGGCGGCGCGGTACGGAAGTACAGCCCGTGGTCGTTGTAGGTGGTGAACGCCGTCGAGGTGTTCGCGGGCGAGATCTGGACGACCCCGGCACCCGTGATCTTGTCGATCACGGAGAGCGACACCGACGACGAGGCCGCGCCGATGATGACGTCGGTCTTGTCCGTGAGCAGCTTGTTCACCGACTGGGTGGCGATGTCCGTGGAGGTGTCGCCCGAGTCCATGTGCTGGATCTGCACGGGCTTGCCGTTGACGCCGCCGTTGTCGTTGATCTCCTTGATGGCCAGGTCCACGCCGGCGAACTCCGGGGGGCCGAGGAAGGCCAGCGAGCCGGTCTGCGGCAGGATCGTGCCGATCTTGAGAACGCCGTCACCGGGCGCCGCGCCGCCGCCGGTGGTCGCACCGGTGGCCGGGCTATCGGACTTGCTGTCACCACATGCGGCGAGCGCCAGGCAGGCTGCGCTCAGCACGGCAACGGAGCGCCATCCGAGATTGGGGCGGATCATCACCTGTCTCCTTTTTAACAGCGCGGTAGGCGTGGTTGCGCCTAGATGCCAAGACGCTGATGAAGGCACAACCTAATGACACTCACCGCGCGGCACTAGGCCTTCGGGGCAACACGCCCTAGGAAGTTGCGCAGTCGTAATCTTCCTGTTCGCAACCGCAACGCGATTCGCATTGTCCGGGGATTCTCCGTAGGGCCGATCCGGACAAGAGAGCCATAACGGGCATCGGGGCTGCGGCGAAACTGTCGTACCCCCCGACTAGGCTCGCTAAGCGTGACGGGTTCTGACACCAAGCTGCTGCTGCTCGACGGGCACTCGCTCGCCTACCGGGCGTTCTTCGCCCTGCCCGCGGAGAACTTCTCCACGCAGACGGGCCAGGTGACCAACGCCGTCTTCGGCTTCACGTCGATGCTGATCAACATGCTGCGCGACGAGCAGCCCACGCACATCGCCGTGGCCTTCGACGTCTCGCGGCAGACGTTCCGGCTGGAGAAGTATGCGGAGTACAAGGCCAACCGCGCCGCCAGCCGGCCCGAGTTCTCCGGCCAGGTCGACCTGGTCAAGGAGGTGCTCAACGCCCTGCGCATCCCGTTCGTGGAGAAGCCGGGCTACGAGGCCGACGACGTGATCGCCACGCTCGCCCGCCAGGCCACCGAGCAGGGCATGCCAACGGCGATCATCACCGGCGACCGCGACGCGTTCCAGCTGGTCAACGACTCCGTCACGGTGCTGTATCTCAAGCGCGGCGTCACCGAGATGGACCGGATGACCCCGGCGAAGGTCGAGGAGAAGTACGGGATCCCGCCGTCGCAGTATCGCGACAAGGCCGCCCTCGTCGGCGAGGACAGCGACAACCTGTCCGGCGTGCCCGGCGTCGGCGACAAGACCGCCGCGAAGTGGATCGTGCAGTTCGGCGGCCTGGACGGGATCATCGCGCGCGTCGACGAGATCAAGGGCAAGGCCGGCGAGAACGTGCGGGCCCACCTCTCCGACGTCATGCGCAACTACGACCTCAACCAGCTGGTCGACGACCTCGAGCTGCCGATCGGGCCGCAGGACCTGCGCTGGCGCGGGTGGGACCGCGAGGCCGTGCACCAGGTGTTCGACTCGCTCGAGTTCCGGGTGCTGCGGGAGCGGCTGTATCAGTACCTCGACGCGGTCGAGCCCGAGGCCGAGTCCGGCTTCGACCTGTCCGGCGAGGTGCTCCACGGTGGCGTCGGCGCCTGGCTCGGCGAGCACGCGCCGGCCGGCACGCGCGTCGGCGTGGCCGTCGCCGGCAAGTTCGGCCGCGGCACCGGCGAGCTCGCCGGCATCGCGCTCGCCGTCGCCGACGGGCCGGCCGCCTGGTTCGACCCGTCCGAGCTCGACGCCGCCGACGACGCCGCGGTCGGGGCCTGGCTCGCCGCCGCCGACCGGCCGAAGGTGCTGCACGACGTCAAGCCGGCGCGGCTGGCGTTCGAGGCCCGCGGATGGGACCTCGACGGGGTGGTCAGCGACACCGCCCTCGAGGCGTATCTGGCGCGCCCCGACCAGCGGTCCTACGACCTCAACGACCTCGCCCTGCGCTACCTCAAGCGCGAGCTGCGCGTCGACGCGCCGGAGACCGGGCAGTTGACCCTCGAGGGCCTGGGCGGCAACACGGCCGAGGCCGAGGAAAACCTCATGCTGCGCGCCCGGGCCACGCTCGACCTCGCCGAGGCGATCGGCGAGGAGCTGCGCCGCGACGGGGACTCCTCCTTCCGGCTGCTGGCCGAGGTCGAGCTGCCGCTGGTCAAGGTGCTCGCCGAGATGGAGCGGTCGGGCATCGCGGCCGACACGGAGTACTTGGGGGAGCTCGAGGCCCAGTTCGCCGCCGGCGTGAAGGCCGCGGCGCAGGGCGCCTACTCGGTGATCGGGCGCGAGTTCAACCTCGGCTCGCCCAAGCAGCTGCAGGAGATCCTGTTCAACGAGCTCGGCCTGCCGAAGACCAAGCGGATCAAGACGGGCTACACCACCGACGCCGACGCGCTGCAGGGCCTGTTCGCCCAGACCGCGCACCCGCTGCTGGAGCACCTGCTGCGCCACCGCGACGTCGCCAAGCTCAAGACGACCGTCGACGGGCTGCTCAAGTCGATCAGCGACGACGGGCGCATCCACACGACGTACTTCCAGACGGTCGCGGCCACCGGCCGGCTCTCCAGCACCGACCCCAACCTGCAGAACATCCCGATCCGCACCGAGGAGGGCCGGCGCATCCGCCGCGCCTTCGTCGTCGGCGAGGGCTTCGAGACCCTGCTGACCGCCGACTACAGCCAGATCGAGATGCGCATCATGGCGCACCTGTCCAAGGACGAGGCGCTCATCGAGGCGTTCAACTCCGGCTTCGACTTCCACGCCTCCACCGCGTCCTCGGTCTTCTCCGTCCCCGTCGACGAGGTCGTCCCCGACCAGCGCCGCAAGATCAAGGCCATGAACTACGGCCTCGCCTACGGCCTGTCCTCCTACGGCCTGTCCACCCAGCTCGGCATCACGCCGGCCGAGGCCACGGTCCTCATGGAGGAGTACTTCGCCACCTTCGGCGGCGTCCGCGACTACCTGCGCCAGATCGTCGGCCAGGCCCGCCGCGACGGCTACACCGAGACGGTCCTCGGCCGCCGCCGCTACCTGCCGGACCTGAACAGCGACAACCGCCAGCGCCGCGAGATGGCCGAGCGCATGGCCCTCAACGCCCCCATCCAGGGCTCCGCCGCCGACATCATCAAGGTCGCCATGCTCCGCGTCGACTCCGCCCTGCGCGCCGCCGGCCTGACGTCGCGCATGCTCCTGCAGGTCCACGACGAGCTCGTCTTCGAGGTCGCCCCGGGCGAGCGCGAGCAGCTCGAAACCCTGGTCCGCACCGAGATGGGCAACGCCTACCCGCTCGACGTCCCACTGGGCGTGTCGGTCGGCATCGGCACGGACTGGAACGACGCCGACCACTGACGACCCGCTCCCGCTCCTCCGCATTGGGCGGGCGCCCTGGCTCGCCGCATCCTGGGTGGGGCGGGCGCTGCGGTCTACGCGCCCGCTTTACCCCGAAGCCCGGGTGGACGCGGGTCAGCGTCCGCCGCAGCCTGCGTGGTGTGGGTGCCATGCCCAGGCACCCACACTGGGCCGTTGCCTGCCTTGCCCTCATGGCGTCGGGTGGCTCCCGGTCGCGGGTGATGTTGTGGGTGAGCCTGACGGCGCCATCGAGGACCCTGTTCCGATTTGCCCGCGTAAATCGGAAATTTCATCTCTTATTCGGGTTTGGTGGCGACGAATATCGCGGTGCCCGGGAAAATGCGGCCACGCAGGGGGCTCCACTGGCCCCAGGTCTGCTTGTGGCCGTCCGGCCATTCCGGCTCGATGAGGTCATTCAGCACGAAACCGGCGGCGATCAGCTCGCGGATGCGGTCGCCCAGGGTGCGGTGTTGCTCGACGTAGGTGGGTACGTGGCGTTCGTCCTGTTCGACGTAGGCGCGGCGGTCGAAGTAGGAGTGGACGGCGACCAGGCCGCCCTCGCCCGGGTCGTCCAGGAACACCCAGCGCATGGGGTGGGTGATCGAGAACGCCCAGCGGCCGCCGGGGCGCAGGACGCGGTGGACCTCGCGCATCACGCGTGCCGAGTCGGCTACGAAGGGTACGGCTCCGAAGGCCGTGCAGACGATGTCGAATACGCCCTCGGCGAACGGCAGCGCGGTCGCGTCGGCCTGCATCAACGGGACCTCGATACCCGAACGGACGGCTCCGGCGCGGGCGTGGCGGAGCATTCCGGCGGACAGGTCCGACGCCACGACCTGCGCGCCCTGGGTGTGCAGCCAGCGGGAACAGGACGCGGCGCCGCAGCCGATCTCGAGCACCCGCCGGCCCGCCACCTCGCCGAGCAGGTGCGCGTCGGCCTCGCGCAGGCCCTCGGGGCACCACACGAAGTCGGCGTCGCCCAGGAAGGAACCGTGTTCGGCCTGGTAGGCGTCGGCGTCGCCGTCCCACCAGCGCCGGCTGGCCCGGCGGCTCTCGGCGGGACTCACGGCGCGTCGTGTGACGCCTGCGTCAGGTGACGATTCCATGGGGAGCAACGGTAGGCCCTGGCAAAGTCGGCAGATCGGGTCTGGGGGAGGGTTGGACCATGTGGTATTGCGCAGGGTAGGCTGATCGGTGCACTCGTGGGTTTGTGCGCCTCGGTAGGGAGCAGGCTCACGGTCGCCGAACACATCCTGAGCTTCCAATGCACTGATCCTGCACTGCGACAGGCGGGTTGTGCCCGACGACGGGTCCGCGGGAGCGCGCAGGTTCACCAGGCAAATCCACCGACCGGAGCAACAGCCCACATGACGAGCAGCATCGAGGCCACCTCGAGCGCCAGCAGCAACAAGGTCACCATCGACGACCTCGGATCCGAGGAGGCGTTCCTCGCCGCGATCGATGAGACCATCAAGTACTTCAATGACGGCGACATCGTCGAAGGCACCGTCGTCAAGGTCGATCGGGACGAGGTCCTGCTCGACATCGGCTACAAGACCGAGGGCGTCATTCCCTCGCGCGAGCTGTCGATCAAGCATGATGTCGACCCTGCTGAGGTCGTGTCGGTCGGTGACCACATCGAGGCCCTGGTCCTGCAGAAAGAGGACAAGGAAGGCCGCCTGATCCTCTCGAAGAAGCGTGCGCAGTACGAGCGCGCGTGGGGCACGATCGAGAAGATCAAGGAGGACGACGGCGTCGTCCGCGGCTCGGTCATCGAGGTCGTCAAGGGCGGTCTCATCCTCGACATCGGCCTGCGCGGCTTCCTGCCCGCTTCGCTCGTCGAGATGCGCCGGGTGCGCGACCTGCAGCCCTATGTGGGACGCGAGCTCGAGGCCAAGATCATCGAGCTGGACAAGAACCGCAACAACGTGGTTCTGTCGCGCCGCGCCTACCTGGAGCAGACCCAGTCCGAGGTCCGGACCGAGTTCCTGCACAAGCTGCAGAAGGGCCAGGTCCGCAAGGGCGTTGTGTCCTCGATCGTCAACTTCGGTGCGTTCGTCGACCTCGGTGGTGTCGACGGCCTGGTCCACGTCTCCGAGCTCTCCTGGAAGCACATCGATCACCCGTCCGAGGTGGTCGAGGTCGGCCAGGAGGTGGAGGTCGAGGTCCTCGACGTCGATCTGGACCGTGAGCGCGTCTCCCTGTCGCTGAAGGCGACCCAGGAGGACCCGTGGCGTCAGTTCGCCCGGACCCACGCGATCCAGCAGATCGTGCCGGGTAAGGTCACCAAGCTCGTCCCGTTCGGCGCCTTCGTCCGCGTCGACGACGGCATCGAGGGCCTGGTGCACATCTCCGAGCTGGCCGAGCGCCACGTGGAGATCCCCGAGCAGGTCGTCCAGGTCGGCTCCGACGTCATGGTCAAGGTCATCGACATCGACCTCGAGCGCCGCCGGATCTCGCTGTCGCTCAAGCAGGCCAACGAGGGCTTCGTCGAGGGCGAGGAGCACTTCGACCCGACCCTCTACGGCATGTCGGCCACCTACGACGAGCAGGGCAACTACATCTACCCGGAGGGCTTCGACCCGGAGACCGCCGAGTGGATGCCCGGCTTCGAGAAGCAGCGCGAGGCGTGGGAGCAGCAGTACGCTGAGGCCCGCCAACGCTGGGAGGCCCACACGAAGCAGGTCCAGTCGGCTCGCCAGGCCGACGCCACCGCCGAGCCGGCCGCGGCCGCCCCGGCGGCAGGCGGCTCCGTCAGCTCGTCGACCCCGACCGCGGCCCGCGCCCCGGAGGAGCCGGCCGGCACCCTGGCCACGGACGAGGCCCTGGCCGCCCTGCGCGAGAAGCTCGCCGGCGGCAAGAGCTGACCCAACGCCAGCCAGGCCCAAACCTGACGGCTCGCACGACATAACGAGCAGCCCCGGCCCCGCACTCGCGGGACCGGGGCTTCTCATTGCCCACCCCGCCACGCCCGCACGCCCAATTGCCGCGCCCCCGATCTCCGCCCACGCAACGCACCCGTGAGCCATACAGCCACGCAACGCACCCGCGAGGTGCGTACGCACGCAAAGGGCGCGGTACCGGCGTTTTCTTTCCACGATCATGAAAAAGTGCAGTGGACAAATAGGACATGCTCATGATCGTGGAAAGAAAACGCCGGTAGCACCGCGGGCGAAGGCGGCTGGGTAGACGAGGCGCAAGGTTCTCGAAGAGGGTTCCGCACACGACGGCCGGTTGGCCGGCCCGGAGCACGATCCCGTCACCAGTCGCGCAGCTAAGCCAAGCCCAGCACGGACCTCGCGGCACGAGGGACGACGGCCGTAGGAGACGGATCGCGCGAGACCGAAGACGGCGGCCGGGTGGAGAGACGACGGCCGCAAGGGACGGATCGCGCCAGACCGAAGACGGCGGCCGGGTGGAGACACGGCGGCCGCAAGGGACGGATCCCGCAAGACCAAAGACGGCGGCCGGGAGGAGAGGCACGCCGCCCCCGCTCCGGCCCCCCGCCCCCCGGCCCCGCCCCCGGAGGGGTCCGGCCCGCCCCCGAAAGAGCCGACCCGCGGCGGCGACCTCAAGCCGCCGCCGCGCGGGCTACTTCACGCCGGCCACGTCCATCGCCCGCAGCTCCTTCTTCAGGTCCGCGACCTCATCGCGAATCCGCGCGGCCAACTCGAACTGCAGCTCGCGTGCCGCGCTCAGCATCTGGTCGCTCAGGTCCTGGATCAGCGTGGCCAGCTCCGCGCGCGCCATGCCGGCCCGCGCCGGCGTGCTGGCCGCCGCGCCCGCGGTGCCCTTCGTGCCGCCGCCCTTCTGGCGGGCGCGGATGTTCTCCGGGGACTTGCCGCGGCTCATCTGGCGGCCGCCGCCGATCACCACGGCGCCGCCCGGGCCGTGGCCGCTCACGGCGCCGGCGGTGTCCTCGGCCTCGCGGTAGATGTCGTCGAGGATGTCGCCGAGCTTCTTGCGCAGCGGCTGGGGGTCGATGCCATTGGCCTTGTTGTACGCCTTCTGCTTCTCGCGCCGCCGGTTGGTCTCGTCGATCGCCAGGGCCATCGACGGGGTCATCTTGTCGGCATACATGTGCACCTGGCCGGAGACGTTGCGGGCGGCGCGGCCGATCGTCTGGATGAGGCTCGTCCCGGAGCGCAGGAAGCCCTCCTTGTCCGCGTCCAGGATCGCCACCAGGCTCACCTCGGGCAGATCGAGGCCCTCGCGCAGCAGGTTGATGCCGACCAGCACGTCGAACTCGCCGCGGCGCAGCTCGCGCAGCAACTCGACCCGGCGCAGGGTGTCGACCTCGGAGTGCAGGTAGCGCACCCGGATGCCGTGCTCGAGCAGGTAGTCGGTGAGGTCCTCGGCCATCTTCTTCGTGAGCGTGGTGACCAGGACCCGCTCGTCACGCTCGACGCGCAGGCCGATCTCGTGCATGAGATCGTCGATCTGGCCCTTGGTCGGCTTGAGCACCACCTCGGGGTCGATCAGGCCGGTCGGGCGGATCACCTGCTCGACGAACTCGCCCTGCGTCTTGCCCAGCTCCCACGGGCCCGGGGTCGCCGACAGGTAGACGGTCTGGCCGACGCGCTCCTCGAACTCGTCGAAGCGCAGCGGCCGGTTGTCCTGGGCGCTCGGCAGCCGGAAGCCGTGCTCGACGAGGGTGCGCTTGCGGGAGGCGTCCCCCTCGTACATGCCGCCGATCTGCGGGACGGTGGCGTGCGACTCGTCGATGACGGTCAGGAAGTCGTCCGGGAAGTAGTCGAGCAGGCAGTGCGGCGGGCTGCCGGCCTCCCGGCCGTCGATGTGGCGTGAGTAGTTCTCGATGCCGTTGCAGAAGCCGACCTGGCGCATCATCTCGACGTCGTAGGTGGTGCGCATCCGCAGCCGCTGCGCCTCGAGCAGCTTGCCCTCGCGGTCGAGCTCGGCGAGGCGCTCCTCCAGCTCGACCTCGATGGCGGCGATCGCCCGCTCCATGCGCTCCGGACCGGCCGCGTAGTGCGTCGCCGGGAAGATCATCAGGGAGTCGGTCTGCCGGATCTCATCGCCGGTGAGCGGGTGCAGGTAGGAGAGGCGCTCGATCTCGTCGCCGAAGAACTCGATGCGGATCGCGAGCTCCTCGTAGGCCGGGATGATCTCCATCGTGTCGCCGCGCACCCGGAACGTCCCGCGGTTGAACGCCAGGTCGTTGCGCGTGTATTGGATGTCGACGAGCCGCCGCAGCAGCTTGTCGCGGTCGATCTCCTCGCCGACGGTGACCTTCGCCGCCCGGTCCAGGTATTCCTCGGGCGTGCCCAGGCCGTAGATGGCCGACACGGTCGCGACCACGATCACGTCACGACGGGTCAGCAGGCTCATCGTGGCCGAGTGCCGCAGCCGCTCGACCTCCTCGTTGACCGACGAGTCCTTCTCGATATAGGTGTCGGTCTGCGGGATGTAGGCCTCGGGCTGGTAGTAGTCGTAGTAGCTGACGAAGTATTCGACCGCGTTGTTCGGCATCAGGTCGCGGAACTCCTTGGCCAGCTGCGCGGCCAGGGTCTTGTTGTGCGCGAGCACCAGCGTCGGGCGTTGCAGCCGCTCCACCAGCCATGCCGTGGTCGCGCTTTTGCCAGTGCCGGTCGCGCCGAGCAGGACGGTGTGCCGCTCGCCGCCGCGGACCCGCTTGGCGAGCGCGTCGATCGCCGTCGGCTGGTCGCCGGAGGGCTTGTACTCGCTGACTACCTCGAAACGGCGGTCCAAGCGTGGGATGTCGAGCGCCATGACCCAACCGTACGCGGGGGGTATGACAACTTTCGGGGTCCTAGCCCTGGGTGCTCGATCGTATTCAGCCTGACGATTGTGTGTGAAACATCACCGGTCTACGGTAGACGTCGTAGGCCGCTCGCGGCGGCCGACCGGAGAGCAGGCCCGCCCATCACGCAGGCCCTCCCGGCGCCCGGTTGCAGCCCCGGCCCGTCACGGCCGGCGAGCGCACCGAGGATGGATCGCGCGCATCGCGCGACCGGCCGCCGCGAGCGCCCTAAGCATGGCCCCGACCGCGTGCCGCGCCCTGAGTCAGACCAGCCGCCAAAAGAGCCTGCCGCGGGCGCCCTGAGCCATAAGCGAGTCGCCAAAAGAGCCTGCCGTACGCGTGCTGAGCCATAGCCGAGTCGCCGGAAGAGCCTGTTGCGAGCGCCGAGCCGTAGATCGGCCCGAACGCCCAAAAACCCATAAGGAAACGGCAGCGGGTAGAACAGACACAGGATGTACCAAAGCGGAAAAATGCATCAAGAGGACCTGATGCGCTCCCAGGCCTCCGCCACGGCGGCATCGAGGTCCTCGGGCGTGCCGTCGTTGACGATGGCGATGTCCGCAACCGCCCGACGCTGCTCGTCCGTCGCCTGCTTCTCGATCCGCGCGAGGGCCTCCTCCCGCGACATCCCGCGCATCTGCGTCAACCGCGCAAGCCGCGTCTCGAGCGAGGCGAAGACGATGACGACCAGCTCGTACAGGCCGGCCATGCCCTTCTCGACGATCAGCGGCACGTCGTTGACCACGATCGCGTCCGCCGGCGCCGCCGCGACCAGCTCCGCCGTGCGCGCCCGCACCAGCGGATGCGTGATTCCCTCCAGGCGCCGCCGCGCGTCGTCGTCGGCGAACACGATCCGCGCCAGCGCCGCCCTGTCCAAGGATCCGTCCGCCGCGAGCACCGACGTGCCGAACGCCTCGACGACCCGCGCCAGCCCCTCCGTGCCGGGCTCGACCACCTCGCGCGCCAGCCGGTCGGCGTCCACGATCACCGCGCCGAGGGCCGCCAGCCGCGCGGCGACCGCGCTCTTACCTGCGCCGATCCCGCCGGTCAGGCCAACCATCTTCATGGCGACATCACACCGGAAGGTGGATCCGGCGCGGCGCTCGGGGGTGCTCCGGCGTGGTCTGCACGGATTGCGCGGATTGTCAAGATAACTTCCGACTCAGGGCAAGATCCGGAGGCGGTCACGGGCCTGGCACACCGCGACTGGGCAGGAGCCATGCCGCAGGGTAGCCGTAGGGTTGCCGCCCACGACATCGGCGAGGGCGCGCGCCGCGGCGCTCATCGTGGCTGGGGATGCTGGCCGTGAGCGGCTGGTATACGGCGAGCGGCGCCGCTGCCGTCGCGCTGAGACCGTCCCTTCCGCCATGGCGCGAGCCGCGGCCGTTCAGCGATACTCTGCCGGGCAACTGCACATCTGCCAGGACCAGAAGGACGCGCTGCATGGAGCCGGGACACCCCGCACGGCACGATCCACCGACGGAGCACAGCCACGACCAGGTCAACGGGTCGCCACCGCGGCCCAAGAGCCGGCGCGGGTGGATGTCCGACTCGCCGCTGGACGGCGGCTCGGGGTGGCCCACGTCCGCCTACGCGATCGTGCCGCGCCAGCCCGCCGGGCCGGACTCGGCCGCGCAGCCGCCCCCGCCGGCCGCGCCGCCCGCAGAGGAACCGCAGCCGGTGGCGCCCGGCTCGCGCAAGGGCCGGATCGCGGTACTGCTGATCGGCCTGATCGTCCTCGTCATCGCGGCCGTCGGAGGGGTGCTGGCGTCGCGCGACAACGCTGACTCGGCGAAGACCGGCGCCGATGCCACGACGGCGACCACGCCCGCGCCGGACCCGACGACGGGCGAGCCGGTGGTGGCCGTTGCCGACCCCGCCGCGTCGGCGAGCGGCGGCGCGAGCGGTGCGCCGGCCGGCTCATCCGCGAGCGGGTCCGCGGCGGCCTCGGCGAGCGCCGGGACCAGTGCCGAGGCGACGGTGCCGGCCGCGCCGCCGAGCACCACGATCCTGCGCACCGGCACCGCGCAGGTGGCGGTCCTGGCCGGTAAGCCGGACGACGCCTACGACTTCGACAGCGGCGCCAAGCAGACGGCCGGCGCGGACGTGACCGCGGGCGTGATCGGTCTTTCGGCGGCGAACGGTGCCAAGTTCGCGGTGCTGGTCGGGGCGGACACGCCGTCGCTGGCCGCCTGCTCGGCGGTCCCGGAGGGGCAGTGGATCGGCCAGGTGCTCCTGGCGAGCCTGCTGCCGGGCTCGAAGGTCTGCCTGCGGACCAGCGAGGGGCGCTACGCGTGGTTCATGACCCGCGCCGGCGACGTGGTCAACGGCGCGCTCTACACCGCGAACCTGGACTTCATCGTCTACAAGAAGGCCGGCGAGTGAGCTAGGGCTCGACGTCGGTGAAGTGCTCGACGCGGGGTGCGCCGTCGAAGTACGGGCCGATGAGCGTGCGCCACTGCGTGAAGCGGTCGGTGGCGCGGAAGTTGTCCAGGTGCGCCTCCACCGAGTCCCACTCGACGAGCAGCACGAAGCGCGAGGCGCTCTCGATGCCCCGGGTCATGCGCACCGAGCGCAGGCCCGGGGTGGTGGCGAGGATCTCGTGGGCCTTGCGGTACGCGGCGGCGAACTCGTCCTCGCGGCCTTCGAGCACGTCGATCAGTGCGACTTCCAGAACCATTGGACAAGGGTAGACCGTGCTTGACTGGCTGACCTCGCCTGCCTTCCATGCCTTCGGCGCGCCGACGAGCTGGGCCGAGCTGCTCGGTTTCGCCAGCGGCCTGCTGACGGTGTACCTGGTCGTGCGTCAGCACATCGGCAACTGGCCGCTGGGCATCGCCAACGTCCTGCTGCTGATGGTCGCCTTCTGGCACGTGGGCCTCTTCGGCGACGCGTGGCTGCAGGTCGTCTACGTCGTGCTCGGCGCCTACGGCTGGTGGCGGTGGAACTCGGGCGCGGTGCAGCAGCGGGTGCGCGCGACCACCCGGGCCGAGTGGTGGTGGCTCGCCGCCGCCGGGGTCCTGCTCACCGTGCTGCTGTGGTGGTACCTCGACCGCTACACCGAGTCGACCGTCCCATGGCCCGACGCCGCCACGACTGCGGTCTCGCTGCTGGCCACCTACGGCCAGACCCGCCGGCTCGTGGAGAGCTGGTGGCTGTGGATCGCCGTCGATATCGTCTACGTCCCCCTCTACGGCTACAAGGACCTGTGGCTGACCGCGCTGCTGTACCTGGTGTTCCTGGGCCTGTGCGTGGTGGGCCTGCGAGCGTGGCGGGCGCAGTGGTCCACGGCCTGATCGTCGGCAAGTTCTACCCGCCGCACGCCGGGCACCACAGCCTCATCGATGCCGCCGCGGGCGCCTGCGACGAGGTGACCGTCGTCGTCGCACCGTCCACAGTGGAGTCCATTCCGCTCGCCGACCGGGTGGCGTGGCTGCGCGAGGTCCACGCCGCCGACCCGCACGTGCGCTTCGTCGGCGTCTACGACGACCTGCCGATCGACTACGGCTCCGCGGACGCGTGGGCGGCGCACTGTGCGCTGTTCCGCGCCGCGGCCGGCGACCGCCGCGTCGACCTCGTCTTCTCCTCCGAGGCCTACGGCGGTGAGCTGGCCCGCCGCTTCGGCGCCCGGCACGTTCCGGTCGACCCGGGCCGCGCCGCCGTGCCGGTCTCCGGCACCGCGGTGCGCGCCGACCCGGTTGCCAATTGGGCGTTTCTGGCCCCTCCGGTGCGCGCCTGGTTCACCCGCCGGGTCGTGGTCGTCGGCGCCGAGTCGACGGGCACCACGACCCTGGCGAGGGCCCTCGCGGCGCATCTTCGCCTGCGCGGCGGCGCGTTCGGCGGCACGACCTGGGTCGAGGAATACGGACGCATGCTGACCTCCCTGAAGATGGCCGATCTGGCGCCGGGGCAGGCGATGGCGGACCTCGAGTGGACCCGCGCGGACTTCGTGACCGTCACGCGGGAACAGAACGCCGCCGAGGACGCCGCCGCCCGATCCGGCGGCCCCATTCTGCTCTGCGACACCGACAGTTTTGCCACGGCGATCTGGGAGGAGCGCTATCTCGGCGACGCATCGCAGCCGGTCCGTGACGCCGCGCGACGGCCGGCGTTGTACCTGCTGACGAGCCACGAGGGCGTGCCGTTCGAGGACGACGGCATGCGCGACGGCGAGCACCTGCGGGCGTGGATGACCGGCCGGTTCCGCGCCGAGCTCGCCGCGAGCGGGGTGCCGTGGCTCGAACTGACCGGGACGTACCGGGCCCGGCTCGCCCGCGCCGTCGAGGCGTGCGACGACCTTCTCGCGAAGGGCTGGGACCTGGCGGACCCGCTGCTGCCGGCCGGGCGATAAATCGACGTCAGTCGAATTGTCGGTGGGTGCTGCTAACGTCCGCGGCATGGCGATCGGTTCCAACATCGACACGTTTGCGGGCCTTCGGGTCCGGCGTTTCCGCCGCGGCGAGCGCGGCCGCGGCGTGGCCTGGCGCATCTCGGTGGACTACGAGGCGCCCGAGGACCGCTTCGCCCGGGAGCTCGACAATCTCATCGACTCCGTCGGCGGCGTCAACGTCGAGGCGCTCGTCATCGGCCAGTGGGGCGAGTCCTACGACAGCGCGCCGCCGCTGCACCTGCTCGTCGCCGCCCGCGACCGGCTGCCCAACCTGCGGGCGCTGTTCGTCGGCGAGATGACCTACGAGGAGTGCGAGATCTCCTGGATCCACCACGGCGACATCGCGCCGCTGCTCGCCGCCTTCCCGCGGCTGGAGGTCCTGCGCATCCGCGGCTCGGAGGGGCTGCGGCTCTCCCCGGTGCGCCACCGGCGGCTGCGGGAGCTCGCGGTCGAGGCCGGCGGCCTGCCGGGCGCGTTCGTCCGCGGCTTCGCCGACTCGTCGTTCCCGGCGCTGCAGGAGCTGGAGCTGTGGCTGGGCATCGCGGAGTACGGCGGCGACGTCACGGTCGAGGACCTCGCCCCGATCCTCGGCGGCGCCGACCTGCCGGCGCTGCGCCGCCTCGCCCTGCGCAACGCCGAGATCGCCGACCAGGTCGCCGAGGCCCTTGCCGCCGCGCCGGTCGTCGCCCGGCTGGAGGAGCTGGACCTGTCGCTCGGTGCGCTGTCCGACGCCGGCGCCGCGGCGCTGCTGCTCGGCCAGCCGCTGACCCACCTGCGCCGGCTCGACCTGTCGCACCACTTCATGTCCGCCGACGTCGCCGGGCGCTTCGCCGAGGAGCTGCCCGGCGTCCGCGTCGACACCTCCGACGAGCAGGCGATCGACGAGGACGGCTTCAGATACGTGTCGGTGACCGAATGAGGACGTTGACGCGCCCGCTGACGGTGGTCGGGATCCGCGGCCACCGGCGGGTGGAGCTGTTCCGGGCCGCCGCCGTCGCGGGCGGGCTGGGCGAGCCGGCGTTCGTCGACTGGCGCGACGTGTGCGCCGGCGACTTCGACCTCGCGCCCGGCTCGGCGGTGCGCCTGGAGTCGCCGGGCGAGGACCCCGAGGTCGACCGGCTGCTGCGCGGCGCCGACCGGCCCGCAGAGCACGGCGAGATCGTCGGCCTCGCCGCGTGGTACGAGGGGTTCCTCGCCGCCGCCCGCCGGGTCGAACAGCGCGCGAGCGGGCCGGTGCTCAACCCGGTCGACGAGCTGGCGGTCATGTTCGACAAACGCCGCTGCCACGCCCTGCTGCGACGGCACGGGGTGCCGGTGCCCGACGGGTTCGCCGCGGACGGCTACGACGGCGTGCGCTCGGCGGGCTGGCCGCGGGTGTTCGTGAAGCCGGCGCACGGCAGCTCGGCCTCCGGCGTGGTCGCGCTCGCCCTGCACAAGGGCCGGGTCAGCGCACACACGTCGGCGGCGCTGGACGGCGGCCGGCTGTTCAACGAGCTCAGGGTGCACCACTACACCGACGAGCGGCAGGTCGCCGCGATCGTCGACCGGCTCGGGGCCGACGGGCTGCACGTCGAACGCTGGATGCCCAAGGCCTCGCACGGCGGGCGGGTGTTCGACCTGCGGGTGGTCGTCATCGCCGGGCGGGCCAGCCACGTGGTGGCGCGCACGAGCCGGTCCCCGCTGACCAACCTGCACCTGGGCAACGCCCGAGGCGACCTGGCCGCGATCCGCGCCGCGATGGGGCCGCGGCACTGGGCGGCGGCGCTGGAGACGTGCGAGCGGGCCGCGGCCTGCTTCCCGGGCAGCCTGCACGCCGGGGTCGACCTGCTGGTGTCGCCGGGCTTCGACGTGCACGCAGTGGCCGAGGTCAACGCGTTCGGCGACCTGCTGCCGGGGCTGCTCGTCGACGGGCGCGACACGTATGCGGCGGAGGTGGCGGCGCTGTGAGATCCCTGCTCGGCAGCCACGACCTGCTGTTCGTCACGCTCGACACGCTGCGCTACGACGTCGCCGCCGACCGGCTGGCACGCGGCCGCACGCCCAACCTGGCGCGGGTCCTGCCCAACCGGCGATGGGAGCGGCGGCACACGCCGGCGTCGTTCACCTACGCGGCGCACCACGCGTTCTTCGGCGGGTTCCTGCCCACCCCGGCCGGGCCGGGGCCCCACGAGCGGCCGTTCGCGGCGATGTTCCCGGGCAGCACCACCGTCGGGGCCGACACCTGGGTGTTCGACGCGCCGGACGTGGTGACCGGGCTGCGCGGCGCCGGCTACCACACCATCTGCCTCGGCGGCGTCGGGTTCTTCGCGATGACCTCCGCGCAGGGCGCGGTCCTGCCCGCGCTGTTCGACGAGGCGCACTGGACCCGCGAGTTCGGCGTCACCAACCCGGCCTGCTTCGAGGCCCAGCTGGACCGGCTCGCCGAGGTGCTGCCGGCGGGCGGGCCGCTGTTCACGTTCGTCAACGTGGCCGCGATGCACCAGCCCAACCGGCACTACCTGCCGGGCGCGGCCGAGGACACGGTCGACTCCCACGGCGCGGCGCTGGAGTACGTCGACCGGCACCTGCCGGTGCTGCTGCGCCTGGTCACGTCCCGCGGCCGGCCGTGCCGGGTGATCCTGTGCAGCGACCACGGCACCGCATACGGCGAGGACGGCCACACCGGGCACCGCTTCGCGCACGAGGTCGTGTGGACGGTGCCGTATGCGGAGTTCACGCTGGAGGCCGGCGCATGGTGAACCTCGGCTCGCCCTATCAGGGCTACCTGTATGCCTATCCGCACAAGACCGCCTACCGGCCGCTGGACCCGCGGCCGCCGCTGGCCGACGTGTGGGCCGGCGAGGACACCGGCGCGCTGTTCCTCTACGCGCACGTGCCCTTCTGCGAGATGCGGTGCGGCTTCTGCAACCTGTTCACCCGGGCCAACCCGCCCGACGGGCAGGTCGACGCCTACCTCGCGCAGCTGCGCCGGCAGGCCCGGCGGGTCGCGGCGGCGTTGCCCGGCGCCCGATACGCGCGGGCGGCGATCGGGGGCGGCACCCCGACGTTCCTGAGCGCGGGGCAGCTGACCGAGCTGTTCGACCTGCTCGAAGTCGATTTCAGTCAGATACCGACGTCGGTGGAGACCTCGCCCGCCACCGCGACCCCGGAGCGGCTCGCGGTGCTGGCCGAGCGGGGCGTTACGCGGGTCAGCATCGGCGTGCAGAGCTTCCTCGACGCCGAGGCGCACGCCGCGGGGCGGCCGCAGCGGCGCGCCGAGGTCGACCGGGCGCTCGCGGCGATCCGGACGACTGCCGACGCGGCGGACCTCAACATCGACCTCATCTACGGCATCCCCGGGCAGACCCGCGAGACCTGGGACGCGTCCCTCACCGCCGCGCTCGAGTGGCGGCCCGAGGAGCTGTACCTGTACCCGCTGTACGTGCGGCCGGTGACCGGGCTCGGGCGACGCGCGGCCGCCGGCGGCGGGGCCGACCCGGCGTGGGACGCGCAGCGGCTCGAGCTCTACCGGCACGCGGCCGGGCGGCTGGCGGGGGAGGGGTACGAGCAGCTGTCGATGCGCCAGTTCCGCCGGCGCGACGCCCCGGCGGTCGACGGGCCGCAGTACTGCTGCCAGGACGACGGCATGGTCGGGCTCGGCTGCGGCGCCCGCTCCTACACCACGGCGCTGCACTACTCGTTCGACTATGCCGTCGGGGTGAGCCCCGTGCGGGGCATCCTCGCCGACTACCTGTCCCGGCCGGAGGAGGACTTCGACGCCGCCGAGGTCGGCTTCGCGCTCTCCGAACAGGAGCAGCGCCGGCGGTGGCTGCTCAAGTCGCTGCTGCGCGCCGAGGGGGCCGACCCGGCGGCCTACAAGCAGCGGTTCGGCGGCGCGGACCTTGACGAGGACTTCCCTGGACTCCAAGGGCTGCGCGACGCCGGGTACGTCGACGGGCACCGGCTTACCGCCGAAGGGCTGGCGCACTCCGACGCGATCGGGCCGTGGTTGATCTCCGAGGATGTGCGCGCCGCCATGGCCGGACACGTGACGCGATGAGGATCCTCTACCGCGGGCCGCTTGCCAGCTGCAACTACGACTGCCCGTACTGCCCGTTCGCGAAGCGCCGCGACCCGCCGGAGCGGCTGCGGGAGGACCGGGCGGCGCTGGAGCGGTTCGTCGGCTGGGTGCGCGGGGCCGGCGAGCCCGTCGAGGTGCTGTTCACCCCGTGGGGTGAGGGGCTGACCCGGTCCTGGTATCGCGACGCGCTGGTCGAGCTGTCACACCTGCCGCACGTCGAGCGGGCCGCGATCCAGACGAACCTGTCGGCGCGGCTGGGCTGGGTCGCCGGCGCGGACCCCGGGCGGCTGGCGCTGTGGTGCACGTACCATCCGGGCCAGACGACCCTCGAGCGGTTCCTGGCGGCGTGCGAGACCCTGCGCGGGCACGGCGTGCGGCACTCCGTCGGGATCGTCGGGCTGCCCGAGCATCTCGGCGCCGCGGTCGAGCTGCGGCAGCGGCTGCACCCGGAGGTGTACCTGTGGGTGAACGCCGCCGACGGGCACGCGTACGCGGCGGAGGAGGAGGCGGCGTGGACCGCCGTCGACCCGCTGTTCGGCTACAGCGTGCGGCCGCACGCCTCGCTCGGGCGCGGGTGCCGCACCGGGGACGACGTGATCTCCGTGTACGGCGACGGGACGGTGCGCCGGTGCCATTTCGTCGAGGAGCCGATGGGCAACCTCTACGACGGCTCGTGGGCCGCCCGGCGAGGGCCCAGGCCGTGCCCGAAAGCAGCGTGCGACTGCCACATCGGGTACGTCCACCTCAAGACGCTGCCGCTGTACGAGGTGTTCGCCGGCGGTGTGCTGGAACGCATCCCGGCGGATCCGAAACTCAGGGGCGGCGGCCGATGAAGGCGAGCAGGCGGGTCTGCGGGTCGGCGTCGGCGGGCACCTCGACGGCCGGACCGAACTCGCCGCTGGCGCGCATCGCGGGCTCGGCCGAGCGCATGCCCTCCAGCATCGCCGCGCAGCGCTGCGGGTCGAGGTGCTCGTCCTGGCCGGTGGCCCGGGCGAGGTCCCACGTGTGCAGGAAGACGTCGGAGGTGTAGAAGATCGCGATCGCGGCCGGCACCGGCATGTCGCCGGTGTGCCGGTTGGAGAACGGGACGGCGGCGCTCGCCGGGTCGTCGAGGACCGCCTGGACCGCGGCGGCGTGGGCCTGCCACGCCCCGACCGGGTCCTCGTCGACCGGCGGGCCGGCCGGCAGCTCGATCCCGGCGCCGGACTCGAGGAAGCCGGGTAGCCACTCGATCAGGTGACGCACCACGTCGAGGGCGGTCCAGCCCTCGCACGGCGCGGGCGCGGACCAGTCGGTCGTGCCGGCCACGAGCTCGCCGAAGCGGGCGGCGGTCGTGCGGTGGTCGTCGGCGGCGGAGCTCATCGCGGGCCCTCCTCAGCGGCACCGGCGAAATCGCCGAGGCCATACTTGTCGGCATGAGTTACTTGATCGCGTTCGCGTCGCGGCGACTGGTGGAGGACGAGTCGCTGACCCCTGGATACGTGTACCACGATCCGGAGGACGCCACGCTGCCGCCCGCCGCAGACGGGCGCCGGGCCAGCGGCTGGAACCTGCTCGTCGGCGACGAGACCGACGAGCAGCTCGCCGACGCGGGGGAACTGCTCATGCCCGACCTGGAGTGGCTCGTCGAGCGATACCCGGCGTTCGGCAAGATCGTCAGCGCCGGCTCGGAGGGCCGGCAGTTCGAGTGGGACGCCGATGCCGGCCGCTACACCGATGTTGGCCCCTCGACCTTCCCGGGCGAGGACTAGGCCCTGCCCTGCCGATCATGCCGGCCTGCGAAAGCCCGGTCACGACACCGGTAGCCGGGCTTCCGCGGGCCGCAGGACGGGTCCTAGTACAGCCCGGCGTTGCTCTCGTTCATCAGCTCGAGGACGCTGTCGACGTACGCCTGGTTGGGGAACGTGCCCATGTTGGGCGAAACGCCGTCCGTGCCCCAGTTGTAGGCTGAGATGACGGGTTTGAGCAGTTCAGGGTTGTTCGTCGCGTTGTAGTTCGCCGTCGTCTTCTTGTGCTGCTTGGCGATCTCGTCGCCGTAGTACGCGATGAGCCAGGCGAGGTAGTTCGCGCCGAGGGTCACGTTCTCCGACGGCTTCCTGCAGTCGTAGTTCTTGGCGAACCGGCCGTTCACGAACGTCTGGGTGGTCGGCATGATCTGCATGATGCCGACGCCGCCGTCGCAGGCCTTGATGTCGGACTGCCAGCCGCTCTCCTGCTCGGCGATGGCGTAGAGCAGGCGCTTCGGCACCAGGATGTCGGCGTAGGCGGCCTTTGTCGCGGTACCCCAGAAATGGGTCCCGGCGGCGGTGTCGAGGTAGCCCTTCACGGTCGACTTCGGCAGCTGCTTCGGGCCGCGGGACGGCTCGCACCCGGGCTTGGTCGTGTGTTCCGGCGCCGGCGCCTCGACGGTCTCGATCGGGGCCGTGGTCGTCGGCGGCGGCGCGGGTGGCGGGCTGGGCGGCGCCGAGGACGTCTCGACGGCCGCGGCAGCCGCCTCGCTGGTAGCCCGGGCCGGCCGCGACGTGCTGGCCGTCGGCGTGTCGCGGTCCACGCCGCGCGCCAGGTTGACGATCACGCCGCAGCCGAGCAGCACCACGGCCAGCCCGACGCCGAGCAGGACCGCGCCGCCACGCCGCCGGCGCCACGGCCGCTCCTGCTCCGCGGTGTCGTCGTCCTCGTACAAGTCGTCGTCCATCGATACCCCCGTACCGTCAGGCTAGCCGTAAGAAGAGACGCCCGTCGTCCCGTGAATCGATGACACGGCGCCCAACGTCACATCGCCCGTAGCGGGCACACGGCTGCTGGGAGGTGCCTGGAACAATGGAGGCATGCAGACCCGCTCAGACCTCCGCAACGTGGCCATCATCGCCCACGTCGACCATGGCAAGACCACCCTCGTCGACGCGATGTTGCGGCAGGCCGGCGCGTTCCACGCCCGCGCAGAGCTCACCGACCGGGTCATGGACTCGATGGACCTGGAGCGCGAGAAGGGCATCACCATTCTCGCCAAGAACACCGCCGTTCGGTACGTCCCTCAGGACGGCGGCGACGCGGTGACCATCAACATCATCGACACCCCCGGCCACGCCGACTTCGGCGGCGAGGTCGAGCGCGGCCTGACCATGGTCGACGGCGTGGTGCTGCTGGTGGACGCGAGCGAGGGGCCGCTGCCGCAGACCCGGTTCGTGCTGCGCAAGGCGCTCAAGGCGCGGCTGCCGATCATCCTGGTGATCAACAAGGTCGACCGGCCCGACGCGCGGATCAAGGAGGTCGTGGACGAGACGTATGAGCTGTTCCTCGACCTCGACGCCGACGAGGAGCAGATCGACTTCCCGATCGTCTACGCCTGCGCCCGCGACGGCATCGCCTCCAGGTCGCAGCCCAAGGACGGCACGATCCCCGAGGACAGCGACAACCTCCAGCCGCTGTTCCGCACGCTGCTGGACACGATCCCCGCCCCGGCGTACGACGAGAACGCCCCGCTGCAGGCGCACGTGACCAACCTCGACGCCTCGCCCTTCCTGGGCCGCCTGGCGCTGTGCCGGGTCCGGCAGGGCACGATCCGCAAGGGCCAGACCGTCGCCTGGTGCCGCGAGGACGGCGCCCAGACCAGCGTGCGCATCTCCGAGCTGCTCATGACCGAGGCGCTGGAGCGCAAGCCCGCCGAGCAGGCTGGGCCGGGCGACATCATCGCCGTGGCCGGCATCTCCGAGATCATGATCGGCGACACGCTCGCCGACGCCGAGAACCCGGTCGCACTGCCGCGCATCACCGTCGACGAGCCGGCGATCTCGATGACCATCGGCACCAACACCTCGCCGCTGGCCGGCAAGGTCAAGGGCGCCAAGGTCACCGCCCGCCTGGTCAAGGACCGCCTCGAGCGCGAGCTGGTCGGCAACGTTTCGCTGCGGGTGCTGCCCACCGAGCGCCCCGACGCCTGGGAGGTGCAGGGCCGTGGCGAGCTGGCCCTGGCGATCCTGGTCGAGCAGATGCGCCGCGAGGGCTACGAGCTGACCGTCGGCAAGCCGCAGGTCGTGACCCGCGAGATCGACGGCAAGGTGCACGAGCCCACCGAGCGGCTCACGATCGACGCGCCCGAGGAGTATCTCGGCGCGATCACCCAGCTGCTGGCCACCCGCAAGGGCCGCATGGAGCAGATGGTCAACCACGGCACCGGCTGGATCCGCATGGAGTGGCTGGTCCCGGCCCGCGGCCTGATCGGCTTCCGCACCGAGTTCCTCACCGACACCCGCGGCACCGGCATCCTGCACCACGTGTTCGAGTCCTACGAGCCGTGGTATGGCGAGCTGCGCACCCGCGCCACCGGCTCGCTCGTCGCCGACCGTTCGGGCGTGGCCACGCCGTTCGCGATGATGAACCTGCAGGAGCGCGGCTCGATGTTCGTCGAGCCCACCACCGAGGTGTACGAAGGCATGATCGTCGGGGAGAACTCGCGCGCCGACGACATGGACGTCAACATCACCAAGGAGAAGAAGCTCACGAACATGCGTTCGTCGGCGGCGGACGAGACGGAGAAGCTGATCCCGCCCCGCAAGCTCTCCCTGGAGCAGGCGCTCGAGTTCTGCCGCGAGGACGAGTGCGTGGAGATCACGCCGCAGGCCATTCGGATCCGAAAGGTCATGCTGGACCAGAAGGACCGCGAGCGCGTCGCCCGCAAGCGCGCACACGCCTGATCCTTTTCAAAGCCGGATATGGTACTTCCTGTGCTCGGTCGAGCACAGGAAGTACCGAATCAGCCTGATGGGCGGCGTTGGGCCGGCAGGTCCTCGGACGAGTAGCGGCCGGACTCGAGCGACCAGTCCAGGTTGCCGCGGATCCAGTGCACCAGGTCGGTGATCCCGATGATCGCCGCGCGGTCGTCCCAGTGGCGCGTCTCGAGCCGGTCCCGGGCCACCTGGAACTCGATCATGTGCTCGTCGTGCTCGGCGACGGCCGCGGCGACCGCGTCCGGCAGCGACAGCCGGTGCTCGCGCTGCATCGCGAAGACGATGTTGTGGTGGTCCCCGATCGCGGCCTCCTTCGGCCACGAGATCAGGTCGTTGAAGATCCCGATGACCGTGCCGGCGGCGCGCCGGGCGGCGTCGAAGTCCGGGTCCTCCAGCAGCGCCCGCGGCAGCTCGATGCCGTGCATCGGCTCGATCAGGTCGAAGAACATGTCGGTGGCCGCGCTGTGGTGGCGCATCCGGCGGTACTCCTCCAGCAGCGGCGGCCGGTCCGCGGCGCGGTTGCCGGCCTCCCACAGCGTGCCGGCCAGGTAGTCCGCGACGTGCCCGACGAACCGCTCGCGCCACGCGGCGCCGACGCGCGGCTCGGTGCGCCGCCACACCTCACCGAGCGCGGCCGCGAGCGGCCGGCCCAGCGCCGTGGCCAGGATGGGCGCCGGCTGCTGGTCGCGCAGCAGGCGCACCACCTCGGCCACGGCGGCCCGGGCCGGCTCGGGGTCGCGCACGAGCGCCCGCTCGAGCAGGTCGTCGAGCACGAACGTGCTGATCAGCCAGGCCGTGGCCAGGCGTAACTCGGCCTCGCCGGCGTCCGGGTGGGCCCGGGCCATGAGGTTGGCGAACCGGGCCCGCGCGAACGCCTGACGCGCGCCGGGGCGGTCCAGCAGGCCGTGCCGGGTCGCCCAGTGCAGCGACCAGCGCTGCACGGCGTCGGCGTGCGGCGAGATCCGGGGCGCGAACGGGCACAGCACCGCTGGCGCCGCGAGCTCGTCCCGCTGCGTCATTTCATGCAAGATGCATCACCGCCCCGCCGTGGTACCTCATAGTCGCGCCGATTCACGCCCAGCGCGAGCCCCGACGCGGCATTAGGAAACCTTGTGGGATTTGTCCGCTTCTGCGGCCTCCGCACGCGCGTCCCGTCGCGACTTGACCAGCGAGGCGACGGTCGTGATCGCGAGGGTGCCGATGATGACGGCCAGTGACAGTTCGATACCGATGTGCGGGGCCCAGGAGACGTGCTCGCCGCCGTTGATGAACGGCAGGTTGTTGTCGGCGAGCGCCTCCAGGAAGAGCTTCACCCCGATGAAGCCGAGGACGACGGCGAGGCCCACCGACAGGTACACCAGCCGGTCCAGCAGGCCTCCGATCAGGAAGTACAGCTGGCGCAGGCCCATCAGCGCGAACACGTTCGCGGTGAAGACCAGGTACGGCTCGGAGGTCAGGCCGAAGATCGCGGGGATCGAGTCGAGGGCGAAGATGAGGTCGGTGGTGCCGATCGCGATGAGCACGACGATCATCGGCGTCATGTGCAGGCGCCCCCGCTCGTCACGGGCGGTGAGGCGCGACTCCTGGTACTGCGGCGTCATCGGCAGAACCCGGCGCGACCAGCGGATGAGCGGATTCTCCTTGAAGTCGCTCTCGTCGGTCTCGCCCTGCATGGCGAGCTTCACGGCGGTGTACACCAGGAACGCCGCAAAGATGTAGAACACCCAGGAGAACCGGCTGATCGCCGCCGAGCCGAGGGCGATGAACCCGCCGCGCATGATCAGCGCGAGCACGATGCCGATCAGCAGGACCTTCTGCTGGTACTGCCGCGGCACCTTGAACCGCGACAGGATGATCACGAAGACGAACAGGTTGTCGACCGACAGGCTGTACTCCGTCAGCCACCCCGCGTAGAACTCGCCGGCGTAGTTCCCGCCCCACTTGGCCAGCACGAACAGGCCGAACAGCAGGGCGAGCCCGACGTACACCGTGACCCAGATCGTCGACTCTTTGATGGACGGCTCGTGCGGGCGCCGGGCCACGATCGCGAGATCGAACAGGAGAATGGCGCCCAGACCGACGAGAGTCGCTGTCCAGATCCAGCCGGCAACGTCCACGTGCAATTACCTCCGGTAGACACACCACAGGCCGCGCCGGCCCACCGGGGCGCGCGGACTGTGTAGTTGACACCGGAGGTCTCTTCCGCCACCCCGCCGAAACCGGATGACCGACGGCGCCGGGTGTGGATCCCACGTCGGACGTGGGCACCGTGCTGACGACGACCGCCGCGGGGGAATACTCCCCTCCTGTTGCTCGTCAACCATTGTCCATCAGGCCGTCACGTCAAGACGCGCGGGGGCGAAAAAATGTCGTACCCCCCGTCTATCGTGCTGCTCAACCGGGATGACCGGGGCGTTCTTTCAACGCTCACTCATGCCAGGCCCGTCGAAGCCCGTCGAAGGGAGTGCGATCGTGTATCGGCAAGGTGACGTTCTGTTGGTGCCCGTGCCCGGGTCGGAGGTGCCCGCGACCGCGGTCCCGGCGCCGCGTGACCGGGCCGGACGCATGGTCCTGGCCCGCGGCGAGGCCACCGGCCACGCCCACGTGATCGTCGGGCCGGACACCGTCCTGCTCGCCGACCGCGACGACGTCGACCGCCTTTTCGTGAAGATCGTCACACGGGCGCGGGTCGTCCACGAGGAGCACGGCACGATCACCATCCCCGCCGGCGCCTACCGCATCGTCCGTCAGCGCGAATATGTGCCGGGCGCCTACCGCTACGTGGCCGACTGATGACCGCCGTCACCGCAGGCGAGTCGCGGGCCGCCGCCCTCGGCGCCGTCTCCGCGAAGTGGCTCGCCGCCGGCCTGTCCACCGCCCCCGCCGACCGTGCCGCCGCGACCGACTCGGTGCGCCTGGCCTACCGCTCAGCGGGCCTGCCGGAGCCGCGCCACGTCGTGTGGTTCGCCTCGCCGCTGGCCGGCGCCCGCGCGGCCGCGCTGCTCACCGGCCGCCGCGACCTGCCCGGCGCCGCGCCCGACCCGGACGAGGAGGCGATCGCTGCCGAGCTGCGCGCGCAGCGCTGCCCGCCGGTGGTCGGCAGCGCCGGCCCGTCGGTGCGCAACGCGGTCCGCACCGCACCGTGGGCCGCGGCCCGCTCCGACGCCCTCGAGCTGCTCGGCCCCGACGGCTGGGCGGCGCTGTGGTCGGCGTGCGGCGCCGACGTGTGGCGCCTCGTCAACGACCGGATCGCGACGCCGCTGCGCACCCACCTGCGCGGCGAGCTGCCCGTCCACGCGCGGGCCGTGCTGCTCGACGCGGTCGGCGGCCAGCACGACGCCGGCTGGCTGGCGGCCTTCGACGCCGCGTCGCCGCCCGCGAGCCCTGGCCCGTCCGCCCCGGCGGCGGAGCCGGTCGAGGCCGCGCCGATGTTCAGCGCCGGCCCGGTCGGCGCGGTCTGGGCGAGCACCGGCAAGCCCGCCGACGCTGCCCTGCACGCCGTCCAGCCGCTCGCCGGCCTGGCCGGGGTGGCGCGGTCCGCGTCCTGGTGGTGGCCCTATGCCAACGTCGCGATCGTCAGCGACCGCCCCGACGCCCTGCACCGGGACAACATCGGCCGCCTGCACGCCGCCGACGCCCCGGCCCTGCACTACAGCGACGGCTACGCCCTGCACGCCTGGCGCGGCATGCCGATCCCGTCGGAGCTCGTCGACCGGCTCGCGCACCTGACGCACCGCGAGATCGCCGGGGAGCGCAACGCCGAGCTGCGGCGCGTGATGCTCGAGCACTTCGGCTACGAGCGCTACCTGCGCGAGGCCGGCGCCCGCAAGGTGTCGCAGGACGAGTGCGGTGTGCTGTGGCGGCTCAACTTCGCCGACGACGAGCCCCTCACGATGGTCGAGGTCATCAACAGCACCCCCGAGCCAGACGGCACCAGCCGCGTCTACTGGCTGCGGGTCCCGCCGGACACCACGTCGGCGCGTGCGGGCGTGGCCTGGACCTTCGGGCTGACCGAGGCCGAGTACCGGCCCATGGTCGAGACCTGACCCGGCCGGCGACGCGAAGCGGCCCGCCGTGGGGAGGAGGAGAATCCCGGTATGAGCACGACCCGGCCGAGCTCACCGCCGCGAACGTCTATCCGGGGCATCTGGCGCGAGGTGCAGGACACCTACACCGCCCTCACCGGCCTGTTCGATGCCGCGGCCGCCGCCACCGAGCCCGTCCTGATCCGGAAGTCCTGACCGCACACACTGTCCGCCCATCGTGACCCGATGCCAGCCCAGGAGGCGCCATGACGACCCTGCCCGACCGCCCGAACACCGCCCTGCTCGTCATCGACGTCCAGAACGGCACCGTGAACGGCACCCACAACCGCGACACCGTGATCGCCAACATCAACACCCTGCTCGACCGCGCCCGCGCCGAGGGCATCCCGGTCGTCTGGGTCCAGCACAACGACGACAACCTCCCGCGCGACTCGGACAACTGGCAATACGTCCCCGAGCTCGCCCGCCACGACTCCGAGCCGCTGGTCCACAAGAGCTACTTCGACTCCTTCGAGGACACCGACCTCGAGCCCCTGCTGGCCGAACGCGGCGTGGGCCACGTGATCGTCACCGGCGCCCAGACCGACGCCTGCATCCGCTCAACCCTGCACGGCGCCATGGTCCGCGGCTACGACGCCACGCTGGTCGGCGACGCCCACACCACCGAGGACCTGACCCAGTGGGGCGCCCCTTCCCCGGCGGACGTCATCACCCACACGAACATGTACTGGGACTGGCAGACCGCCCCCGGCCGCCGCGGCGGCACGGTCACCACCGCCGACGTGACCTTCACCGCGAAGCCCACGACCTAACCCCCGGCCCTCCACCCCAGCGGCCGTCGCCGGCCGCCGAGCCACGCGCCGCTCCCGACGTCGGACCACGCGCCGCGCCAGCGGCTGGGCTACGCGCGGCGCTGCCGGCCGAGCCGTGCGCCTCTCCCGATCTTGGCGGACCCGCCGCGCCGGCGGCCGGGCGAGTCCGCGGCGCCCGCGGCTGGACTGTGCGTGGCGCCGTTGCCGACCGCCCGGCGCCGGGTAGGCGGGATGGTTGATGCCCGATATTTCGGATATAGCGTGACTCCGCAGCAGGCCTGCGAGGGCGAGGCGAGGGCAGGGCGGGGCTACATCGTGCTGTCGGGCAAGCGGGGGAGGCGGACCTCGGCGCGGACGCCCGGGCGGCCGTCGGTCAGGCGGACGGTGCCGCCGTGGCGGCGTACCAGTTCGCGGACGATGGCCAGGCCCAGGCCGCTGCCGCCGGCGTCGCTGGCGCGGCCGTCGTCCAGGCGGGCGAAGCGGTCGAAGACGCGTTCGCGCAGCGGGGCGGGGATGCCCTCGCCGTCGTCGGTGACCGTGAGCAGGACCTCGGACTGGCCCTCGGGGGAGACCGCCAGGACCACGCGGTTGCGGGCGTGGCGCACGGCGTTGTCAACCAGGTTGAGCACGATGCGCAGCAGGGCGTCCGGGTCGCCCTCCGTCCACATTGACTCGCCCGGCTCGACGGTGACGGTGTCGTACCGCTTGGCCAGAGACGTCAGCATCGTGTGCAGCTCGACCGGCTCCAGGGCGATGCGGCGCTGGTCGGAGGCGTCGGCGCGGGCCAGCAGAAGCAGGTCGTCGACGAGGCGGGTCAGGCGGTCCAGGTCGGCGATGACGTCGTCGGAGACCGCGGCCCAGTCGCCGAGCTTCTGGGCGACCTCGATCTGGATGCGGATGGAGGCCAGCGGGCTGCGCAGCTCGTGCGCGGCGTCGGCGATGAAGGAGCGCTGGCGGGCGCGGGAGACGGCCAGGCGGTCGAGCATGTGGTTGAGCGTGATCGCCAGGCGCTGGATCTCGTCGCTGGACGGTGGGACGGGCAGGCGTTCGTCGGTCGCGGCACCGGTGATGCGCTCGGCGCCGAGGCGCATGCGGTCGACGGGGGACAGGGCCGCGCCGACGACCCGCCAGGCGATCGCGACGAGGACGACGACCAGCGCCGGGTACGTCACCCAGAGCGCCTGGTTGAGCAGCGCCAGGCTGCGGTGGTAGTCGCCGAGCGGCACGCCGACGAGGATGATCTTGCCGTCGGGGGCCTGGCGGGCGGTGACCCGCAGCGTGTCGGGCTGCACGGCGCGGTCGCCGGGGACCTCGATGCGCGCGCCGTGCAGGGCGCGGTCGACCTCGTCGCCGCGCAGCAGGGGTACCAATAAATCGGCACTCTTGTCGCCGGCGAGAACGGCGTGACTCTGCGGGTCCAGGATCTGCACGATCTGGTTGGACGGCGCGGGCAGCGTCTCGGGCAGGCTGCCCTCCTCGAGCAGCGATGCGATCTCCGTCACAGTGCTGTCGGCGGAGCGGTCGAGGGCGCCGCGGAAGCTGTACGTCATCGCGGTCGCCATGGCCACACCGGCGATGGCGAGGCCGACGATCAGGCCGCTCGTGCCGAGCAGGACCAGACGGCCGCGCAGAGAGAGTGACGCCCACCACCTCATGTGCGCAGCCGGTATCCCGCGCCGCGGACGGTTTCGAGCAGGTCGCGGCCCAGCTTGCGGCGCAGGTAGCCGACGTAGACCTCGACGGCGTTGGGCGCGGTGTCGATGCTGGCGTCCCACACGTGGTCGAGCAGCTCGGTCTTGGACACGACCTGGCCGGGGCGGCGCATGAGGTACTCCAGCAGCGCATACTCCCGAGCGGTCAGCACGATCTCCTCGCCGCCGCTGGTGACCCGGCGGCGGGCCGGGTCCAGGGTCAGCTCGCCGACCGTGAGCACGCTGGGACGCTCCGGCGCGCCGCGGCGCAGCAGGGCGCGCAGCCGGGCGACGAGCACGACGTACGAGAACGGCTTGGTCAGATAGTCGTCGGCGCCGCAGTCGAGCCCATCGGCCTGGTCGTACTCGCCGTCCTTCGCCGACAGCATGAGCACCGGCACCCAGTTCTTCTCGGCGCGCAGCGTCTGCACCACACGGTACCCGGACAATCCGGGCAGCATGATGTCCAGGATCACAGCGTCGTAGCCGCCGTGCCTGGCCATCTCCAGGCCGTTCGGGCCGTCGCCCGCCACGTCCACGGCGAACCCCTCGGCCTGCAGCCCGCGCTGCAAAGCGTTCGCCATGCGCATCTCATCCTCAACCACCAGCAGCCGCACGCGTTACAGCGTGGCACGCTGGGCTGTGCACCGGCACAGCCAGTCTCAGCGATGTCACAGCCGGCCGCGAGCAACATGGTCGGCAGGAGGTGTACCCAATGTCCAACTTCACGTCCCGCCCCGTCCTTCGGTGGGCGGTGCCCGCGGCAGCTGCGGTCGCTGTGGTCGGTGCTGGCGTGGCAGCGAAGACCCTCGCCGTCGCCGCCGAACCCGACCTGCCGCCGCGCACCGCCGCGCAGCTGCTGGTCGACCTGCAGACCGCCCGTCTCGACGGGCTGTCCGGCACGGTGGTCGAGCACGCCGATCTCGGCCTGCCGGCGATTCCGCTGCTGACCGGCGACCAGAGCGCCAAGCTCACGTCGCTGGTGTCCGGCAAGCACACCCTGCGCGTGTGGTACTCGGGCCCCGACAAGGCCCGCGTCTCGCTGCTCGGCACGCAGGGCCAGAGCGACATCATCCACAACGGTGACGACACCTGGGTCTGGGACAGCCAGGCCAAGGAGGCCCAGCACTACAAGGGCCAGCCCGACACCGACAAGCAACCCGGCGTCGTCCCGTCGCCGACCGACCTGCCGAAGTCGCCGCAGGAGGCCGCCGACCTGGCGCTGAAGGCGATCGACCCGACGACGCAGGTCACGACCGGCAACTCTGCGAAGATCGCCGGCCGTAACGCATACGAGCTCGTCCTCCGCCCGCGCGACACGTCGGCCCTGGTCGGCGAGGTTCGCCTGGCGATCGACGCGCAGGAGAAACTGCCGCTGCGGGTGCAGGTCCTGCCGCGCGGCTCCGCCAACCCGGCGTTCGAGGTCGCGTTCACCTCGGTGAGCTTCTCACGGCCCGACGACGCCGAGTTCTCGTTCAACCCGCCGGCCGGCACGAAGGTCACCGAGCCGGACCCGGCGAAGCTCACCCAGGAGCAGCAGGACAAGGCGCAGCAGCACGACAGCGGCGCCGCTGCAAAGCCCAAGACGACCGTCGTCGGTACCGGTTGGGCTTCCGTCCTGGTCATCCGCACCTCGGACGCGGCCCCGGCCGGATCGGACGAGGCGAAGAAGGCCCAGGAGGCGATCGGTCAGCTGCCGCTCGGCAACGGCGGCCGCACGTTCAACAGCAAGCTGGTGAACGTCCTGTTCACCGACGACGGCCGCGTGCTCGTCGGCTCGGTCACGCCGGAGAAGCTGGCCCAGGTGGCCGCCGACCCGGCCGCCGCGCTGAAGTAACGCCTGTCGGCTGAGCATCGAAGAGGGACCGCGGCCTCGGCCGCGGTCCCTTGCTCATGCGCGGCTCTTCTCCTGTTCCCGTTCCCGCGTGCGGCGGTGCTCGGCGGCGCGCGCCAGGGTCGCGACGGAGTACATGTCACGGGCCCGCCGCAGCAGCGCCTCCTCGTTCGCCGTGTCCTGGCGCACGGAGAAGCCGACGGTGCTGTACGCGAGCACGGACAGCAGCACGCAGGCCAGCCCGCACACGGGCGTGAGCATCGCAAACAGCGGCACACCCGCCGCCGGCGCCGCGACGGCGGGCTGCACCCGCACCGCCGCGATCACGGCGTAGTGCGTGCCGCACACGGCGACCGCCATGATCACCGCCGCGAACAGCATCGCCGCGTTGCCGCGCACCACGCTCACGCACCACAGCGTCACCGTCGACCCGACGATCGCCGCGCAGGCCGCGGCGAGCAGCGTGTGCGCGTCGTACGCGACCGTCCCCGCCACCCGCATCGCGAGGCCCCCCGTGGCGTACACGGCGGTCACCCCGATCCCGGTCAGCACCCCGGCGGGGAGGATCTTCCACACCCTCGGCCGCCCGAAGCCCACGATGTACAGCCCCAGGCAGTAGACGACGACGGCGATGCCGAACCCGAGCGCCATGGTCGCGATGTCGTACCGCACGACGTTCCCCGGCACGTCGACGCCGAGCATCGCCATGAAGTGCGCAACCCAGGTGCCGGCCCCGCCGAGGCCCAGCGCCGACACCGTCAGCCAGCGGGCCCGCCTCCCGCCGGTGCACGCCCGCGACCGGCTGGTCAGGAACGTGCCGAGCAGGCAGCCGAGAAACGACAGGGCCAGAGCCAGCGCCGGCGTGATCCAGCCATAGGAGAATTGCTCAACCGCGGTCACAGGGTTCGATTCAGCCAGCCCGCCGCACCCGCCGGTCGGACACCGTGTGCGGGTTTGCCCGCCACCGCCCCGGGTAGGCACCTTTTCTATGGACCACCACTCTCTGGAATCCGAAAGCGACGAGTACGTCGCGCGGCACTCCACCATCGGCTCCGGCGCGGCGGGCCGCGCCACCGACGGTGAGATCGACGAGACACTGGAGGAGGAGCGCCTCTCACAGTGGACGCCGCCGGACGCCACGCCCCCTGAGTCCGCGACGACCCCGCCCGACATGACGGAGATGCCCGACCCGGACGGCTCTCACCACAAGATCTGACGCCGGCTCAGTTCCCGGCGAGCAGCGTGCGCTGCTGCTCCGGGCTCGGCCCGAGGTCGAGCCACGTCCGAGGCGGTTCCGTCTCGGCCAGCTCCACCCGCTCGTCGGGCAGGACGCGCCGCGGCAGCTCGCCGAACCGGGCGTGCCGCAGGAACGCGAGCTCCGCATCCGTGAACGACTCTTCGGCCATGTCGCGATGGTGCTCCCGCCGCGCCGGGTCGCGCAAGCGATTCGCGACGGTCGAAAATACCGGGATGAGCGGCGCGGCGCGGGTCGGGCGGGGCCAAGTCCTGGCGTACCGAATCATCACCAACGGCCTGCGCGAGCGGCTCGACGGCGGCCCGGACGCGCTGGCGGTCCTCGACCTCGGCGTGCCGAACGTCCCGGCCGGCACCGCACGCCAGGCCCTGGCCGCGCGCTGCACCGACCCGCTCGCCGGCGACCTCGCCCTGGCCTGGTCGACCCGCGGCGCACCGCACCTGCACCGCCCGTCCGACCTGCCCGCGCTCGGGGCCGCCCTGTGGCCCCTCGACGACGCCGACGCCGCCTCACGCTTCGCCACCGGCCAGCTCCCGCCCGCCGCCGCTCGACTGGGCGTCGAGGCCTTCCGCGCGACGGCCGCCGCGTTCCAGGAGGTCGTGCGCGCCCCGACGGCGAAGGGCGAGGTCAGCCGCGCCGTGAGCGACCGCGTGCCACCCGAGGTGACGTACGACTGCGCCGCATGCGCCGCCCGCCACATCTCCGGCGGCCTCTTCCAGCAGGCGGGCCTGGCCGGCGGCGTCGCCCTGGACGAGGACGCCGCGAAGACGGTCCTGATCCCCGCCACGCCGCGGCCGTCGATCCCCGATTCCCCATCCGGTACACCGGGACTCATCCGCACCTACCTGCGCATCCTCGGCCCCGCCACCGCCGGCGACGTCGCCAAGTACCTGGGCACGACGGCCACAGCGCTCAAGTCCGCCTGGCCGGACGACCTGTCCGAGATTTCGGTCGACGGCCGCAGCGCCTGGCTGCCGCACGAGCACGTGGACGCCCTGCTGTCCGCACCCGCGATCCGCGGCGTACGCCTGCTCCCGCCGTCGGACCCGTTCCTGCAGGCCCGCGACCGCGCGGTACTGGTGCCGGACAAGGCCCAGTCGAAGGAGGTCTGGCGCATTTTGGGCAACCCCGGTGTCCTGCTGCTGGACGGCGAGATCGCCGGAACGTGGCGCGCCCGCGTGGTCCGCAAGCGCCTCGAGCTGACGCTGACCCCGTGGCTGCCGCTGTCGGCGCAGACCCGCCGCGAGATCGAGACCGAGGCCCAGTCGGTGGCCGCCGCCCGCGCCCTGCCTGCCGCGGAGGTACTGGGTCTGTCCTGACCCTGACCGCCCGCGCTCGCGCTCGGGTGCGCTCGTGCCTCCGATCGCCCGCGTTCTCGGCTTTTCGCGCGCGCTGTCGGCTCGGATCGGGTGCGTTCTCGGCTGATCGCGTGCGTTGTCAGCTCGGATCGGGTGCGTTCTCGGCTGATCGCATGCGCTGTCGGCGCGGATCGCGAGCGTCTCTTGGCCGCGTCCGCGTGCGCTCCAGGCTCGGCCGCGTTGGTATTGGCTCCGATCGCCTGAGCCGCGACGCTCGGCGGCCGGGGGCTACGCTCGGGACGCATGAGGCTAGATCCGGTCGGTCGCTTGCTCAAATTGCCACCCGCGGTCACCGGCCGGGTCAGGGTGACGCGAGGCAACCCGGTCCGGATGCGCGACGGCGTGATCCTGCGCGCCGACCACTACGCCCCCGCCCTCGACGCCGACCTGCCGACCGTCCTGGTGCGCACCCCGTACGGCCGCGGCGCCCCGGTCAGCGTCCTCTGCCGCGCGGTCGCACAGCGCGGCTTCAACGTGCTCATGCAGTCGTGCCGCGGCACCGGCGACTCCGGCGGCACCTTCGAGCCGCTCCTGCAGGAGCGCGAGGACGGCCTCGACACCCTCGACTGGCTGCGCTGCCAGCCCTGGTACGACGGCCGCCTCCTCACCTACGGCCCCAGCTACGTCGGTTTCGTCCAGTGGGCCTTGGCCGCCGAGGCCGGCGACGAGCTCAAGGCGATGGCCACGATCGTCACCGCCTCCGACTTCGGCCCGCCCACCTACGCCGGAGGCGCCTTCTCCCTCGACACCGTCCTGACCTGGTCCGCACTGCTCGAGGCGCAGCGCGGCCCTCGCCTGGAAAACGCCGTGGAACTGCTGCGCGGCCAGCCCCGGCTGCAGCGCGGCCTCGCCCGAGTCCCGATGGCCGAGGCCGACCGCATCACCGTCGGCGCGGAGATCGAGTTCTACCAGCGCTGGCTGGCCGAAGCCGACCCCAGCTCGCCCTACTGGACCCAGCGCGGCCACACCCACCGCCTGCCGAAGGTCACCGCCCCGGTCCTGATGATAGGCGGCTGGTACGACATCTTTCTGCCGTGGCAACTGGCCGACTACACGGCGTTACGGGCGGCGGGCCAGCAGCCGCACCTGACCATCGGCCCCTGGCACCATGGCAGCGCCGGCCTGTTCCAGCAGTCCGCGGCCGAGGCCGTCGCATGGTTCCGCGCACACACCGGCGGCCCCGAGACGATCCGCGAGCGCCCGGTCCGCGTCCACGTCGGCGGCGCGGACGGCTGGCACGAGCTGTCCGACTGGCCGCCACCCAAGAGCAAACCCCAGCAGTGGTACCTCGAGCAGTCCAACCACCTGACCCCGACCCTCGGCGCCGAGGACCGGGTGCTCGACTCGTTCGTCTACAACCCGAAGGACCCGACACCGGCCCTGGGCGGCCCGCGCCTGGTCGGCAAGATCGCCGGCCGCCGCGACAACCGCCCCCTGGAGGCGCGCCCCGACGTCCTGACGTTCACGTCCGCGCCACTACCCGAGCCACTCGACGTCGTCGGCCCGGTACACGCCGACATCTGGGTCCGCGCGACGACCCCGTCCCGCGACGGCGTACCGACACCGCACTTCGACGTCTTCGTCCGCCTCTGCGAGGTCGACGAGCAGGGCCGCTCCTGGAACATCTGCGACGGCTTGGCCCGCGCGGCGGAGACCCACGACCCAGCCCACCCGGTACGCGTCGAGCTCTGGCCCACCGCCCACCGCTTCCCCACCGGCCGCCGCATCCGCGTCCAGATCAGCGGCGGCGCGCACCCACGCTTCTCCCGCAACCCCGGCACGGGCGCCCCGCTGGGCCACGAGCTGGAACTACGCTCGGTACGCCAGGAGATCCTCGCCCCGTCATCAATCACGCTCCCCTTGGCCAACTGACACTGTCACTCTGACAGCGCCAGCCGCGCCGATGGTGACAGTGTCAGCCGCCGCAATGGTGACAGTGTCAGCCTGTCGGGAGTCTTGTCGCTTTCCAGCTGCGGCGATCGTGACGGTGTCAGCCGCGGCGATGGTGACGCTGTCGCCTGTCGACCGCGCCGGTCGTGGGCAGTGTCAACCGCGGCGATGGTGACAGTGTTGGACTGTCGGCCGCGCCGATGGTGACAGTGTCAGCTGCGCCGATCGTGACGCTGTGAGCCTGTCGACCGCGCCGATAGTGACAGCGTCAGCTTGTGGGTGTCGTGACGCTATTCAGCTGCGGACGGTGACAGTGTCGGCTGCGGCAACCGTGACAGTGTCAGCCGAACTCTGCGCCGCTCGAAGCGGCATGACGCGCGACCGGTCGGCTGGCGGGCCCAGCTGAATAACGATGTTATTAGGAGAGTGCCCCGGCGGCTTGGACACTGTCATGATGACAGTGTCAGATAACCGCGTTATACAGCGACATCGGTCCCCGATGTGCCGGCGGACCCGTTCGGCCGTGAGGCAGTCGCCGGGATCTGTTCGCGCTTCGTCCGAGATATCTGCTGGTGAAAGTCACTGTTGAGAGACTGGATCATGCCTGGTGCGGGTGACGTGCCGCGCTGAAGCGAGGGCGTGACACTGTCAACGTGACACTGTCAGCTTCGGGACGTTGACACTGTCATGATGACAGTGTCAGTATCGGAAGTATGGCCGCTACGGAATGGACGCTCGAGGAGCTGATTGGCATGGTTGCTGCCGTGCTCGACGGCACCGGGTACGAGGGCGCGCCCAACGGGCGGGTGCAGGATCTGCCCGATGCGCGGGCGGTTCGGTGGTACACGAGCATCGGGCTCCTTGATCGGCCCATTCTGCGCGGGCGGAACCGGATGTACGGGCCCCGCCATTATCTCCAGCTGGTGGCGATCAAGCGGCGGCAGGCGCAAGGGGTCAGGATCGCCGACATTCAGGTCGAGCTGGCCAATGCGCCCGATGACGTGTTGCTGGGCATTGCGAGACTGCCGGCAGGAGTGGCGTTCCGGTCGCCTCCGACCGCAGAGCAGCGGCTGGCGGCGCTCGTGCCCGATCCGGAGAATCCGCCGCCGCGGCGCTTCTGGGCCATGCCGCCGAGCGAGTTCATGCCGGCGGCAAACCAGGAAAGCCCCACGGACCCCACAGACCAGACAGACCAGGAAGGCCGCGCCGACCAACCGCGCCAGGAAAGCCGCGCAGGCCGGGCAGGCCGGGGAGGCCGGGGAGGCCGGGGAGGCCGGGCGAGTCGCACAGACCAGGCAGGCCAGGACAACCGCACAGACCAGGCAGGCCAGGGAAGCCGCACAGACCAAGCAGGCCAGGGAAGCCGCGCAGGCCAGGAAGGCCAGGAAAGCGACCGACCGGGCCGAGAACCACTGGCCGACGAACGGAGACGCGCGGTTCCCAACGGACGCGACGGGCTGATAACCGGGGTGCCGCTGGGAGGGGGAGCGGTACTGCTGCTGCCCGAAACGCCGACCGAAGACGACATCGCCGCGATTCAGGAGACGGCGCGCGAGCTCATGCAACTGCTCGCCGCTCGAGGGCTTGTCGAAGGAGCAGGGATCGAACCGCAGGGGCGGGCGGCGAACGCGAACGGCAAGGCGCGGATGCAGGACGAGATCGAGGACTCCACCACCAGGAACGCCGGGGCGACGAAGAGGAGAGGGAGCGCCGTATGAGACTCGCGACGATGACCGAGGACGAGGCGCGGCGGGTTGCCGTGCCGACCGACGAGGCCGGGCTCGGGGCGTTGCGCACCGAGCGGGGGAACCTGCCGCTCGACCGGCTCGAGGTGCGGGCCTCGATCACGGGGCTGGTCGCCCGCACCGACCTCACGCAGGAGTTCGTCAACGTACACCGCGAGCCCCTCGAAGCCACATACATCTTCCCGCTGCCGGACCGCGCCGCCGTGGTGCGCATGGCGATGACGGCCGACGAGCGGGTCGTGGAGGCCGAGCTGCAGGAGCGCGGCGCGGCCCGCGAGGCGTACGACAACGCCATCGCCGCCGGGCAGCGTGCCTCGATCGCCGAGGAGGAGCGGCCCGACGTGTTCACCATGCGGGTCGGCAACATCCTGCCCGGCGAGCGCGTCAGCGTGCAGTTGTCGCTGGTGGGGCCGCTCGCATTCGAGGACGGCGAGGCGACGTACCGCTTCCCGCTGGTCGTGGCTCCGCGGTACATCCCGGGATCCGTCCTGGACGGGGGCAGTGTCGGCGACGGGTTCGCGCTGGACACCGACGCCGTCCCGGACGCCTCGCGGATCAGCCCGCCGGTGCTGCTGCCGGGCTTCCCCAACCCGCTGCGCCTGTCGATCGACGTCGACATCGACGCGGCCGGGCTGCCGCTCGGCGACGTGCGCTCGAGCCTCCACGCCGTTTCCAAGAGCGAAAACCATCTGTCGGTACTCCCCGGAGACCGCGCCAACCGCGACTTCGTGCTGCGGCTGGCCTACGGTGCGGGCACCCAGAGCCTCGCGCTCGCGCCCGATGCCGAGGGCGACGAGGGCACCTACCGGCTGACGGTCCTCCCGCCGGCCGCCGACGCGCCGCCGCGGGCCAAGGATGTGGTACTGCTGCTGGACCGCTCCGGCAGCATGGGCGGCTGGAAGATGGTCGCCGCGCGACGCGCCGCGGCCAGGATCGTCGACACGCTCGATGCGCAGGACCGCTTCGCCGTGCTGTCGTTCGACGACCGCGTCGAGACGCCGGAGTCGCTGGGGGCGGGCCTGTCCAGCGGTACCGACCGGAACCGCTATCGCGCGGTGGAACATCTCGCGCGGGTGGACGCGCGCGGCGGCACCGAGCTGCTCGAGCCGCTGCTGCAAGGGCTGCGCGTGCTCGGCGAGGACGCCGGTCGCGACCGCGTGCTCGTGCTCGTCACCGACGGGCAGGTCGGCAACGAGGACCAGATCCTGCGCACCGTGTCGACGGCGCTGCGGGACGTGCGTGTGCACACCGTCGGTATCGACCGGGCCGTCAACGCCGGCTTCCTCGGCCGCCTCGCGATCGCCGGCGGCGGGCGGTGCGAGCTGGTGGAGAGCGAGGACCGGCTCGACGAGGCGATGGACCACATCCACCGGCGCATCGGCGCGCCCGTCGTCAGCGGCGTGACCGTCGCCGCCGAGGGCCTCGAACTGCTCGACGGCACCCGCACCCCGGCCCGCCTGCCCGACGTGTTCCCGGGCGTGCCGTTCGTGGTCGCCGGGCGGTACCGCGGCCCGGTCGCCGGCGCCCTCACCGTCGCCGGCACCACCCGCGACGGCCGCCCGTGGTCGGCGACGGTGCCCGCGGAGCGCCACGACTCCACGGCCCTGAGCGCCGTGTGGGCGCGGGCGCTGCTGCGCGACCTCGAGGACCAGTACGTCGCGGGCACCACCGACACCGCCCCGCTCGAGAAGCGCATCACCGGCACGTCGCTGCGCTTCGGGGTGCTGTGCCGCTTCACGGCGTTCGTCGCGGTCGACAGCCGGGTCGTGACGGACGGCGACGAGCCGCGGAGGGTGACCCAGCCGGTCGAGACGCCGCAGGGCTGGGAGCTTCCCAAGGCCGCGCCGCCGCCGGCCATGCGCCCGGTCTCGGCCTCGATGCCGGCCGGGATGTCGACGGCGGCCGGCGGGTACCCGGTGCCCGGCCCGTTCGCCGCGCCGCCGATGGCGATGCCGCCGATGGCACCGCCGGTGCCCGCACCCGCGTCTGCCCCGGGCGTGCTCGGCGGCCTCCAGCGCAAGCGCGCGGGGCGCGGCTCGTCGCGCATGTTCGCCTCCCGGCCGTCGCCGGCCGTCGAGGCGGCGCCGGCGCAGCAGGGCGTCGACGTGCAGGAGCTCGCGGCGCAGGAGGCGGCCCGGCTGCGCGCCGCGGAGTCCCGGCCCGAGTACGAGCGGCGCGAGTTGCTCGAGGACCTCGGCTCGCGCCTGGCCGCGCTGGGCGTGCCCGCTCTGCGCGAGCTGGCCGAGGCGCTGACCCCGCAGGCGATCTCCGCCCGGCCGTTCGCCGATCTTTGGCGGTACGTCCTGGAGACCCTCGACCGCGCCGCCGGCACCAGCGCGAAGCCGTCGCGCGGCGCCTTCTGGAAGCGCTGACCGGCTCATTTCCGCAGGCCGTCGCCGCACCTCGCGGCGGCGGCCGACGGCATTCGGCGGCCTTCGCCGGACTTTTCGGATGCATCGCGTGACAAAGGGTTCAGCGCGACAACGCGGCGAACCCGATCAGGCGTCCGACCACACGCCGGCGAGCAGCGAGCGCGTGTCGCTCAGCAGCTGCGGCAGCACCTTCGTCCGCCCCACGACCGGCATGAAGTTCGTGTCGCCGCCCCACCGCGGCACGATGTGCTGGTGCAGGTGCGCCGCGATCCCCGCGCCCGCCACCGCGCCCTGGTTCATGCCGAGGTTGAAGCCGTGCGCCCCGCTGACCTTGCGGATCACCCGCATCGCCGTCTGCGTGAACGACGCGACCTCCGCCGTCTCCGGCGCGGTCAGGTCGGTGTAGTCGGCGATGTGGCGGTAGGGGACGACCATGAGGTGGCCGGGGTTGTACGGGTACAGGTTCAGGATCGCGTAGACGACCTCGCCCCGCGCCACCACCAGGCTCTCCTCCGGCGGCAGGCCGGGCGCCCGGCAGAACGGGCACCCGGCGGGCTGGTCGTGGTCGTCGGCGCGGTCCTCACCCTTGATGTACGCCATCCGGTGCGGCGTCCACAGCCGGTCCAGGTCGTCCGGCTCCCCCGGGTTCGTCACGCGGGCGACCCCTCCGCGACCGCCGCCGACGGGCCCTCGTTGACGCGCGAGCGGACCACCGACACGACGTGCGCGACGGCCTCGTCGAGCGGCACGCCGTTGCGCTGCGAGCCGTCGCGGTAGCGGAAGGACACCGTGCCCGCGGTGACGTCGTCGTCGCCGGCGATCGCCATGAACGGGATCTTCTGCTGCTGGGCGTTGCGGATCTTCTTCTGCATGCGCTCGTCGGAGTGGTCGACCTCGACGCGGACGCCTTCGGCGCGCAGCCGGTCGGCGAACGCGGCCAGGTAGTCGGCGTGGTCGGCGCGGATCGGGATGCCGACGACCTGCACCGGGGACAGCCACGCCGGGAACGCGCCCGCGTAGTGCTCGGTGAGCACGCCGAAGAAGCGCTCGATCGAGCCGAACAGCGCCCGGTGGATCATGACGGGGCGCTGGCGGGAGCCGTCGGCCGCCTGGTACTCCAGCTCGAAGCGCTCCGGCAGGTTGAAGTCCAGCTGGATGGTCGACATCTGCCAGGTCCGGCCGATCGCGTCCTTCGCCTGCACCGAGATCTTCGGCCCGTAGAACGCGGCGCCGCCCGGGTCGGGCACGAGCTCGAGGCCGGACTCGGTGGCGACCCGCCGCAGCGTCTCGGTGGCGACGTCCCAGACCTCGTCCGACCCGACGTACTTGTCCGGGTTCTTCGTCGACAGCTCGAGGTAGAAGTCGGTCAGCCCGTAGTCCTTGAGCAGCTCGAGGACGAACTGCAGCAGCGAGGCGAGCTCGGACTCGACCTGCTCCGGGGTGCAGAAAATGTGCGCGTCGTCCTGCGTCATGCCGCGCACCCGGGTGAGGCCGTGGATGACGCCCGACTTCTCGTAGCGGTACACGGTGCCGAACTCGAACATCCGCAGCGGCAGCTCCCGGTACGACCGGCCGCGCGAACGGAAGATCAGGTCGTGCATCGGGCAGTTCATCGGCTTGAGGTAGTAGTTCGCGCCCTCGACCTCCATGGGCGGGAACATGCCGTCGGCGTACCAGTCCAGGTGCCCCGAGACCTCGTACAGGTGGCCCTTCGTGATGTGCGGGGTGTTCACGAAGGCGTAGCCGGCCTCCTCGTGGCGGCTGCGCGAGTAGTTCTCCATCTCCCGGCGGATGATCCCGCCCTTGGGGTGGAACACCGGCAGGCCCGAGCCGAGCTCATCGGGGAAGCTGAACAGGTCGAGGTCCACGCCGAGCTTGCGGTGGTCGCGGCGCGCGGCCTCCTCGAGCAGGCGCTGGTACTCCTTGAGCGCATCCCGCGTCGGCCAGGCCGTCCCGTAGACGCGCTGCAGCTGCGGGTTCTTCTCCGAACCGCGCCAGTAGGCGGCCGCGGTGCGGGTCAGCTTGAACGCCTGGATGAGCCGCGTGGTCGGCAGGTGCGGGCCGCGGCACAGGTCGGACCAGCAGACCTTGTCCGACTGGGCGTCGAGGTTGTCGTAGATCGTCAGCTCGCCGCCGCCGACCTCCATCACCTCGGACGTGTCGACGTCGGACTTGACGTCGACGAGCTCCAGCTTGAACGGCTCGTCGGCGAGCTCGGCCTTGGCCTGCTCCACCGAGTCGAAGCGGCGCCGCCGGAAGCGCTGGCCGGACTTGATGATCTCCTGCATGCGCTTCTCGAGCTTCTCGAGGTCGTCCGGGTGGAACGGCTTGCTGACCCCGAAGTCGTAGTAGAAGCCGTTCTCGATCGGCGGGCCGATGCCCAGCTTCGCCTCGGGGAAGAGGTCCTGCACCGCCTGCGCGAGCACGTGCGCGGTCGAGTGGCGCAGCACGTTGAGCCCGTCGGGGCTGGACAGGTCCACGGCCTCGACCTCGGTGTCGGCCTCCGGCGCCCAGTCCAGGTCGCGCAGCCGGCCGTCGGCCTCGCGGACCACGACGATCGCTTTCGGCCCGTTGGCCGGCAGCCCCGCGGCTGCGACCGCGGCCGCCGCCGTCGTGCCCGCCGTGACCACGATGCGCGGTGGGGCTTCGGTATTCGAGCGCACTGCGGACACGGGCTGCTCCCAAGCTTCGGTGGGTCGGTTTGCACACCGATGCTATCGACCCACTCAGCGAAGGGCCGCGAACACCCCCGGCGGGCACAGCGCCCATCACAGTGACGCTGTCGAGTCAATCAGCGCAGCGCGGCGAACACCACACCTCAATCAGCGCAGCGCGGCGAACACCACACCGGCGACCAGAGCGCCGACCACGGTGCCGACCCCGACCTGCGACCACGTGTGGTCCTTCAGCTCCACCCGCGACCAGCCGACGGCGCCGACCAGCGGTGCGGCGACGATGAGGATCCAGCCGTACACCATCATCAACATCACCACGGATCCAGCGGCGACGGCCGCGTGGATCGACATCTTCCACCAGTGGTTGACCGCCGCCGCGACGAGCAGCCCGACACCGCCGGCGGCCACCGCGGCCAGCAGCTCCCGGTGCGCGTGCGCGAGCAGCAGCACCACCGCGCCGACGACCACCGAGCCGAGCCCGACCAGCAGCGGCACGAGCCGCTGCCGCCGGTCGCCGACGTGGTGATCGGTGATCCGGCCGGTGCGCACCCCGCGCAGGATGTAAAGGTACGGCAGGACGCTCTCGAACAGCGCGGCGAGCGCCCCCATGGCGAGGCCCCGCCCCAGCCCCGGCTCGCTGTGCACCCCGAGCAGCACCAGCAGCACGGACACGAGCACCGCCGGCGCGAACGCCTCCGTCAGCCATCTGGCGAGCCGCTGCCTGATCACGGCAGGACCATATCGGACCGTTAGATTGGGGATCGTGGCGTACGACGAGGGGCTGGCCGAGCGGGTCCGTTCGCGCCTGGGCGACGTGCCGACCCGGCGCATGTTCGGCGGGCTGGTGTTCCTGCGCGACGGCGCGATCGCCGCCGGCGTCTACGGCCCCGACCTGCTCGTCCGCGTCGCACCCGACGCCATGACGGCCACGCTCGCCCGCCTCGGCGCGCGCCCGTTCGAGATGGGCGGCCGCGCCACCCGCGGCTTCGTGCTCGTCGCCGCCGGCACCCTCGACGACGAGACCCTCGACGGCTGGCTCGCCGGTCAGTAGTCCTCGTCGTCGCGTTCGCGCTCCTCGCGCTCGCGCTCCCGGCGCTCCCGCTGCATGTTGGAGACGATCAGCGCCACCACGAACATCGCGGCCAGCGCCAGCCAGCGTTGCCCGGCGACGAACAGCAGCAGTCCGGCCAGCACGAGTGCGCTGGAGACCCACGACTGCCGCTTGCGACTGCGATCGGCGTCCATGCTTTCGTTGTACGCCCGACCGGCAAGACTGGGCCCGCTGACGCCCTGTGATGGATTGATTACCCTGCGGACTTTCCGGTCGGGCCGATTTTTTGGCGGAGGCTAAGCTAGAGGAGCAAGAAAAGAGGAAGCGCCGGCGGCGCCCGTGCCGGCATGTTCACCCGATCGTCGGGCCAAACCCGCAGGTCGAAACGCAGAACCGGCACCGCCCCACGACCACTCGCATCGCGCGCGCGACAGCTCGTCGGGCACTCGCAGGACGTCGGCTGGCAGAGACGAGCGTGTCTCAGCCGGCGACGCGGATCGGCATCGCGGTGAAGCCCTTCAGGCTCAGGCTGTCGCGCCGCTCCGGCTCGCCGGCCAGCGCGATGGAGGGGAAGCGCCGCACCAGGGCGGGCAGCGCGACCTGCGCCTCGAGGCGGGCCAGCGGGGCGCCCAGGCAGTAGTGGATGCCGCCGCCGAAGGAGAGCGGCGCGTTGTCCGCCCGGTCCAGGACGAGGTCGTCGGGGGCCGTGAAGCGCTGCGGGTCCCGGTTGCCGGCGCCGAGGTAGGCGACCACGCGCTCGCCCGCCTCGACCGTCACGCCCGCGAGGTCGATGGGCTCGGTGGCGATGCGGGCGCTGAGCTGGACGGGGCTGTCGAAGCGCAGCAGCTCCTCCACCGCCGCCTCCGGGGACCGCGCCACGAGGGGGAGCTGCTCGGGGTGGGAGAGCAGGGCGTGCAGGCCGTTGGCCAGCAGGTTGGTGGTGGTCTCGAAGCCGGCGGCGAACAGGAGCGACGCGTTCGCGAGGACCTCGTCGTCGGTCAGTTGGTCGTCCGTGGCCTGGGTCAGGGCGGTCAGCAGGTCGTCGGCGGGGGTCCGGCGGCGCTCGTCCAGCAGGGCCGCCAGGTAGTCGCGGATCGCGGCGGCGGCCGGGTCGGCGCGCTCCAGGACCTCGGGGGTGATCCGCTCCAGGATCTGGGTCCAGTCGCGGACCAGGGTCTGGAACTGGGAGCGGTCCGCGGCCGGGACGCCGAGCAGCTCGCCGATCACGGCCACCGGCAGGGGGAACGCGAAGGCGGCCACGAAGTCCGCGCCGCCGTCGGCCGCCAGGTCGTCCAGCAGGGAGCCGACCATCCGCTCGATCGCGGGGCGCAGGGACTGGACGCGGCGGGCGGTGAACGCGGAGCTCACCAGGCGGCGCAGGCGGGTGTGGTCGGGCGGGTTGAGGACCAGCATGCTCGTGTACATCAGCGCGAGCGCGGGGTGCTCGCGCCAGTCCGGGTAGCCGATGAAGGCCAGCATGTCGGGGGGCATGTGCGCGAAACGGGCGTCGCGGACCACGGTCTGGCAGTCGGCGTAACCCGTCACGACCAGCGCGTCGTCGGCGGCCCGGACGATGGGGGAGATCTCGCGCAGCCGGGCGTAGCGCGGGTAAGGGTCCCGCCGGCCCGTCATCGTGGTCAGCTCGTCCAGCAGCGTGAGTACTTCGTCGTCCCGCACGATCGTCGCCACGCATCAACCTTAATCAACGCAAACGGCGTAAGCGCTCGAAAGACGGGTCGAAGTGGCGCTCGACCCGGGCGCGGCCGTCCTTCCACCAGCCCGCGGCCTCGGCCAGGTCGTCGGCGGCCGGCGAGTCGGCGTCGACGTAGTAGTGCAGGGTGCGGGCGCCGTTGCTCGTCTCGTGGGCGATCAGGACGCCGTCGGGGCCCGCCGCCGTCGTCAGGGCCGTGTCCTCGAACTCGCGCAGGGCCGCCAGCGACTCGTCCTCCGGCAGGCCGGACTGGTTGCTGTGCTGGTACGGCAGCGTGACCGCCACGTGCGTGTCGAAGCGCGGCCACCGCACCGGGCGCAGCGGGCGCTGGACGGTGGCGATGAGCGGGCTGCCGTCCGGCAGGTCGGCGCGCAGCAGGACCCACTGCGGGGTGCGGTACTGCTCGCGCAGCTCGTCCACCGCCTCCGCCAGCTCGGCGGGGTCGGCGGCGCCCGGCGGCTCCTCGGTGTCCCAGGCGATGGCGCCGATCCACTCCTCGACGCCGTCCTCGCCGAGCAGCCAGTCGAGGGTGAGGAACGTGACGCGGCCGCGGACCTGCTCGCCGAGCATGCGGAAACCCGGGTGGTAGGCGACGACGTCGATCTCCGGCGAGTCCTCCTCGCGGGTGAAGGCGAAGCGCAGCTGCGTCAGGTCCAGCTGCACGCCCTCGCCGAGGCCGATCGTGTTCTGCAGCACCGTCGGGTCGGGCTGGCGCGAGATGTGATACTCCCAGGTCGCGTCCGCCTCAGGGGCCATGGCACCCCAGCGGGCGGCGACGGGCCGCAGTTCCGACACCCCGCCGGAGGACACGACGAGGGCGTGTTTCGCGTTGGTACCGCGGGAGAACTCCCATTCCAGGCCCGGATGGATCGCCTCGACGCGGCGGGAGAACTGCGGGGTGAGCGCTTCCCAGTCCCCGGTGGAGAGCGCCGCCTCGACGTCGGGGTGGACGGTGGGCCACCAGGCCCAGAAGTCCACGATCGCGCCGCCGTCGCCGGCCTTGCGCCTGGACCGCCCGAAGATCACGGGATCACCCTAGCGGTGATCCCGGCGGACCGGGATCACCGTTCGGTGCATTGCCTACCGGGCGGCGGCGTGCTCCTTCTTCACGGCGTCGGCCAGGTGGGAGGGCATCGGGTCGTGGCGGACGAACACGCGGGTGAACGTGCCGGCGCCCGAGGTCATTGCGCGCAGCTCGACGGCGTAGCGGACCAGCTCGGTCGCCGGGACCTCGGCGCGCACCAGGGTGCGCTCGTGGCCGTTCGGGTCGGGCTCGTTGCCCAGCACCCGGCCGCGGCGGCCGGACAGGTCGCTCATCACCGCGCCGACGAAGTCGTCGGGCACCCGGATGGTGACCTCGTCGATCGGCTCCAGCAGCGTCGTCTGGCCCTGCTCGGCGGCCTCGCGCAGGGCGAGGGCGCCGGCGGTCTGGAACGCCGCGTCGGAGGAGTCGACCGAGTGCGCCTTGCCGTCGAAGAGCGTGACGCGCACGTCGACGACCGGGTAGCCGGCGACCATGCCCCGCTCCATCTGGCTGCGCACGCCCTTCTCGACCGAGGGGATGTAGTTGTGCGGCACCACACCGCCGACGATCTTGTCGACGAACTCGAAGCCGGAACCGCGCGGCAGCGGCTCGACCTTGATGTCGCAGACCGCGTACTGCCCGTGGCCGCCGGACTGCTTGACGTGCCGGCCGTGGCCCTGGCTGGGCGCGGCGAACGTCTCGCGCAGCGCCACCTTCACCGGCTCGGTGTCGAGCTCAACGCCGCCGGCGCGCAGCCGGTCCAGGACCACGTCGGCGTGCGCCTCGCCCATGCACCACAGCACCAGCTGGTGCGTCTCGGCGTTGCGCTCCAGCCGCAGCGTCGGGTCGCCGGCGACCAGCCGGCCCAGGTTCTTGGCCAGGGCGTCCTCGTCGGAGCGGGTGCGGGCCACGATGGCGATCGGCAGCAGCGGCTCCGGCATCTCCCACGGGGCCATGAGCAGCGGCGCTTCCTTGCCGGAGATCGTGTCGCCGGTCTCGGCGGTGCCCGACTTGGTGATCGCGACGAGGTCGCCGGCGACGGCCTGCGGCACCTCGCGCAGGTTGTTGCCCAGCGGCGAGAACAGGTGCGCGAAGCGCTCGTCGGCGTCGTGGTCGGGGTGGCCGCGCTCGGCCATGCCGTGTCCGGAGATGTGCACCGGTGTCTCCGGGCGCAGCGTGCCGGAGAACACGCGCACCAGCGAGACGCGCCCGACGTACGGGTCGATGGTGGTCTTGACGACCTCGGCGACCAGCGGGCCCTGCGGGTCGCAGGACAGCGGCGCGTGCGGCTCGCCCTCGACGTCGGTCACCGGCGGCACCTCGTGCTCCAGCGGCGACGGGAAGCCGCTGACCAGCACCTCGAGCAGCGCGTCGAGCCCGACCCGGGTCTCGGAGCAGACCGGCACCACCGGGTAGAACGTGCCCCGGGCGACGGCCTTCTCGAGGTCGTCGATGATCACCTGCGTCTCGATGGCCTCGCCGCCGAGGTAGCGCTCCATGAGCGTCTCGTCCTCGCTCTCGGCGATGATCCCCTCCAGCAGGGTGTTGCGGGACTCCTCGATCGCGGGCAGGTGCTCCGCGTCGGGGTCGCGCACCGCCGGCGGGTAGCCGGCGGAGTAGTCGAAGACCCGCTGGGTGATCAGGCCGATGAGCCCCTCGACGCTCGCGCCGTCGTCGCCCAGCATCGGCAGGTACAGCGGCAGCACGTTGTCGCCGAAGACCTCCTGGCAGGTCTGCAGCGTCTCGTCGAAGTCGGCGCGCTGGTGGTCCAGCCGGGTGATGGCGACCGCGCGCGGCATGCCGACGTGCGCGCACTCCTCCCACAGCGCGCCGGTCGCCGCGTCCATGCCGTCGACGGCGGACACGACGAACAGCGCCGCGTCGGCGGCGCGCAGGCCGGCCCGCAGCTCGCCGACGAAGTCCGCGTAGCCCGGCGTGTCGAGCAGGTTGACCTTCACGCCCTCGTGCAGCAGCGGCGCGCACGACAGCGTGACCGAACGCTGCTGTTTCACCGCCGCGGGATCATGGTCGGTGACCGTGGTGCCCTCGGTCACCGACCCGGCCCGCGAGATCGTGCCGGTCGCCGCCAACAGCGCCTCGACCAGCGTCGTCTTGCCCGAACCGGAGTGGCCGACGACGACCACGTTGCGTACCCTGCCGGGTTCATCAACCACCGGCGCGGTGCCGGTGACACCCTTCTCCTGGACCTTCTGCGCCATCACGCGCCTCCCGAAAGTCTTGCGCCACCTGTGAGCAGTCTCACAGTCACGACCCGTTCACCGATCCCACACCCGAAACATCACCGACACAAGCCCGCCGGCGCTCCTACCGAACTCAGGTTTACTCAAGCACCGTGAGCAGTCCCACGTGCCGGTATCCGGCAAGCTCCGCCGCCGTTATCGTGAGAGCGCCATGGCGAAGATCCTCAGCGTAGTCAGCCGGGCCGGACTGGCCCGCATCGTCGACCCCGTCGCGGCCGCACTGCTGCGCGCCGGGATCACCCCGAACGCCGTCACGGTGGCCGGCACCGTCGGCGTGCTCGTCGGCGCGCTCGGCTTCGCCACGCGCGGCTATCTGTTCGCCGCGCTCGTCATCATCACCCTGAGCTGCCTCACGGACATGCTCGACGGGGCGATGGCTCGCCAGCGCGGCATCACCAACAAGTTCGGCGCGCTGCTGGACTCCTCCATGGACCGCATCGCCGACGGCGCGATCTTCGGCTCGGTCGCCTTCTACTACGCCACGCAGCACCAGCCCCGGCTCGTCGCGGCCGCGCTGCTGTGCCTGCTCACCGGCCAGGTGGTCTCCTACGTCAAGGCGCGCGCCGAGGGCCTCGGCTTCACCTGCAACGTCGGCATCATCGAGCGGGCCGAGCGGCTCGTCGGCATCGGCATCGGCGGGGTGCTGTGGAAAATCGGGGTGCCCTACGGCCTCGAGACCGTGATGTGGCTGCTGGTAGCGCTGTCGATCGTGACGATCGGCCAGCGCATCGGCACGGTCTACCGTCAGGCGTACTCGCCCGAGCCGGGCGAGGCTCGGTGAACCTCGTCGAGCTCGGCTACGGCGCGGCGTTCAACCTGCTGCCGAAGCTGCCCTGGGGTCTCACCTGGCCGTTGTTCTCGGCCGCGGCGTCGACGGGCTCCCGGGGGTACCGACGCGGAAAACCGGGCAAGGGCACGGCAAGGCTCGCCGGGAACCTGCGCCGCGTGGTCGGTCCGCAGATGCCCGAGGAGGAGTTCCAGCGGCTGCTGGCGCGGGCGCTGCGCTCCTACGCGCGCTACTACCTGGAGGCGTTCCGGCTGCCGGGGCGCTCCAAGGAGCAGATCCTGCGCGGCTTCCGGCTGGAGCGCGGCGAGCTGCTCGGGCAGAACGTCGCCGCCGGCGTCGGCTCGGTGGTCGCGCTGCCGCACGCCGGCAACTGGGACGCCGCCGGGGCGTGGGTCGCGGCCAACGGCTGGCCGATCACCACCGTCGCCGAGCGGCTCAAGCCCGAGAGCGTGTACCTCAAGTTCCTGGCCTTCCGCCGCGCCCTCGGCATGGAGATCCTCCCGCTGAGCGGCGGCGACCGGCCCACGTTCGACGTGCTCGAGGAGCGGGTCCGGGCCGGCGCGGTGGTGCCGCTGCTCGCCGACCGCGACCTCACCCCGCGCGGGGTGGACGTCGAGTTCTTCGGCGGCCGGACCCGGATGCCGGCCGGCCCGGCGCTGCTGGCGCTGCGCAGCGGGGCACCCTTGTATGTGGTCGACATGTGGTTCGATGCGGATGCGGCGGCCGGGCACCTCTACGGCCCGGTCGACATGCCGGGCCCGGACGAGGGCCCGCTCGACGCCCGTGTCCGGATCGTCACGCAGCGCGTCGCGGATGTGTTCGCGGCGGGCATCGCGCGCCACCCGGAAGACTGGCACATGCTCCAGCGGTTCTGGCTCGACGAGCCGGCCGTCAGCACCGTGGCGTAGGGGAGGGCCGTTGCGTATCGGGATCGTCTGCCCGTACTCCTTCGACGTGCCCGGCGGCGTGCAGAACCACGTTCGCGACCTCGCCGAGACACTCATCGGGCTCGGCCACCACGTCAGCGTCCTCGCGCCCGGCGACGACGAGGGCATGGCGCTGTCGTACGTCGTGCCGGCCGGCCGTACGCTGCCGGTGCCGTACAACGGCTCCGTCGCCCGCGTGTCGTTCGGGCTGATCTCGGCCACCCGGGTGCGGCGCTGGCTGGCCGCCGGCCGCTTCGACGTGCTGCACGTGCACGAGCCGCTCATCCCGAGCCTGTCGATGCTCGCCGTGCTCTCGGCGCGCGGGCCGGTCGTGGCCACCTTCCACACCGCCATGACGCGCTCCCGCGCCCTCGCCGCCGCACAGGGCGTGCTGCAGCTGGTGCTGGAGAAGATCACCGGCCGGATCGCGGTCAGCGAGCTGGCGCGCAAGGTCCAGGTCGAGCACCTGGGCGGCAGCGCATGGGAGATCCCCAACGGGGTGCAGGCGTCGAAATACCGCGGCGCCGTGCCGTTGCCCGGCTGGCCGGGTGAGGGCGGCGCACTCGGGTTCGTCGGGCGCTTCACCGAGCCGAGGAAGGGGTTTCGGTACCTCCTGAGCGCCTTCGAAACGCTGGCTCCTGCGCGCCCGGGCCTGCGCCTGCTGGTGGCCGGGCCGGGCGACGCCGACGACGTCATGTCGGAGGTGCCGGACTCCATCCGGGACCGGGTCGTGTTCCTCGGCAAGGTCTCCGAGGAGGACAAGGCCCGGATGCTGCGCAGCGTCGACCTCTACGTCGCGCCCAACACCGGCGGCGAGTCGTTCGGCATGATCCTCACCGAGGCGATGGCGGCCGGCACCGCCGTGCTGGCCAGCGAGCTCGACGCGTTCCGGCGGGTCCTCGACGGCGGCGCGGCCGGCGCGCTGTTCCCGATCGGCGACTCGGCCGCCCTGGCCCGCGCCGCGGCGGACCTGCTGGACGACCCGGCCCGCCGCGCCGCGCTCGCCGCCCGGGGCTCCGAGGTGGTCGCCGCCTACGACTGGCCGGTCGTCGCCGAACGGGTCCTGGAGGTGTACTCCACCGCGATCGAGGTTGCCGGAGCGACCGTGCAGGAGTCCGTCCCGTAGGCTGCGCCGCATGTGGTGGGTGATCGCCGTGGTGGCCGTGGTGGTCGCGGTGGCCACCTACCTGACGTGGCTCGCGGCCCGGATCGACCGGCTGCACGCGCGGGCCGCCGCCGCGTACGCGACCCTCGACGCGCACCTGGTGCGCCGCGCCGCCGCCGCGGTGGCCCTCGCCGAGGCGGCGCAGCTGCCCACGCTGATGTACGCGGCGAAGATCGCCCTGGACGCCCAGCCGGACGACCGCGAGGTCGCCGAGAACGACCTCACGCGGCACCTGCGGGCCGGGCTCGGCGACCCGCCGGCGGACGTGGTGGAGACGCTGGTGCAGGTCAGCCGCCGGGTGGCGCTGGCCCGCCAGGTCCACAACGACGTGGTGCGCGACGCCCTGGCCGTGCGACGCCGGTCACTCGTCCGACTCTTCCGGCTTGCCAGGAAACACCCGATTCCTGCCTATTTCGACGTGGACGACCCCTCATTGTCCTGATCCGTGGGCCGCGGGGTTGCCATTGGCCGTCGGGCCGGGGGACGGCCCGGGCGTAAACTTGCGGGTGAATCCAGCTTTCCCTGTTAGGAGTGCGTCGTCGTGTCCTCACCCAGTTCGCCGGTCACCGGCACGGCCCGCGTCAAGCGCGGCATGGCCGAGATGCTCAAGGGCGGCGTCATCATGGACGTCGTCACCCCCGAGCAGGCCAAGATCGCGGAGGACGCCGGCGCCGTCGCCGTCATGGCGCTCGAGCGGGTCCCCGCCGACATTCGCGCCCAGGGCGGCGTGTCCCGCATGAGCGACCCGGACATGATCGACGGCATCATCGCCGCCGTCTCGATCCCGGTCATGGCGAAGGCCCGCATCGGGCACTTCGTCGAGGCCCAGGTGCTGCAGGCGCTCGGCGTCGACTACGTCGACGAGTCCGAGGTGCTCACCCCGGCCGACTACGCCAACCACATCGACAAGTGGGCGTTCACGGTGCCGTTCGTCTGCGGGGCGACGAACCTGGGCGAGGCGCTGCGGCGCATCAACGAGGGCGCGGCCATGATCCGCTCCAAGGGCGAGGCCGGCACCGGCGACGTCTCCAACGCCACCACCCACATGCGCACGATCCGCGCCGAGATCCGCCGGCTCACCTCGCTGCCCGAGGACGAGCTCTTCGTCGCCGCCAAGGAGCTGCAGGCGCCGTACGAGCTGGTCAAGGAGGTCGCGGAGACGGGCAAGCTGCCGGTCGTCATGTTCACCGCGGGCGGCATCGCCACCCCGGCCGACGCGGCGATGATGATGCAGCTCGGCGCCGAGGGCGTCTTCGTCGGCTCCGGCATCTTCAAGTCCGGCAACCCGCAGCAGCGCGCCGCCGCGATCGTCAAGGCGACCACGTTCCACGACGACCCGGACGTCATCGCGAAGGTCTCCCGCGGTCTGGGCGAGGCCATGGTCGGCATCAACGTCGACGAGATCCCGCAGCCGCACCGGCTCGCCGAGCGGGGCTGGTGACCGCCTCCGTGATCATCGGCGTGCTCGCCCTGCAGGGCGATACCCGCGAACACCTGCACGCGGTGGCCGAGCTCGACGCCGTCGGCCGCCCCGTGCGGCGGGTCGACGAGCTCGACTCGGTCGACGCGCTGATCATCCCCGGCGGCGAGTCCACCACGATGAGCAAGCTGGCGGTCGAGTTCGGCATGCTCGAGCCGATCCGCAAGCGCATCGCCGCCGGCATGCCCGTCTACGGCTCCTGCGCCGGCATGATCATGCTCGCGTCCGTCGTGCTGGACGGCCGTCCCGATCAGGTCTCCTTCGGCGGGATCGACATGACGGTCCGCCGTAACGCGTTCGGCCGGCAGGTCGATTCCTTCGAGGGGTCCGTGGACATTTCGGGCATCGAGGGTGGTCCGTTCCACGCGGTCTTCATCCGCGCGCCGTGGGTGGAGTCCGTGGACGACTCCGTGGAGGTGCTGGGCCGCGTGAAGGATGGCCCGGCCGCCGGTAGGATTGTCGCGGTTCGGCAGCAGCACCTGCTCGCGACATCCTTCCACCCCGAGCTCACCGGCGACCTACGCGTCCATCGGTACTTCGTGGAGATGGCCCGCGAGGCGGGTACGACGACGGAGGGTTAGGCATGTCGGGGCACTCAAAATGGGCGACCACCAAGCACAAGAAGGCGGTCATCGACGCCAAGCGTGGGAAGCTCTTCGCCCGCCTGATCAAGAACGTCGAGGTGGCCGCCCGCACGGGCGGCGGCGACCCGGCCGGCAACCCCACGCTCTTCGACGCGATCCAGAAGGCGAAGAAGAACTCGGTCCCCAACGACAACATCAACAACGCCGTCAAGCGGGGCTCCGGCCTCATCGGCGGCGGCGCCGACTGGCAGACCGCGATGTACGAGGGGTACGGCCCCAACGGCGTCGCCATCCTCATCGAATGCCTGACGGACAACCGCAACCGGGCCTCGACGGAGGTGCGGGTCGCTCTGACCCGCAACGGCGGCTCCCTGGCCGACGCCGGCAGCGTGTCGTACATGTTCACCCGCAAGGGCGTCGTCATCGTCCCGAAGGCCGGCGAGCTCACCGAGGACGACCTCCTGCTGGCCGTCCTGGACGCCGGCGCCGAGGAGGTCAACGACCTGGGCGAGGCCTTCGAGGTCATCAGCGAGGCCTCCGACCTCATCCCGGTCCGCACGGCCCTGCAGGAGGCCGGCATCGACTACGAGTCGGCCGAGTCCTCCTTCGTCCCGAGCGTGACCGTCCCCCTGGACGAGGAGGGCGCCCGCAAGGTCTTCAAGGTGATCGACGCCCTCGAGGACTGCGACGACGTCCAGAACGTGTACGCCAACTTCGACGTCTCGGACGAGGTCATGGCCCTGGTCGAGGCCTGATCGACGCACGTTTCGAACGTGGCGCCCCCGCTCCGGCGGGGGCGCCACTGCGTTCAGTGCTGCTCGGCCGGGATCGCGGGCTCGGGCGGCGCTGCGGTGATCGGCTGGGCCGGGCGGTCGGAACGGGCCAGCGGGGCCAGGGCGGCGAGCAGCAGGGCCGGGCTGAGCAGGCTCAGCGGGCCGACGCCCAGCACCAGGAACGCCGCCACGCCCGCCGCGGTCAGGACCGGGGTCCACCAGCGGGCGCGGCGGGTCACGGTCGCGGCGATCGCCGTGACGATCAGGCCCAGCAGGGTCAGGGCCATGCCGGGCAGGACCCAGCCGAGCGCGAACAGCGAGTAGCCGCCCACGGTCGCGTCGACGCGCTCGGCCGTCGCGCGGTCCAGGGCCGTTGCGGCCGCGATGGTCGTGTAGTCGCCGACCATCAGGCCGGAGAAGTTCACCAGCGCCAGAGCCGTGACCGCGCCGGCGATGCGGGGCCAGAGCCGCGGGCCGCGGGTCAGGTGGAGTACCACCGGAATGCATGCCAGCCACGAAAGGTGCAGCAGCAGGGCGCTCGCCTGGGCCTGTGCCGGGTGCGCGAGGGAGCCGTCCAGGCCGGGGGAGAAGCCGGGGACCGTGGCCAGGCCGGCGGCGAACAGCAGCGGCGCGGCGACCAGGCACGCTCGGCCGGCGCGGTCCACGAAACGGCCGAACGCGTCGGGGCCCTCGGCCGGGGACCGCATGCGCAACGCGGCGGTGGCGTAGGCGGCCAGCATGACCGCCGGGCCCGTCAACGACAGCGGCAGCGGGGAGATGGCGAACAGGAAGTACAGCGCCGTGCCCAGCAGCGCTGCGCCCGCCGTCCACCAGTCGATGACGCGCGCGCGGGCCGCGGCGATCGGGGTCAGCACCAGCGCGAGCGCCCAGCCGGCCAGGCCCGGGACCTGCCAGCCCCGCTGCGCCCACGGCAACGCCTGGAACGCCTCGTCGGCGCGGCGGACCGCGTCGTCCGGCAGGTTCTGCTCCAGGGCGAGGATCCACAGGTCGGCCGCCATCAGAGCGGAGAACGTCGTCAGGCCCGCCACGGCGGCGACCCACGCCAGCCGGGCCAGGACGGCGCCGCGGGCCCGGATCGGGGCCAGCAGGGCGAGCAGGCCGGGCACGTACAGCGCCCACGCGGAGTGCAGCAGCACCGCGTGCCACTGGATGGCGTCGGGGTGGGCGCGGTACACGCCATAGCCCTGCGCATCGCCCAGCGCCGGGTCCACGGCCGTGGCCGCCAGCAGGGCCAACGGCGCCAATATCAACAGGAACCGCACGGGTTCTCCTTCGTCTCGTCGGAGCCGTGGACGCTAGGCGGAGGCGGCCCGCGCGTCGCCCCCACCACGGGCTACCGCGCCTCCACCCGGCGACGGAGAGTCGGTCATCCGGCGGACGGGTCCGATCGAGCCCCCGCGCCCGTACCTTCTGACCCATGCGCGGATGGCGGCTCGACCTCTTGGTGACGGCGGGGTTCGTCGCGTTCGCGCTCACCGAGGAGTTCCTCGTGCACCAGCCGGGCGCGTGGTGGCCCTACGCGCTCGCCGTCTTCGCCGTCCTCGTCGCGCTGCGCCGGCGCGCGCCGCTCGTCGGGCTCGCCGCGAGCTGCGTGCACGCGAACGCGCTGCTGTATCCGGGGCACGTCGTGACGTACCGGCTGTGGCAGCTCGTCGCCATGTCCATCTTTGCCTGCACGGTCGGCCGGCTGCACCCGCCGCGGCGCGCGAACGGCCCGCGGGGATGGGCCGGGCTGGCGCTCGTGCTCGGCATCGGGCTGACGTTCTGGAGCGTCGATCCGGCCGACCCGATGGGCGCGTTGTTCTTCCCGCTGGCGCCCTGGGGTTTGGGGGTGGCGTTTGCGGTACAGCAACGGCAGAGCGCCGAGGCCGCCGGCGCCCGCGCGGCGATCCGCGAGCAGCGCGCCCGGGAGGCGGTGATGGAGGAGCGGGTGCGCATCGCCCGCGAGCTGCACGACATGGTCGCGCACAGCGTCACCGTCATGGTCATCCAGGCCGGCGTGGTGCGCCGGCGGCCGGACGCGGGCATGGCGGTCGACGGCGACCTGCTGCGTGGCATCGAGTCCTCGGGCCGCGACGCCGTCGGCGAACTGCGCCGCACGCTCGGCCTGCTGCGCGGCGAGGGCGCCGCCGACGCCCCCGCCGGCCTGGAGCGCCTGGAGGAACTGCTCGCCCAGGTGCGCGAGGCCGGCCTGTCGGTGACGCTGCGGCGCGAGGGCGAGGGGCCGGGGTTGCCACCGGCGGCGGACCTGTCGGCGTACCGCATCATCCAGGAGGCCCTGACCAACGTCCTGAAGCACGCGGGCCCGACCGCGGTCACCGTCGCCGTGCAGCACCGCGCCGGCGGCCTGCACCTGAGCGTCGTCGACGAGGGCGGCCGCGCCACCGCGCCGATCGCGGGCTCCGGGCAGGGCCTCATCGGCATGCGCGAGCGCGCCGCACTGTTCGGCGGCACTTTGGAGGCCGGCCCTCGCCCCGGCGGCGGCTTCGCCGTACACGCCCGCCTCCCGGCCCCGGCATGACCGCGTCCGGCGCCTCGGGCGCGGTCGGCGCCTCGGGTGTGGGGCCGATCAAGGTGGTCATCGCCGACGACCAGCGGATGGTGCGGGCCGGGCTGCGGATGGTCATCGAGACCGAGCCGGACATGGCCGTCGTCGGTGAGGCCGGCGACGGCGTCGAGGCGGTTGCGCTCGCCCGGCGGCTGCGGCCGGACGTGGTGCTCATGGACATCGCCATGCCCCGGCAGGACGGGCTCGCGGCCACGCGGGCGCTGCTGGCCACGCCGTCGCCGCCGCGGATCGTGGCGCTCACGACGTTCGACACCGACGAGAACCTCTACAACGCGTTGCGCGCCGGGGCCAGCGGGTTCCTGCTCAAGGTCTCCTCGCCCGAGCACCTGCTCGCGGCGATCCGCGCGGTGTCCTCCGGCGAGGCGCTGCTCGACCCGGCGGTCACGACCCGGGTCATCGCGGCGTTCGCCGGCGGGCCGGGCCCGCGGCCGCCCGCGGAGCTGGGCGAGCTCACGGCGCGGGAGGCCGACGTGCTGCGGCTCATGGCCCGCGGGCTGTCCAACGCCGAGATCGCCGCCGCGCTGGCCGTGGGCGAGGCCACCGTGAAGACGCATGTGGCGCGCGTGCTCATGAAGCTCGGGCTGCGCGACCGCGTGCAGGCCGTGGTCTTCGCGTACGAGTCCGGCCTCGTGCGCGCCGGCGCCGCCTGACCGCGGCGGCCCCTCGAGCGCCGCGGCGCCGATCGTGTCAGTCGAACGCCACCCGCAGGTGGCGGGGGCCGCGCAGGACGGCGCTCAGGCGGTACATCGGCGGATCCTCCAGCAGGCGCGCGCGGGCCAGGACCGGGGCCAGGGCCTGCAAGGCCACCTGCGCCTCCAGGCGGGCCAGCGGCGCGCCGTAGCAGTAGTGGATGCCGTCGCCGAAAGCCAGGTGCTGTGCGATGCGGCGGTCCGGGTCGAAGCGGTCCGGGTCCTTGAAGTGTTCCGGGTCGCGGTTGGCCGCGGCCAGGACCAGCGTCATGGGGGAGCCCTTCGGGATCGTGGTGCCGGCGATCGGGATGTCGGCCAGCGCGGTGCGCCACGGCAGCATCTGCACCGGCGGGTCGTAGCGCAGGACCTCCTCGACGAGGGGCACGACCAGGGAGGGGTCGGCGAGCAGGCGCTCCAGCCACAGGGGCTGGCGCAGCAGGACCAGCGCGCTGTTGGCGATGAGGTTCACGGTGGTCTCGTGGCCGGCGATGAGCAGCAGGATCGCGGTGGCGACCAGCTCGGCGCGGGTCATCCGGCCGTCGGGGCCGTCGTCGGTGGCCATGGCCGAGAGCATGTCGTCGCCGGGGTCGGCGGTGCGGCGGTCGACCAGGTCGCCGAGGTACTGTGCCAGGTCGTCCAGGACGCCGACGTTGGGGGTGACGGCCTTGAGCGCAGCGTCGATCCAGCCGCGGAAGCGCGGCTCGTCCTCCAGCGGCACGCCGAGCAGTGCGCAGATGACGCTGACCGGCAGCGGGTACGCGAACTGGTCCACGAGGTCCACTGTGGACACCGGGAAGTCGCGGACCAGGCCGGCGGCGAACTTCTCGAGGGTCGGCTGCAGGTCGGCGACGCGGTGCGGGGTGTGCGGCGGGCCGAACGGGCGCATCGCGAGGCGGCGCATCCGGTCGTGGCCCGGCGGGTCCTGGCGCAGGAAGCTCGGCGGCAGGCCGACGATCTGGTGCGGGTCGGCGCCCTCGTCCGGCGAGTACGCCGAGCTCACCCGCGGGTCGTGCAGCAGCGCCGAGATCTCCCGGAACGTGCTGACGACGTAGGTGCCGTCGGCTTCGCGGGAGATCGGGGTGCGCCGCAGCGAGGTGTACAGCGGGTAGGGGTCGTGGCGGTTGACCGGGTCGAGCACGGCGCTGAAGACGGAGCCGACTGACGTCGTCATCCGATGCTCCTCACGAGGGTCGGGCGGTGGCCGGTCACCACGACGGTGGCGTCGCGGGCCATGAGCTGCTGGTCCGGCACCTCGGCCGGCACGGGCAGCACGTCGTCGGGGCGGTCGACGGTCGGGAACTCGGGCGGGAACGGCGCCGCCTGCTCGATGAGGCGCTGGTAGAACGGCAGCCACTTCGCGTGGTTGAAGGCGACGGCGCCGGTGATGCGGCCCTTGTACCCGTACGCCGCCGTGAACCGGCGCTCCTCGACCGAGCCCTGGGTGATGACGACCTCGTCGGCGAAGGTGGGTACACCCACGGACTTGATGTTGTTGCCGAACTGCAGGGACCAGAACTTCGGCATGTGGACGTGCGGCCACCGGTTCGACTCGTCGCTGACCATATTGTGCGCGGCCACCTCGGCCTGCGCGACGGCGTTGGCCCAGTGCTCCAGGGCCAGGAACTGGTAGCCGAACATCGCGTTGGGGGCGCGGGCCACGTCGCCGGCGACGAAGATGTCGTCGGTCACCAGGCCGTTGACGTCGAAGGCGCGGCAGCCCGCGTCGCAGGCCACGCCCCACGGGCCGACGGCGAGTCCGGAGTTCTCGAGCCATTCGACGTTGCGGATGCCGCCCAGCGCGGCGACGACCACGTCGACGTCGAGGCTGGAGCCGTCGGACAGGCGGGCGCGGCGCACGCGTCCGTCGGAGCCCTCGATCGCCTCGACGGTGACGCCGCAGCGCAGGTCGACGCCGTGCTCGCGCTGCATGTCGGCGGCGATCGAGCCGATGACGTTGCCGAGCGCGCCGGCCAGCGGGGTGGCGGCCGCCTCGGCGACGGTGACGTCGAGGCCGAGCGAGCGGCAGGTGGAGGCGACCTCCGAGCCGGTGAAGCCGGCGCCGACGACGAGGACGCGCTCGGGGCGGTCGCTGCCGGGGTGCAGGCGCTTCTGGAGCCGGATCGCGTCGTCGCGGGTGCGCAGGACGAACATGCCGTCCAGGGCCCCCTCGACGGGGTCGGGCCACGGCCGGGCCCGCACGCCGGTGGCGATGAGGAGCCGGTCGAACGGGACCGACGAGCCGTCGCTGAGCTGCACCCGGCGGATGGCGAGGTCGAGGCCGACGGCGCGCACGCCGAGGCGCCATTGGGCGTCGAGGTCGTGGCGGCGCGGCAGGCCGGTCGACTCGGGCCGGATCTTGCCGCTGAGCGCCTGTTTGGACAGCGGCGGCCGGTCGTAGGGGCCGTGGGGTTCGTCGTCGATGAGGGTCAGCGAGCCCGCGTAGCCCTCCTCGCGCAGCGCCTCGGCGGCCCGCAGGCCGGCCAGGGACGCGCCCACGATGACGATCCGCCCGGCGCCGGGCGCGGTGTGGATGGGCGGCATGTCCTGGGTGGCGAGCCGGTCGATCTGGATGGCCTGCACGGGGCAGGCGGCGGCCGCACGGCGAACCTGCTCGCGCTGTTGCTCCGTTGGCTCCGGGTCGTATATCAGAGCCTCGTCGCCCTGCATCTGGAACGCGGACGGGGCCAGGAAGGCGCACTGGGCGTACCCCTGGCACTTCGTGAGGTCGACTACCACGTGCATGCGTCCACGGTGCCCGGCGGCGGCGCTGCGCGGGGTCACCCGGTGGGGAGGGCCGCGCGCACGACCGTGCCGGCGCCGGGCGCGCTGCGGATGTCGAGCGTGCCGCCGAGCAGGACGGCCCGCTCGCGCATCGAGCGCACCCCGAGCCGGCCCGGGAAGGCGGCGTCGGGTGCGAACCCGACGCCGTCGTCGACGACCTCGAGCACGACGTGGCCGGCGTCGCCGGCCAGCCGCACGGTCACCTGCGAGGCCTCGGCATGCCGTGCGGCGTTGCCCAGGGCCTCCAGCGCGATGCGGTAGAGCGCCTCCTCCACCTGCGGGCTGACCACCGGGTCGGCGTCGAGCTCGAGGCCCCACCCGGAGCGGCCGGGCGCGTTGTGCAGGGTCTCGAACACCCCCCTGAGCGCGGTGGCCAGGCCGGCGCCGACGAGCGTCTCGGGGCGCAGCCGCAGGATGATGCCGCGCAGGTCGGTGAGGCCGGCCGCGGCCGTCTCCTGGATCCAGGCCAGGGACGCCTCGGCGTGGGCCGGGTTGCCGTGCAGCAGCTCGGCGGCGGTGCCGGCGCCGAGGCTGATGCCGTACAGGGTCTGCACCACCGAGTCGTGCAGGTCGCGGGCCAGCCGGGCGGGCTCGCCCGCCGAGGCGAGCAGCAGCTCGGCGAGCGGCGCGAACGGGCGCAGGGCGTCCGACCGGGGCGCCCGCCGCCCGCTCACGGCCAGCAGCCCGCCGGCCACCGGCAGGTAGGTCACGCGCCGGGTGCGTATCGCCCGCCCGCTCGCCATCGCCTCGAGGGCGATGGCGCGATCCACGAGACCGTCCGCGCCCGATCCGGATACGACCGACCCGTGAGCGTCGAGCACGAACACGGCGGTCACGAAGGGGCCGCCGCGTGGACGGGGACCAGGCCGACGCGCATCGCGTACAGCGCGGCCTGGGTCCGGCTCTCCGCGTTGAGCTTCTGCAGGATGTTGCTCACGTGCGTCTTGACCGTCTGCGGTGCGATGTGCAGCTCGCGGGCTATCTGGCCGTTGGCGCGCCCGCGGGCGAGCAGCGCGAGCACCTCCTCCTCGCGGCGGGTCAGCTGCGGCGGGGTGGTGGGCACGTGCACGTCGCGCACCAGCCGCGCGGCCACGGCCGGTGAGAGCTGGACCTGGCCCGCGGCGGCGGCCCGCACCGCGCGGTGCAGCTCCTCGGCGTCGGTGTCCTTGAGCAGGTAGCCGACCGCGCCGGCATGCAGGGCGTCGGCGATCAGCTGCGGCTCGAGGTACCCGCTCAGCGCGACGACCTCGATGCTGGGCAGCTCCCGGCGGATGACCGTGATCGCGCTGATCCCGTCGAGGACCGGCATGAGCAGGTCCATCAGCACGATGTCGGGCCGCAACTCGTGTGTCATGGCCACGGCTTCGCGCCCGTCGGCCGCCGCTCCGACCGGTTCGAGGTCGGGGCTGAGGGACAGGAAGCTGCGCAGCCCCTCGCGGACCATCGCATGGTCGTCGGCGATCAAGATCCTGATACTCATCGCAGCGCGCTATACCCCGCAAAAGGAACAAATACCGCAAGTGCTGGAGCCAGGCGGCCTACGCCAAATGGGGGAGACCGAAGGTGTGCCACCCGGCACGACCGCGGCGTGATGTGGCGGGGGCCGCACATCGGCACGGTTGGAAGCGTGACGCCCTACTTGCACCGGCTGAGCCGGTTCTCCCTGGTGGGAGTCAGCGGTGTCGTCGTCAACAACGTCGCCCTGCTCGTGCTGCACGGGCTGCTCGGGCTGGCGCTCCTGCCGGCCACGGTAGCAGCGGTCGAGCTCGCGCTGGTATCCAACTACGTCCTGCATGAACTGTGGACCTTCCGGCGCCGCAGCCTGTCGTTGCAGCGGTTCGCGTATTTCAGCTTGGCCGGCCTGGCCGCGATGCCGGTCAACGTCGTCATGGTCCAGTTGCTGGTCGGTCTCGGTATGCACTACCTCCCCGCCAACCTGGTCGGCATCGCGGCCGGATTCGGGGTCAACTTCGCCGTCAGCTCGAAGTGGATTTGGAGTGAACGCACCGATGGAGCAGCTGGTGTTGGCCGTCCTCACCCTGATCTCGCTGGTGCTGACGGTGCAGGCGGCCCACGCCCTGTATCTCATGATCTATACGTGGGACCAGCCGGAGGCGGACGCCAGAGCGCGCGTGCCCGATCAACGTGCTACGCCGGAACTCTCCTTCACCGCCATCCTCCCGGCAAGGCACGAGGAGGAGGTCATCCAAGCCACCATCGCCCGCGCCGCGTCCGCTGAGTACCCGCCGCACCTCGTGCAGATCCTTGTCGTGTGCTCGGCCGACGACGTGGGGACGATCGAGCAGGCTCGGATGCAGGTCGACCGGCTGCGTGCGGCAGGGCGGACGAACGTGGACGTCGTCGTGTTCGACGACGGCCCGATCAACAAGCCGCACGGGCTGAACACGGCGCTGCGCTATGCCACCAACGACGTCGTGGCCATCTTCGACGCCGAGGACGAGGTCCAGCCGGAGCTGTTCGACATCGTCAACACGATCATGCTGTCGGACGACGTCAGCGTGGTGCAGGCGGGCGTGCAGCTGATGAACTTCGACTCCAACTGGTACTCGACGTTCAACGTGCTCGAATACTTCTTCTGGTTTCGTAGCCGGCTGCACTATCACGCCAAGAACGGCGCGATCACCCTCGGCGGCAACACGGTCTTCTTCAAGAGGGACCTCATCGAGCGTCTCGGCGGCTGGGACGAGACCAACCTCACCGAGGACGCCGACATCGGCCTGCGGGTGTCCAGCATGGGCGAGAAGGTCCGGGTGGTCTACGACGACCGCTACGTGACCAAGGAGGAGACGCCGCCGACGCTGCAGAGCTTCATCAAGCAGCGGACCAGGTGGTGCCAGGGCTTCATGCAGACCCTGGGCAAAGGGACCTGGAAGCTGATGCCCAACCGGCGGCAGCGCTTCCTGGCCTGGTACACCCTGGCGTTCCCGCATGTGCAGGCGATGCTCGGCTTCTACCTGCCGGTGGCGCTGCTGAGTGCCTTCGTGCTCAGCGTGCCGGTCCCGGTGGCGATGGTGTCCTGGCTGCCCGTGCTGCTGCTCGGCGCGCACTTCGTCATGTCCGTCGTCGGACTGTACGAGTTCACCGGCGCGCACGGGCTCAAGGCCACGCCGGGCACGGTGGTGAAGATGGCGATCACCTGGTTCCCGTACCAGATGGTCCTGTCCTACGCGGCCGGCCGGGCGCTGTACCGGCAGCTCAAGGGCGCCACCAACTGGGAGAAGACCGCCCACGTCGGCGCACACCGCACCGAGGCACCGGAGTTGACCAATGTCGGCTGACGTCCTCACCAGGCCAACGCCCGCGCCCACGCCGCCGGCCCGCACACCGGACAAGGCCCCGAAGGCGCTCGTCACCCTGTGCGTGCTCATCGGGCTGGTCAGCCACGGCTGGAACATGTTCCGGTATCCGCTGTACCTGACCGACGAGGGCATCTACATGGAGCAGGCCTGGTCGGTGCTCAAGGAGGGCAAGCTCTCCCCGTACACCTACTTCTACGACCACGCCCCGATGGGCTGGCTGGCCCTGGCGGGCTGGGTCGGCGTCCTGCCGGGCGGGTTCTCCGCCTTCGGCAACGCCATCAACACCGGCCGGGTGCTCATGCTCATCGTCCACCTGGCGTCGGTGTTCCTGATGTTCGAGATCGTCCGGCGCTTCACGGGGAGCAAGCCGGCGGCGTTCCTGGCCACCTTCGTGTTCAACCTGAGCCCGCTCGGAGTGTACTACCAGCGCCAGGTCCTGCTGGACAACCTCATGATGTTCTGGATCCTGCTCGGCATCTACCTGCTCGCCCGCCGCGACGGGCGGATCGTCGCGGCGATGGGGGCCGGCGCCTGCTTCGGCCTGGCCCTGGTGACGAAGGAGAACGCGCTGTTCCTGCTGCCGGGCTGCGCGTACCTGCTGCACCGCACGGTCAAGGAGCAGTCCAACCGGCGCTTCGGGCTCAGCTTCTGGTATTTCGCGGTGCTGTCGCCCGTGGTCGGCTACCTGCTGTTCGCGCAGATCAAGAACGAGCTGTTCCCGGAGGGCTTCCAGTTCAACCCGGACAACAACCAGCTCAAGGGCCACGTCTCGCTGCTCAACACCATCTGGTGGCAGCTGCACCGCAACTCCAACAGCTCCAACGGCCTGTCGTTCACCTACCTGCTGCAGCAGAGCTGGCTGTTCAAGGACAAGCACCTGCTCATCGCCGGTGCCGCGGCCACGGTGCTGGTGCTCATCGCGGGCCGGCGCAACAAGCGGCTGCGCACGCCGATGCTGGGCTGCGGGCTGATGGCGGTCGGCTACGCGTTCTACCTGAGCCGCAGCGCCCTGCTGGACTTCTACATCGCGCCGATGGTGCCGCTGTTCGCGCTGAACCTCGGCATGTTCTTCGGCTGGCTCACCCGGCGCACCAAGCCGGCCGGCGCGGCGGTGCTCGTCGCCTGCCTGCTGCTGCCGGTGGTCGTGATGCCGGGCGGGTTCATGGTGAAGTACAACGCCAAGGGCGAGCTGGAGTTCAGCGACGCGTACCGGCTGCCGCTCACCCGGCTGCAGGAGCAGCAGGTGGCGTGGATCAAGCAGAACGTCCCGCGGAACGCGCGGCTCATCATCGACGACGACATCTGGGTGTCGCTGCACGACAGCAACCCGCCGTACAAGAACGCGCATCCGCACTACAAGGCCACGTCCGACCCGGACGTGCGGGACAAGGTCTTCCATTCCAGCTGGGAGAACGTCGACTACGTCGTGATGTCGAACAAGATGCGCGACGCACTCCAGCGTGGCGGCGAGACCTGGATCATCGAGGCGATCGACCAGCACGGGCAGACCGTGTGGCAGGCCACCCGTGGCGACGTCTCGCTGTCAATCGTGAAGATCGGCAACACGTCGTAGCCATTGGGAGACCCTGATGCAATCGCTCAAGCACCGGCCCGCGATACCGCGCGGCAAGGGCCGCCGCAAGCGCGCCAAAATCAAGCTGTCCCGCAAGCGCGTGCTGCTGGCCGGCGCCGCGGCCGTGCTGATGGTGCTGGTCGGCCGCTCGCTGCTGCCGGCGCTCGGGGTGAGCGCCCCGGGGCTGGGCGGCCACCCGGACGAAACACCGACCGACGTGGTGACCAAGGCCCCGCCGGCGCCCACCATCGACCTGAACGGGGTCATGGTGCACGGCGGCGGCACGCCGATGATCACCCTGAACCCGGGCCTGGTGCGGCTGGGCGGCAACGTCACCGTCTCGGGCAACGGCTTCGATCAGGGCTCGATGATCGACGTGTACCTCGGCGCCTCGGCGCAGCAGCCCGGCGCGAAGCCGGGCAAGAGCGCGGCCCCCGGCGGCAAGCCGCACCAGGTGGCGACGGCGAAGGCGGGCAAGTGGGGCGTGTTCACCGCGAACTTCGCCATGCCGAACACGATGTCCGCGCCGGTGCAGGAGGTGACCGCACAGGCGCGCGGCAGCGACAAGGTGGCGAAGGCCGAGGCGTCCGTGGCACAGGGCGCCGGGCAGGCCACGCTGTCGGCCGTCGTGGGCAAGCCGGGTGACGTGCTCAACCTGACCGTGAAGGGCTTCTCGCCGGGCGAGCAGCTCAACGTGTACTGGGGCCGCATCAACGGCGACCCGAACCTCACCCTCAAGGCGGATGAGGATGGCTCCGTGGGTAAGACGCCGATCAAGGTTGGCGTCACGGCCGTCGGCACGACCAGTCTGATAGTCGTGGGCAAGACGAGCGGAGCGGCGGCCAGCGCGCCGTTCCAGGTGCTGCGGCTGTACCCGTCGATCAAGCTGGCGCCGTACGCGGTCAAGGCGACCCAGAAGATCACGTTCTCGGGCAGCGGCTTCGCGCCGGGTGAGCGGGTGCTGGTGCGCCTCAACGCGGCCGGCGGGCAGCCCGTGATGGCCATCGAGACCGACGGCGCCGGCACGTTCAAGGGCGCGGGCATCGTCATGCCGTTCCAGCTCAAGGGCGCGCAGTCGATGGTGTTCACCGGCGAGCAGAGCCGCGCCGCGGTCGCCAGCGGGTTCACCATCCTGCCGTTCACCCCGCAGGCGCGCACCAACGCCTACGGCGGCCTGCCCGGCACGGTGGTCAACTTCTACGCGACGCAGTTCGCGCCGAACGAGGCGGTGCACGTGTCGGTGAGGACGGCCAAGGGCGCCAAGCCGGAGCTGGTGGCCGCGTTCCGGGTGGACGCGAAGGGCTCCGCGCGGGCGGTCGGGCAGTACACGATCCCCGGCGACACCGAGGACACCGTGGTGTTCTCGCTGCACGGCCAGAGCAGCGACGCGACCGCGACGGTGAACTTCAAGGTCGACAAGTCCGGCGGGCCGGTCGACATCCCGCCGAACAAGCCGTACACCGTGCCGAAGAACCTGGAGAACTGAGGGTTGTACTGGCAGGCGTTCCGCGCCGCCCCGGAGGCGTTGATCGTGCTCGACGCCGCCGGGGTGGTGCGCCTGGCCAGCAGCGCCGCCGAGACGCTGTTCCAGCGCACCACCGCCGACCTGGTCGGCCGCCGCGTCGCCGACCTCTTCGCCGGTGAGCCGGCGTTCAGCACCGAGGAGCCCGTGTCCGCCGCGGCGCGCCTGCCCGGCGGGCGCGAGCTGCCCGTCGACGTGCGGGCCCGCACCCTGGAGGGCGATCCCAGCGGCCTGCTGGTGCTCGCCGTGGACGACCAGAGCAACCCGGCCCGCAGCCGGGCGAGCCTCGAGCAGCGCATCGCCCGGCTCACCCTCTCCGGGCGGGAGCAGGGCGAGCTGCTCGGCGACCTGATCATCACCCAGGAGCGCGAGCGGGCCCGCATCGCCGCCGGGGTGCACGACGACAGCCTGCAGGTCATCACCGCCGCGACGCTGCGCCTGCAGCACCTGCGCCGGCGCCTGCGCGACCCGGCCGACCTGGAGATCCTCGAACGGCTCGAGGCGTCCCTGGTGCAGGCGGCCGCCCGGCTGCGCCGGCTCATCTTCGACTTCCGCCCGCCGCGGCTGACCGAGGAGGGCCTGGCCGCCGCGACCCGTGACCTGCTCGACGACCTCGCCGACGACCACAGCCTCGAGGTCCTGGTGGAGGAGCGGCTCACCGCCGAGCCCGCCCTGCCGACGCGCCTGCTGATCTTCCGCATGCTGCAGGAGGCCGTCGCCAACGTCGGCAAGCACGCCGGCGCCGACCGGTGCACGGTGATCCTCGGCGAGCAGGACGGCGGCTACCTCATCCGCGTCGTCGACGACGGCATCGGGGCGGAGAACCTGCACACCGACCCCGGCCACCTCGGGCTGCTGCTCATGCGGGAGCGGGCGGAGCTGGCCGGCGGGTGGTTCCAGATCAGCAGCGTGCCCGGCAGCGGTACCACCGTCACCTTCTGGGTGCCGCGCGGCGCCGACCTCGAATCCAAAGGAGCCTCACCGTGAGTGGCCGTCCGCCGTATCGCGTGCTGATCGTCGAGGACCATCAGGTGGTCGCGGAGGGGCTCGCCGCGCTGCTCAACGAGCACCCGGAGCTGCGGGTGGTGGCCCTGGCCGGCAGCGTCGGCGAGGTCGAGCACCTGGCCGACATCGAGCGGCTCGACGTCGTGCTGTGCGACTTCTGGCTCCCCGACGGCACCGGCGCGGAGGCGGTGGCGGCCATACGCTCGCACCAGCCCGACGTCGCGATCGTGTTCCTCAGCGCCGACCAGAGCGACCAGGTCATCCTCACGGCGCTCGAGGCCGGCGCGGCCGGCTACCTGATCAAGAGCGCCGGCGGGGCCGACGTGGCCGAGGCGGTGCGCCGGGCCGTGGACGGCGAGATCCTGGTGCCGGCCCGCCAGCTGGCCAAGCTCCTGTCCCGCCGGCGCGAGGAGTCCCGCCGGTCGCAGGAGCACGCGCGGCGCCTTGATAGCCTCACGCCGCGCGAGCGGCAGATCCTCGCCCTGATGGCCGAGGGCATGGACAACCGTGACATCGCGCGAGAGCTGAGCATCAGCTACACCACGGTCCGCAGCCACGTGCGCCACCTGTTGAGCAAGATGGGCGCCCGGTCGAAGCTCGAGGCCGTCGTGCGGGCGGCCGAGTGGGAGTCGCCGAACATCGGAGCGTGAGCACTGCGTAACTCCTGCAATTGGACTACACACAAATCCGACATTTGTACGCTGACTGGATATTCCCGCGATCCGTAACGTTCTGACCTGCCCCGCCGTCAAACGTGAGGACAGGTCAGCTCAATGGGTCGCACGCGCCTTTACTGGATTTCCGCACTGGTCGCGCTCGCTGTCGCCGGAGTGGCATTGGTGCCGCTCCTGCACCACGAGAAGAAGGTCCACCCGACGATGACGCAGTCCGGACAGCGGCTGCAGATGCCACTGCACGCCGAGGGCAGCCGGATCGTGGACGCCCGCGGCGAGACCGTGACGTTCACCGGTGTGAACTGGTTCGGTCTCGAGACGAACACGTTCGCGCCGCACGGGCTGTGGTCGCGCAGCCTCGACGACATGCTGGACCAGATGGTCGGCCAGGGTTTCAACTCGATGCGCCTGCCGTTCAGCAACGAGCTCTTCGACGCCGCCTCCAAGCCCAACGGCGTCGACTACGCGCTCAACCCGGGCCTGAAGGGCATGACCGGTCCGCAGATCATGGACCAGGTCGTCCAGGGCGCCACCAAGCGCGGCATGATGGTCATCCTCGACCGGCACCGCCCGACCTCGCAGGGCCAGAGCAACCTCTGGTACACCGACAAGGTCAGCGAGGACCGCTGGATCTCCGACTGGGTGATGCTCGCCAAGAAGTACAAGGACAACCCGCTGGTGGTCGGCGCCGACCTGCACAACGAGCCGCACGGTGAAGCCACGTGGGGCGACGGCAACGAGAAGACCGACTGGCAGGCCGCCGCGCAGCGGGCCGGCAACGCGGTGCTCAAGGCCAACCCGAACTGGCTGATCCTGGTCGAGGGCATCGAGAACTACAAGACCGCCGACGGCAAGAGCGACGGCTACTGGTGGGGCGGCAACCTGCAGGGCGCCAAGGAGCACCCGGTGAAGCTGTCGGACAACTCCAAGCTGGTGTACTCCGCGCACGACTACAGCCCGAAGGTCTGGTCGCAGCAGTGGTTCACCGACCCGGCCTTCCCCGCCAACATGCCGGCGCTGTGGGACAAGCAGTTCGGCTACCTGGTGAAGAGCAACACCGCCCCCGTGCTCGTGGGTGAGTTCGGCGGCCGCTCCGTGGCCGAGAAGGATGCCCAGGGCAACAAGGACCTGGAGGGCATCTGGCAGCGCAACCTCGTCTCCTACCTGAAGGACAACGGGCTCAGCTACACCTACTGGGCCTGGAACCCGAACTCCGGTGACACCGGCGGGGTCCTGAAGGACGACTGGAAGACGGTGGACGCCGACAAGGCGGCGCTGCTGAAGACCTACCAGGCGCCACTGGCCGCCGCGGCGCAGTAAGCCGCGCGCTGCGGGCCAGCAAGGCCCTCCCGCCGCTGTTAGATTCGCGGTGGGAGGGCCTTGCCATGCCTGAGACAGAAATCATCGTCGATTCCGCGATGGGGCCGCTGCACGCGGTCCTGGCCATGCCCGGCGGCCCCGCGCACGCCGGGCTCGTGCTGTCCGACGGCTCCGGACCGGCCACCCGCGACGCCTGGCAGGGCGTGCCGGGCTGGCTCGCCGAGCGCGGCGTCGCCACCCTGCGCCACGACAAGCCCGGCTGCGGCGGCTCGCCCGGCGACTGGCGCCGGCAGACCTTCGCCGACCGCGCCGCCGAGGCCCTCGCCGCGCTGTCCACCCTGCGCAAGCACGCCGGCGTCGAGCGGGCCGGGCTGATCGGCTACAGCCAGGGCGGCTGGGTCAGCCTGCTCGCCGCGGTCACCGCGCCCGACCAGGTCGACTACGTGGTCACGCTCGGCGGGCCGTTCGTCGGCATGGAGGAGCAGGAGCGCACCCTGCTCGCCCGGGTCATGCGCCGCAAGGGCGTGCCCGAGCAGTCCGTCGAGGCGGGCCTGGCGTGGGCGGACGAGCGCGCCGCCCGGCTCGCGGCCGGCGAGGACCCGCGGCGGGTGCACGCCGACCAGGCCCGTTTCGCCGGGAACGACTGGGCCGCGGTGGTCTGCGACCGGCCCTACGACACCGCCGAGGAGCTCGGGTTCTTCGCCCGGGCGCTGAGCTTCGACCCCGCGGCGCTGCTGCCGTTCCTGCCCTGCCCGATCATGGCGTTCTTCGGCGCCGACGACGAGCACGTGCCGGTGGAGCGCAGCCTGGCCGTGCTCGGCGAGCGGCTCCCGTCGAGGCACCGCGGCAGCAACGGCGTGGCGGTGCTGCCCGGGGTGGGCCACATGTTGTACCCCGTGCCGCCGGACCCCGGCGTCCCGCTCTTCGAGCAGCTGTCCCCGGGGTTCCTTCCCCTGCTCGGAGCCTTCCTCGACCGGGTGGCCCCATAGGGTTCGCCCGATTCTGTGTGGCCTGCCCACATAGCTACGTGCCCGACGCCACTCCTAGCGTGTGCGAACACCGCCAGCAGGCGCTGGCCTTAACAAGGCGTTCACACGGAGGAAGCGTTGATCAGGCAGACAAGCGCGCCGCGGCGGGTGTTGTTCGCGGCGCTGGGTCTCTCGCTCGCCGCGACGTTCGCGTCCGCGTGCAGCAGCCCGCAGGAGGCCGCGCAGGAGCCGGCCGGCGACGGCGCACCGATCAAGGTCGGGCTCGTCTACTCGCAGACCGGGCCGCTCGCGAGCTACGGCAAGCAGTACATCGAGGGCTGGAAGGCCGGCCTCGCCTACGCCACCAAGGGCACCGGCAAGGTCGGCAACCGCCCGATCGAGGTCAAGGAGGTCGACGACGCCGGCGATGCCGCCAAGGCGGTCTCGGCCGGCAAGGACCTCATCGGCCAGGGGTACAAGATCCTCGCCGGCAGCACCTCGTCGGCGGTCGCCGGGCAGATGGCGCCGCTCGCGGCGCAGAACAAGGTGCTGTTCATCTCCGGGCCGGCCGCCACCGATGCGATCACCGGCATCAACAAGTACACCTTCCGCTCCGGCCGCCAGTCCTACCAGGACGTGCTCGCGGCCAAGTCCTACCTGGCCGCCCCCGCGGGCAAGAAGGTCCTCGTCTTCACCCAGGAGGGCGCGTTCGGCAAGTCCAACGCCGACGCGGTCAAGGCGGTCGTCGGCGGCGCCGGCGCCACCGTCGACACGCTCGCCGTGCCGGCCAACGCCACCGACTTCACCGGCTTCGCGGTGCAGGCCAAGAACGCGAAGGCCGACATGGTCTTCGTCGCCTGGGCCGGCACCACCGCCACCGCCATGTGGCAGGCCCTGGACCAGCAGGGCGTGCTCGGCTCGACGCTCGTGGTCACCGGCATCGACCAGCGCGCCTCCTGGCCGACGTTCGGCGCGGCCGGCTCCAAGATCTCGCTGCTGGCGCACTACTTCGACGGCGCCAGCGACAACGAGGCCGTGGCGGCGCTGCGCAAGAGCGTCGACGGCGGCAAGGTCGACCTGTTCCACCCGGACGGCTTCACCGCCGCCCAGATGGTGGTCCGGGCCGCGCAGGAGGGCGGCGACGACGTCGACAAGATGGTCACGGCCCTGGAGGGCTGGAGCTTCGACGGCGTCAAGGGCAAGCTGACCGTCCGCAAGGAGGACCACGCCCTGCTGCAGCCGATGTTCCAGGGCAAGTTCACCGGCAGCGGCGCGGACCTCAAGCCCGAGCTGGTCAAGGCGCTCGACCAGGCCGACGCCGCGCCGCCGGTCGCGCAGATGAAGGGCTGAGCCGGTGTCGCTCGGCACCATGTCCAACCCGGAAGCCGGGGGGTCTGCGGACGCCCCGGCCTCCGGCCTGCTCTCCACCCGGCGGCTGACCTGGCGGGTCGGCGGCGTCGCCATCGTCGACGGGGTGTCGATCGACCTCGCCGAGGGCGAGTTCCTGGCCGTCATCGGCCCGAACGGCGCCGGCAAGACGTCGCTGTTCAACCTCATCTCCGGCCTGCGCCGCCCCTCGGACGGCTCGGTGTCCCTCGACGGGCACGACCTGACCCGGCTCCCGCCGCACCGGCGGGCCCGGCTCGGGCTCGGCCGCACGTTCCAGTCCTCGTCGGTGTTCTCCTCGCTCAGCGTCGCGGCCAACGTCCGCCTCGCCGTGCAGGCCCGCCGGGGCGGCTCGATCCGCCCGTTCCCGTGGCCCGGCCGCGACCGCGACATCGCCGAGCGGGCCGATCGCGTGCTCTGGCGGGTCGGCCTGGACCACCGCGCCGGCGCCCTCGCGGGCACCCTGGCGCACGGCGAGAAGCGCAAGCTCGAGATCGCGCTGCTGCTGGCCGGCGAGCCCCGGGTGCTGCTGCTCGACGAGCCGATGGCCGGCGTCAGCGCCGAGGACGTGCCGGGGCTGGTCGCGCTGATCCGCAGCCTGACCCGCGACGAGCGGCGCAGCGTCCTCATGGTCGAGCACCACATGGACGTCGTACTCGACCTCGCCGACCGCGTCGCGGTCATGCACCACGGCGCGCTGCTGGTCTGCGACACCCCGGAGGTGGTCATGGCCGACCGGACCGTCCAGGAGGCGTACCTGGGGGAGAAGCTGTGAACATCCTCGAGATCGGCGACCTGTCGGTGCGCATCGCCGGGTCGCACATCCTGCAGGGCGTCACGTTCGGTGTCGCGCCGCACGGCGTCACCGCGCTGCTCGGGCGCAACGGCGTCGGCAAGACCACCACGCTCAAGGCGGTGCTGGGCCTGCTGCCGCCGAAGGCCGAGCTCGCCGGCGACGTCCGCCTCGCCGGCGCGCCGATCACCCGCCAGCCCACGCACCGGCTCGTACGCGACGGCCTCGGCTACGTGCCCGAGGACCGCGGCGTCTTCGGCGGGCTGACCGTCGCCGAGAACCTCCGCCTGGCCGAGCGCCCCGGCGGCGACCCGGACTACAACCGCGTCTACGGGCTGTTCCCGGAGCTGCACCGGCGCGGCCGGCAGCGGGCCGGCACCCTGTCCGGCGGCCAGCAGCAGATGCTCGCCATCGGCCGGGTGCTGCTCAACCCCAACCGGCTGCTGCTCATCGACGAGCCGACCAAGGGCCTCGCCCCGAAGGTGGTGAGCGAGGTGGCCGCCGCCCTGCACGCGGTCGCCCAGGTCGTGCCGATGCTGCTGGTCGAGCAGAACCTCGCCGTGGTGCGCCGGCTCGCCCAGGACGCGGTCGTCATCGCCAACGGCCGGGTGGCCTACACGGGCCGGGCGAACGACCTGCTCGACTACACCGAGAAGACCAAGGCGCTGCTGGGCGTCGGAAAGGGGGAGCACGCATGAGCACCGTGGTGCTGCTGACGCTGACAGGCCTGGGCCTGGCGGCGCTGTACTTCCTCGTGGCCTCGGGGCTCGCGCTCGTCTTCGGCCTCGCCGACGTGCTGAACTTCGCGCACGGCCTGTTCCTCTCCGTCGGGGCATACGGCACCTGGTGGGCCTCGGACCACCTGCCGGGGGCCGGGCCGAACGGCTGGGGCTTCGTGCTCGCCGTCGTCTTCGGCGTCGTCTGCGGCACGCTCGTCGCGGCGCTGGTCGAGCTGGTGCTCATCCGGCCGCTGTACCGGCGCACGATCGAGCAGGTGCTCGTCACCGTCGGGCTCTCGCTGGCCGGTGTCGCGCTGCTGCAGGCGTCCTGGGGCAGCGACCCGAAGCCGTACCCGCGCCCGCAGTGGACGCAGCACCTCACCTCGATCGCCGGCGCGCGGGTGCCCAACGACCGCTTCCTGCTCATCGGCGCCGCCGTCGCGGTGCTCGCGGGGCTGCTGGCCTTCCTGAAGTACACCAGGATCGGTCTGGTCATCCGCGCCGGCGTCGAGGACCGCTCGATGGTCACCGCGCTCGGCATCGACGTGCGCCGGGCGTTCACGCTCGTGTTCGCCATCGGCGGCGCCGCCGCGGCCCTGGCCGGCGCGCTCGGCGGCGTCTACGCGGGCTCGATCTCGCCGACCGGCGGCAGCTCGCTGCTCATCTTCGGGTTCATCGTCGTCGTCATCGGCGGCATGGGCTCGGTCACCGGCGCCGCCTACGCCGCGGTCGCCGTCGGCCTGCTGCAGCAGTTCGTCAACTACAGCTGGTCGGGCCTCGGCGACATCTGCGTCGTGGCGCTGCTGGCGGTCGTGCTGCTCGTCCGTCCACAAGGGATCACCGGGAAGGTCGCCACCTCATGACGACACAGACGGCGCAACCCACGCAGGCGGCCGCGGCGCCGGCCCGCACGCGGGTGCCGTGGGCGCGCTTCGGCCCGCTCGTGGTGCTGGTCGTGTTCCTCGCCCTGCCGTACTGCGGCCTGAAGATCCCCGGCGTGTTCGACTCCGCGGTCAACGCGCCCGGCACCCTGCAGCTGCTGGCCCTGTGCCTGGTCTTCGGCGCCCTCGCGATGGGCTACGACCTGCTCTTCGGCCGCACCGGCATGCTGTCGTTCGGCCACGCGCTCTACTTCGCCGCCGGCGTCTACGGCACCGACATGCTGGTCACCAAGGCCGGCTACGGCCTGTGGACGGCGATCCTGCTCGCGGTCGTCGGCACCGCCACCCTGGCCGCGCTGCTGGGCGCGATCGCGCTGCGCACCGGCGGCATCGCCTTCGCGATGGTGACGCTCGCCTTCGCGCAGGTCGCCGCGATCACGATCGGGCGCAACCCGGGCGGCGCGACCGGCGGCGAGGAGGGCCTGCCGATGGCGACCGAGCGGGTGCCCGGCTTCCTCGTCGGCGTGGCCAACACCGTGAACCTGTACTGGCTCGCCCTGGGCGTCGTCGTCATCACCGTGCTCGTCGTGCACGCGATCGCCGACTCGCCGGCCGGGCGCGTGCTGGCCGCGGTCCGCGACGACGAGCGGCGCGTCGGCGTCCTGGGCCTGGACCCTTATCGGTACCGCCTGTTCGCCTTCACCGTCGCGGGCGGCCTGGCGGGCCTCGCCGGCGCCATGTACGCGCTGCTCATCGGCGGCGCGACCCCGCACATCGCCGCGTCGGACCAGACGCTGACGCTCCTGGTCATGGTGGTGCTGGGCGGGCCCGGCACGCGCTGGGGACCGCTCATCGGCGGGTTCCTGTTCACGTACCTCGACTACCGCCTGGTCGCGCTGGGCGACTCCGACGCGGTGGCCGGCCTGCCCGGGGTGCTGCGCGGCCCCCTGTCGCAGCCGCTGTTCATCCTCGGCACCGTGTTCATCCTGGCCGTCTACTTCTTCCCGGGCGGACTGGCGGGCCTGCGCACGCGCCTGGGCCCGCTGGCGAGGTGGATACCAGAGCGGCGGTAAATACTGATATATCCGAAAAATCCGGCCAGCTTGCTGGCCGGATTTTTCGTGCGTATCGGATATGTGATCGTCACACACTTCCATAGAGAAATGTGTGGATCGACTCCGTGGTGACGTTGGTGACGGCGGCCATAGCTTGTGGCGGCCGTCACCTTCGACCGCCAAAGGGGGTGTGTCCCACATGGAGGGTTCCGCGCTCGCCGCGCGTGGTCTCACGCGCGATTTCCGCGGGTTCCGCGCCGTCGACGGCGTCGATCTCGACGTCGCGGCCGGCAGCGTCCACGCGCTCGTCGGGCCCAACGGCGCCGGCAAGACGACGCTGTTCAACCTGCTGACCGGGTTCCTCGCGCCGACCGCCGGGCGGATCGAGCTGCAGGGGCACGACATCACCGGGCTCGCGCCCGAGCGGGTCGCGCGCCTGGGCATGGCCCGCTCGTTCCAGATCGCGAGCCTGTTCCCGCAGCAGACGGTGCGGGCGCACGTCGAGCTCGCGCTGCAGGGCGCCACGTCGCTGGGCTGGGCGTTCTGGCGCTCCGACCGGCTGCTGCGCCGCTTCCGCGAGCGCGCCGACGAGCTGCTCGAGCGGGTGGGGCTGGCCGAGTCGGCCGGCGAGGCGGCGGGGAGCCTCGCCTACGGGCGCAAGCGGGCCCTGGAGCTCGCGATCGCGCTCGCCCTGGACCCGAAGGTGCTGCTGCTGGACGAGCCGACGGCCGGCATGGGCGTCGAGGACGTCGAGCGCACCGTCGAGCTGATCGCCGCCGTGCGCGACGGGCGAACCGTCGTGCTCGTCGAGCACAACATGAGCGTCGTCGGCCGCCTCGCCGACCGCGTGACGGTGCTGCAGTCCGGTCGGGTCCTCGCCGAGGGCCCATACGACCAGGTGCGCGCCGACGAGCGTGTCGTCGAGGCATACCTGGGGAGCGTCGATGCTGCGCATTGAGGGGCTGTCCGCGTGGTACGGCGAGGCGCGCGTCCTGCGCGAGGTCGACCTGCACGTCGGGCAGGGCGAGGTGGTCACGCTGTGCGGGCGCAACGGCGCCGGCAAGACCACGCTGCTGCGCTGCGTCATGGGGCTGCACGCCGGGCAGTCCGGCAAGGTCGAGCTCGCCGGCGCCGATGTCACCCGCCGGCCCGCGCACCGGCGCGCCCGGGCGGGCCTCGGCTGGGTGCCCGACGACCGCGGCGCCTACGCCACCCTGAGCGTCGCCGAGCACCTCGCCCTGCCGCCGGTCGTCGGACCCCGCCCGTGGGGCCTCGACGAGATCCACGAGGCGTTCCCCAACCTGTACGAGCGGCGCAACAGCCCGGCAACCAAGCTCTCCGGCGGCGAGCAGCAGATGCTCGCCCTCGCCCGGGTGCTGCGCATGGGCGCCACCGTCCTGCTGTGCGACGAGCCCACCGAGGGCCTGTCACCGCTGCTGGTCCGCCGGGTCGGCGAGATCCTCGCCAAGGCCCGCGACCACGGCGTCACCGTCCTGCTCGTCGAGCAGAACCTGCGCTTCGCCACCACCATCGCCGACCGCCACTACCTGCTCGCCGAGGGGCGGATCGCCGGCACTTTCGACAACGCCGACGTGCGCTCACGCGAGGCCGAGTTCCTCGCGCTCCTCGGCATCTGACCGGAGGTACACCTGATGAAGAAGTCCCTCGCCATAGGCGCCGCCCTGTGTGTCACGCTCGCCGGCTGCGGCGGCGGTGGCCCCCGCACGTCGGGCAACAGCAAGCTCACCGGCGACAAGATCGTCCTGGGCGTGCTCAACGACCAGTCCGGCGTCTACGCCCAGCTGTCCGGCAAGAACTCCGTCGTGGCCGTGCAGATGGCCGTCGAGGACTTCAAGGCCAAGTACGGCGACAAGGCGATCACCAAGAACATCACCGTCGAGACCGCCGACCACCAGAACAAGCCCGACGTCGCCAACACCCGCGCCAGCGAGATGTACGACCGGCTCGGCGTCGACGCGATCCTCGACGTGCCGACGTCCTCGGCCGCGCTGAAGGTCGCCGACGTGGCCAAGCAGGCCAAGAAGCTGTACTTCAACATCTCCGGCGCCACCACGGACCTGACCGGCAAGTCCTGCAACAAGTACACGTTCCACTACGCCTACGACACGGCGATGCTCGCCAACGGCACCGGCACCGCGGCCACCCAGGCCGGCGCCAAGAACTGGTACATCGTCTACCCCGACTACGCCTTCGGCCAGGACATGCAGAAGTCGTTCGCGGCCGCGGTCGCCAAGGGCGGCGGCACCGTCATCGCCAGCGACCCGACGCCGTTCCCGAACGACAACTTCTCCACGTTCCTGCTCAAGGCGCCCACGCTGAACCCCAAGCCGGACGTGCTGGGCACCATGCAGGCGGGCGCGGACCTGGTCAACCTCGTCAAGCAGTACAACGAGTTCAAGCTCAAGGACAAGGGCGTCGGGCTCGCCGTCGGGCTCATGTTCCTCACCGACATCAACTCGCTGACCCCGGACGCGCTGGCCGGCACCACCTTCACCGACGCGTGGTACTGGAACTTCGACGAGCAGAACCGCGCCTGGGCCGACAAGTTCGCCGCCAAGGCCGGCGGCCAGCGCCCGACGTTCGCGCACGCGGCCAACTACTCGGCGGCGATGCAGTACCTCGAGGCCGTCCAGGCCGCCGGCACCGACGACGCCGACGCGGTCGTCAAGCAGCTGGAGGGCAAGAAGGTCAACGACTTCTTCCTGCGCAACGGCGAGTTCCGCGCCGCCGACCACCGCGTGCTGCACGACGCCTACCTCGCCAAGGTCAAGCCGGGCAGCGACGTGAAGGAGCCCTGGGACTACGAGCAGATCGTGAAGACCATCCCAGCGCAGGAGGCGTTCCGCGCCCCGTCGGCCGACTGCAAGCTCTGAGTCCCGCCATGGGCCTGCTCACCCACACGTTCAACGGCCTGGTCGGGGGCAGCTTCTACGCGCTGCTCGCCCTCGGCCTGGCCGTGATCTTCGGGATGCTGCGCGTCGTCAACTTCGCACACGGCGCGTTCTACATGCTCGGCGCGGTCGGCGCGTTCTTCCTGCTGGATTCCTTCGGGCTCTCCTTCTGGGTGGCGCTGCTGGTGGTACCCGTGGTGCTCGGCCTGCTCGGCGTCGCGCTGGAGAGCACCGTCATCCGGCGGCTGTCCACATTGGACCCGCTGTACAACTTCCTGCTGACGTTCGGCCTGACCCTGATCCTGCAGGACGTGGTGAAGGCCCGCTACGGCTCGCAGTCCAACCCCTACCACGCCCCCGCGGGGCTCGGCGGCACCGTCGACTTCGGGCTGTTCGACTTCCCGGCGTACCGGGTCTTCGTCTTCGGCGTCGCCGTCGCGCTGTGCGTGGTGGTGTGGTGGGTGCTCACCAGGACCCGGGTGGGCATGGTCGTGCGGGCCGGCACCGAGCGCCCGGAGCTCACCCGGGCGCTCGGCATCGACGTCGGGCGGTGGATCGCGCCCGTGTTCGGCTTCGGCGTCGCGCTCGCGGCCCTCGCCGGTGTCCTGGCCGCGCCGATGCGGGCGGTCAACCCGCTCATGGGCGGCGACCTCATCATCGGCGTCTTCGCGGTCGTGGTGATCGGCGGGCTCGGCTCGGTCTTCGGCTCGGTCGCCGCCGGCTTCGGCATCGGGCTGCTGCAGGCGTGGAGCGAGGCATACGGGCCGGCGCTGCTGGCCCAGACGCTCATCTTCCTGGTCATGGCGCTGGTGTTGCTGTTCCGGCCGGCCGGGCTGTTCGGCCGGGAGGAGGGTGCGGCATGAAAGGCATGAGGTGGGTGTTGCTGGGGGTCGCCGTCGCCGTGGCGGTCTGGCTGCCCAACGGGCTCTACCCGGCGGTGGCCGTGGACATGCTCTGCTGGGCGCTGTTCGCGGTCGCGATCGACCTGCTGCTCGGCTACGGCGGGCTGCTGTCGTTCGGCCATGCCGCCTTCTGGGGTACCTCGGCGTACACCGCCGGGCTCATCGCCGCCCGCCTCGGCGCGCCGTTCCCGGTCGCGGTCCTGGGCGGGGCGCTGCTCTCCGCGGCGCTGGCGGTGCCGATCGGGTACCTCGCGGTGCGCCGCAGCGGGATCTACTTCGCGATGGTCACGCTGGCGTTCGCGCAGATGGTGTACTTCGTGGCCAACGAGTGGTCGTCGGTCACCGGCGGCGAGAACGGCCTGCAGAGCGTGCCGCGGGAGTTCTTCGGGCTGGACCTGTCCGACCCCTACTACTTCTACTACGCGGCGCTGCCGATCGCGGCGCTCGGCCTGCTGCTGGCCTGGCGGATCGTGCACTCGCCGTTCGGCCGGGTGCTGGTCGCGGTCCGGGACAACCCGAACCGGGCGCGGGCGCTGGGGTATGCGGCTTCGCGGTACAAACTCCTGGTCTTCGTGCTTTCGGCTTTTCTGGCCGGGCTCGGGGGCGGGCTGTTCGCCGTGGCGCACGGCTTCGTCTCCCTCGACGTCGTGCACTGGACGACGTCGGGCAAGGGCGTGGTGCTCGTCGTGCTCGGCGGGATCGGCACCCTGTGGGGCGGCGTGCTCGGCGCGGCGCTCGTCGTGGACCTCGAGGACCAGCTCTCGCAGGCCGGCTTCACCCTCGTCGGGCTGATCACCGGCGGCATCTTCGTGCTGGTGGTGCTGCTGTTCCGAAGGGGGCTCTGGGGCACCGTCGCGGATTTATTCCGCAGGTGGCGACGGGTGTGACGGGACGCACTTTTCAATACGAGACGGTTCCGTATCGCGTCGCCGAGGGCTACGTTGATACGGAACTGTTCCGTATCGTTTTCGCGCGTTCCAATCCAGGGGGAGCAACACCGTGGACGCAGCTACCCAGGCACAAGCACCAACCAACACAGGACACCCTCGACGCTGGGCGATCCTCGGCGTGCTCGTCATCAGCCTGCTCGTGGTCGTGCTGGACAACACCGTCCTCAACGTCGCCATGCGCACCATCGCCGACCCGCAGAAGGGCCTGGGCGCGACCCAGAGCCAGCTCGAGTGGGCGATCAACTCCTACACCCTCGTCTTCGCCGGCCTGCTCTTCACCGCCGGCATCCTCGCCGACCGCCTCGGCCGGCGCATCACGCTCACCGTCGGCCTCGCGCTGTTCGGCATCGCGTCGCTCGTCTCGGCCTACTCGCACTCGCCCGACCAGCTGATCTGGGCCCGCGCCCTGATGGGCCTCGGCGCCGCGGCGGTCATGCCCTCGACGCTGTCGATCATCGCCAACGTCTTCGACCCGCGCGAGCGCGGCCGCGCCATCGGCGTGTGGGCCGGCGCGGTCGGCCTCGGCGTGGCGATCGGCCCGATCGTCGGCGGCCTGCTGCTCGAGCACTTCTGGTGGGGCTCGGTCTTCCTGATCAACGTCCCGATCGTGGTCGCGGGCCTGTTCCTGGTCAACACGCTCATCCCCGAGTCACGCGACCCGAAGCCCGGCCGCATCGACTTCGTCGGCGTGCTGCTGTCCATCGTCGGACTCACCCTGCTCACCTACGGCGTGATCGAGGGCGGCGACCACGGCTTCAGCAAGATCGAGTCGTGGGGCGCTCTGGTCGGCTCGGTCGTGGTCCTCGCCGCGTTCGCCCTCTACGAGCGGCGCATCGAGTTCCCGTCGCTGGACGTCCGGCTGTTCTCCAACAGCAAGTTCAGCGCCTCGACCGGCATGATCGGCCTGGTCTTCTTCGCGGCCATGGGCATCATGTTCGTCAGCGCCTTCTACCTGCAGCTGGTCCGCGGCTACGGCCCGCTGGCCTCCGGCGCCCTGTTCGTCCCGTTCGCCGCCGCCCAGATGGTCTTCGCCCCGCGCAGCGCCGCGATGGTCAAGCGCTTCGGCCCGAAGGCGGTCAGCACCACCGGTCTCGTCCTGGTCGCGATCGGCCTGGCCTCGTGGATGTTCATCTCCGAGACCACCCCGATCTGGATCGTCGGCGCGCTGTTCTTCCTCATGGGCGTCGGCATGGCCAACGTGATGCCGCCCGCGACGGAGGCGATCATGTCGTCGCTTCCCCGTGAGAAGGCCGGCGTCGGATCGGCCGTCAGCAACACGATCCGTCAGGTCGGCGGCGCCCTCGGCGTGGCCGCCCTCGGGGCCGTCATCTCGTCGGTCTACCGCGACCACGTCGCCGACGGCACGGCCGCTCTGCCGGCCGCCGCGCGGGACGGCGCCCGCGAGTCGATCTCCGGTGGCTACGCCGTGGCGTCGCACCTCGCTGGGCCCGCCCAGCAGGCGCTGATCCACAACGTGAACGACGCCTTCATCTCGGCCATGCACGGCGCCGCAGTCGGCTCCGCGATCTTCGCCATCCTCGGCGCGGTCGTGGCCGTCGTCTGGCTGCCCGGCAAGCGCCCCGCGACCGCCCCCGCCCCGTCCACCGCCGAAAGCCTGGCGGAGGAGCAGGGCGTGGAGCTGGTAACGGTCGGCGAGTGACGATGCGAGGCGACCGGTGAGTAGCTTCGGTGTGAAAACTCGGTAACAATGGAAACCATGACGCTCAGCGTGGATGCGGTGCCTGACCAGGACCGGAAGGGTCCTGGCCGGCCCCGCAGCGCCCGGGTCGACGAGGCGATCGTCGAGGCGGTGTTCGAGCTGCTCAGCTCCGGCCAGAGCGCGGACGCCATCTCGATCGAGGCGGTCGCCGCGAAGGCCGGCGTTGGCAAGGCGACGATCTACCGCCGCTGGCCCAACAAGGAGGCGCTGCTCATCGACGCCGTCCTCGCGATGAAGGGCCCACTGCCCGAGCCGCGCGGCGAGTCGGTGCGCGAGGACCTCGTCACACAGGTCGCCGCGATGCGCAACAAACGCATGGCGCAGTATGGCAAGGTCACCGCCTGCCTGATGCCCGAGCTGTTCAAGAGCGGGGAGATGACGCGGGTGTACCAGGGCGTCGTGGAGCCCCGCCGCGAGGTGATGCGCGGCATCCTGCGCCGCGGGATCGCCTCGGGCGAGCTGCGCGCCGACCTGGACGTGGAGCTGTGCCTGCTGGTCCTGTCGGGGCCGACGCTGGCGCAGAACATGCTCCGCTGGAACCCGAACGTCCCCGACGAGAACTTCGCCGAGAACCTGGTCGACTTCGTCCTGCAGGGCGCTAGCGCCTGACGTTCCGCTCCCTCTTCGGCCCGGCGCCGCTGCCTCGTCAGCGCCGCCGGGCCGTCGCATTGCCGCTGGCTTTTCCCGACAAGTCGGGCACTCCGTGCCACGACTTGTCGGACTTATGCCCCGTCGGGCGATAAATCCGCGCAGAAGCTCCCGCCCGGAGCTGCTGTGTGCCTGCTGCTGCCCGGCGCGCCGTTGCGGCGCGGAGCGCGGCAGGCGCGGGTCGGGCGGCCGCGATGCGCCAGCCTGCTTGCCCGGCGCGGCGGGCTGTTGCGGCGCGGACGCAAGTTCACGCAGATGGTGCGCGGCAGGCGCGGGTCGGGCGGCGGCGATGCGCCCGCGTGATGACGGCCGCGCCGGTCGGTGGTTGCCGGGGCCGTTTGCCGTCGGCCAGGGCGGCACTATCTCTCCGCGATCGTGAAAAACCGGCCTCCAACAACGCGGAAAACGCCTGATCGTGGAGAGAAAACGCCGCCGGAGGCCGGTCACCAGGGGAGGTCGGGACCGCCGTCCAGGGAGATGTAGCGCGGGGACGTCGGGTCGGGGCTGTCCAGGAGGTCGGCCAGGCGGGTCGCGGCCTCCGCGGGCGAAGTGGTCGCGTCGCGCGTGCCCATCGACGTCGTCAGGCTGCCCGGGTGGACGGCCCAGCAGCGGACGCGGCCGGACAGCTCCTGTGCCAGCGCGATCGTCAGCATGTTCTGGGCGGCCTTCGAGATGCGGTACGCGTAGCTGGTGCTCCGGCCGGCGAACGCGCCCCCGGCCTGGGCCGACACCGAGCCCAGGCGCGACGAGACGTTGACGATCAGCGGCGCGGGTGCGCAGGTCAGGGACGGCAGGAGCGCCTGGGCCAACCGCAGCGGGCCCGCCACGTTGACGTCCACGGCGTCCAGCACGGACCGCGGGTCACAGGATGCGAGCGGCACGCCGGGTGCGCCGATGCCGGCGTTGTTGATCAGGGCGTCGAGCGGGCGGTCGAGCACGGCGGCCAGCAGGGCCGGGCCGACCGGGTCGCGGACGTCCTGCAGGATCGGCGTGACCCGCGGATGGGGCGCCGCCGCGGACGGCTCCGTTCGCACGCACGCGACGACGTCCCAGTCGCGCGCGGCCAGGGAGGAGACCAGCGCCGCGCCGAGGCCGCGGCCGGCGCCGGTCACGACGGCCAGGCGGCGTGCGGTCACCGCAGTACCAGCAGGTCGAGGGCGTCCACCACCGGGTCGGGGCTCAGCTCGGCGGCTGCGTGGAGGCGGGCGAGACCGGCCGCGTACGCCTCGTCGGTGATCAGCTGCAACGGGGTGTGAGCCTCGCGGCGCAGCGTCGAGGCGAAGTCGGCCAGGGAAGGGGCGGTGGGCTGGGGTACCGGCTCAAGGGCCTCGGTCGTGAAGCCGGCCTCGGCGAAGGCGGACTCGACGGCCGCAACGGTGGGGAAACGCTGGTCGAGGACCTCGATGGCCTCGGGGAAGTACCGGAACAGGGCGATGCCCTCATGGCGGCCGGAGAAGGCCGAGCGGATCAGAACCGGGGCCCCCGGGCGCAGGACGCGGCGCAGCTCGCGAGCGGCGGCCGGCAGGTCGGGGACGTGGTGGATGACCGTGGACAGCCAGGCCGCGTCGAAGGTCGCGTCGGCGGCGGGGACGTTCGCGGCGTCGCCGGGCAGGATCGGGGAGAAGACGGCGCGGTCGCGCATGGCGGCCGAGGGCTCCACGGCGACGATCTCGGCCTCGGGCCACCATGCGGCGAAGGCGCGGGACCAGGTGCCGGTGCCGCAGCCGAGGTCGAGCAGGTGGCCGGGGTGCGGGTCGACGTACCGGATGATGGCCGAACGCCAACCGCTCAGCGCGTCGTCGCTCAGGTGCCGGTTCGCCGCGAACGCCGCCGCGTCGGTGCCGTTGTACGCGATGAGGGCCATACAGACAATCTACGAGCTGCTGAGGCGGTGCAGGCGAAGGGCCAGCTGTACCTCGAGGGCGCGCTCCGGCTTCTGCCAGTCGGCGCCGAGGAGCTGTGCGATGCGCTCGAGGCGCTGGGTCACGGTGTTGACGTGCACGTGCAGGACCTCGGCGGCGCGGGCGAGGCTGCCGCCGACGCCGAAGTACGCCTCCAGGGTCTTCACCAGGGCGGTGCCGCGGCGGACGTCGTAGTCGACGACGGGGCCGATCGCGGAGTCCAGGAACGAGCGGACGTCCCGGTCGCGGCCGTCGGGGGCCGAGCCCAGGAGCAGGCCGACGAAGCCCAGCTCGGCGGTGCTGGCGCCGGTGCCGGTGCGGCCCAGGGCGGTCAGCGCGGTCACGCAGCGGTCGGCGTCGCGGTAGGCCGCGGCGATGCCCTCGGGTGCGGTCGCGGGGCCGCCGGCGCCGGCGGTGACCGGGCGGGCCAGCAGCTTGCCGAGGTCGCGGGCGACCGCGCGGGCGGAGGCGCCGGGCGCGTCGCCGGGCAGCAGGAGCACGACGTGGCCGTCGCGGGCGGCGGCGAGGCCGGAGCGGGTCTGCGCGTAGGTCTGCGCCCACGAGACGGCCCGCTGGCGGATCGAGCCGCCGGTGAGGGCGTCGGCGCCGATGGCCACGACGACGTTGGGGGCGTCGAGGTCGACGCCGAGGCGCTTGGCGCGGGCGCGCAGGGAGTCGGCGTCGCGGACCGGGCGGGTGATGACGTCGTCGAGCAGCTCGCCGCGGACGCGGCCCTCGGCCTCCGCCACGGTGCGCCGGAACAGCTGCAGCAGCGCGGTGACGACCGCGGCCCGCTCGAGGATGCGCTGGTCGGCGTCGACGAGCGCCTCGTCGGGGCGAAGGACCAGGGCGCCGAGGTTCTCCGCGCCCGCGACGACCGCGGCGAACCACAGCCGGCCGCGGCGCACGCTTCGGCCCTCGGTGCGGGAGGCGGCGAGGGCCTCGGCGATGGCGCTGGGGTCCGGCTGGTCGAGCTCGCCGACGAGCGCGAGGCGGCGGTTCTCGGCGTCCAGGACCAGCAGCGAGCCGCCGAGCACCTCGACCACGACGGCGGCGACGTCCTCGACGCCGGCGCCCCGCAGGACGAGGGCGGTCATCCGGTCGTGCGCGGCGGCGGCGCGCTCGACGGAGTCGCTGTGCGCGCGAATCACGCCGTTGGCGGCGGAGAGCTCCTCCAGCGCCGCCTGCGTCTCGCCGAGCAGCCGGGCGGTGTCGATCGCGACGGCGGCGTTGGCGGCGAGCGAGACGAGCAGCGACACCTCCTCGCGGGCGAACGGGCGCGCGGAGCGGTTGGCGGCATAGAGCACGCCGATGATCCTGGATCCGAGCCGCAGCGGTACCCCGAGAATCGCGACCAGCCCCTCCTCGCTCACGCCGGCGTCGATGTCGCCGGTGTGCCGGAAGCGCTCGTCGCGGGGGTAGTCGGCGGTCACGTAGGGGCTGCCGGTCTGCGCGACCAGGCCGCCCAGCCCGGCGCCCATCGGCAGGCGCAGCGCCTGGAAGCGGGCCGAGATCGAGCCGTCGGTGACGCGCATGTAGGTGTCGCCGCGCGTCTCGTCGTTCAGCGTCATGTACGCCACGTCGGCGCCCAGCAGCGTCCGCGCCCGGTGCACGATGGCGGCCAGCACGGCGTCGACGTCACGCAGCCCGGCGAGGTCGCTGGCGGTGTCGAACAGCCCGGAGAGCTCCTCCTCGCGCCGGCGGCGCCGTTCGAGGAGGGCGCGCACCCGCAGCGCGACGACCTTGGCCTGCTCGAGCTCGGCGATGTGCTCCGGCGGCAGGCCGGCGTTGCGCGCGGCGACGAGCGGGCCCTCGAACTCGACGGTGGCCGCCTCGCGGGCCAGCAGCTCGAGGTACTCCAGCATCGTCACACGCCCTAGTGTGCGGTCCAGCCGCCGTCGATCGACAGCGAAGTACCGGTGATGAACCCGGCGACGTCGGTGCAGAGGTAGGCGACGAGCTCGGCGACCTCGGCCGGCTCGATGAGGCGCTTGATCGCGGCGCTGGTCAGCATGATCTTCTCGACGACCTCCGACTCGTCGATGCCGTGGGTCCTGGCCTGGTCGGCGATCTGGCCCTCGACCAGCGGCGTGCGCACGTAGGAGGGGTTGATGCAGTTGGAGGTCACCCCGTGCGGCGCGCCCTCGAGCGCCACCGTCTTCGACAGGCCCTCCAGGCCGTGCTTCGCGGTCACGTACGCCGCCTTGAACGGCGAGGCCCGCAGCCCGTGCACGGAGGAGATGTTGACGACGCGTCCCCACCCGCCGGCGTACATGTGCGGCAGCACCGCCCGCACCAGCCGGAAGGGCGCGGCGACCATGACGGTCTGGATGTAGCCGAAGCGCTCCGGCGGGAAGTCGTCCAGCGGGGCCACGTGCTGCAGGCCGGCGTTGTTCACCAGGATGTCCGCGTCGAGGTGCCCGGCCAGGCGGCCCTCGATGTCGTCGAGGTCGGCGAGGTCGGCGACGACGGGCACCACGCCCGCCTCCTCGGCGAGGGTCTTGACCGGCTCCGCGTCGCGGTCGACGGCCACGACCCGCGCTCCGGCGGCGGCCAGTCGCACGGCCACGGCGCGGCCGATGCCGCTGCCGGCGCCGGTGACCAACGCGGAGCGGCCCCGCAGGTCCAGAGCGACCACCTGCTGCGGAGTAACGGGGTGTGGCGTCGTCATGGCGGGAAACGTACGAGGCTTCGCGCGCCCGTCCCATGGGGCGCGCCCACATACCTTCAGGCTAGTCGGTGTGTGTGTCGTGGCGTCGGTCCCTTTCGATCGTGGGATAAGGTGTCGAACACACGTATGAGGGGGTCTGGGTGCGGGTGCTTGGGGTCGACCCGGGGCTGACCCGGTGCGGCGTCGCCGTGGTGGAGGGCCAGCCGGGACGGCCGTGCCGGCTCGTGCACTACGAGGTGGTCACCAGCGACCCCGACATGGACCTGCCGCTGCGCCTGCTCGGCCTGGACGAGCGACTGGCCGAGGTCATGCAGGAGTTCCGGCCCGAGGCCGTCGCCGTCGAGCGCGTGTTCAGCCAGCACAACGTGCGCACCGTCATGGGGACCGCGCAGGCCGGCGCCGTGGCCATCCTCGCCGCCGCCCGCGCCGGGCTGCCCGTCCAGCTGTACACCCCGAGCGAGGTCAAGGCCGCCATCAGCGGCAACGGCAACGCCGACAAGGCACAGGTCACGGCGATGGTGACCCGGCTGCTGCGGCTGGAGGTCGCGCCGCGCCCGGCCGACGCCGCCGACGCCTTAGCCTTGGCCATCTGTCATGTCTGGCGGGGCGGCGCCCGGGAGCGCATCAGCGCCGCATTGAGGAGGGCCCGGTGATCGCGAGCGTTCGCGGCAAGGTGATGGCGGTGTCGCCCGACGGCGCCGTGATCGAGGTCGGCGGGGTCGGGCTCGCCGTGCAGTGCTCGCCGCACACCATCGCCGACCTGCGCGTGGGGCACGAGGCGCGGCTGGCCACCTCGCTGGTCGTGCGCGAGGACTCGCTGACCCTCTACGGGTTCGCCGACGACGACGCCCGGCAGCTGTTCGAGTTGCTGCAGACGGCGACCGGGGTGGGCCCGCGGCTGGCGCAGGCGGTGCTCGCCGTGCATACCCCGGATGTGGTACGCCGCGCAATCTCCGGCGGCGACACCTCCACGCTGACCCGGGTGCCCGGCATCGGCAAGAAGGGCGCCGAGCGCCTGGTGCTGGAGCTGCGCGACAAGATCGGCGCGCTGCCGGGCGACGGCGCCGCGATGGTCGGCGTCGGCGTGGGCGCGCTGTGGCACGACCAGGTGCGCCAGGCCCTCGTCGGGCTCGGCTGGACCGCCGGGCAGGCCGACCAGGCCGTGGCCGCGGTCGCCGAGCAGCTCGACGGGCAGACCACCCCGCCCGTGCCGGTCCTGCTCAAGCAGGCGATCCGGATGCTGGGCACCTTGCGATGACCGATCCGCTCGTCAGCGCGTGGGCGTCCGACGAGGACGCGGCCGCCGACCAGACCGTCCGGCCCAAGCGCATGTCGGAGCTGATCGGCCAGCACCGGGTGCGCGAGCAGCTGCACCTGCTGCTGCAGAGCGCGCTGCGCCGCGGCAGCCCGCCGGACCACATCCTGCTGTCCGGCCCGCCGGGGCTGGGCAAGACCACCATGGCCATGATCGTCGCCGCCGAGCTGGGCGCCGGGCTGCGGATGACCAGCGGGCCGGCGATCGAGCGGGCCGGCGACCTCGCGGCCGTGCTGACCAGCCTGCAGCACGGCGACGTGCTGTTCATCGACGAGATCCACCGCATGGCGCGGCCGGCCGAGGAGCTGCTGTACAGCGCCATGGAGGACTTCCGCGTCGACGTCGTCGTGGGCAAGGGCCCCGGCGCGACCGCGATCCCGCTGGACGTCGAGCCGTTCACGCTGGTCGGCGCGACGACCCGCAGCGGCCTGCTCACCGGCCCGATGCGGGATCGCTTCGGGTTCGTCGGGCAGCTGGAGTTCTACGAGCCCGAGGAGCTCGAGCAGATCATTACGCGCTCGGCCCGCATCCTGGACGTGCCGATCCTGGAGGACGGCGCGGTGGAGATCGGGCGGCGCTCCCGCGGTACACCTCGAATCGCCAACCGGCTGCTGCGCCGGGTCCGCGACTATGCCGAGGTCCGCGGCAACGGCGTGGTCGACCTGAAGGCGGCGCGGGCGGCGCTGCGGGTGTACGACGTCGACGAGCTGGGCCTGGACCGGCTCGACCGGGCGGTGCTCGCGGCCCTGCTGCGCCACGGCGGCGGGCCGGTCGGCCTGTCCACGCTCGCGGTCGCCGTCGGTGAGCAGCCCGATACCGTCGAGGAGGTCTGCGAGCCCTTTTTGCTGCGTTCCGGCCTCATTGCGCGCACTCCTCGTGGCCGGGTCGCCACGGCGAGCGCATGGCGACACCTTGGAATCCCAGCTCCCGCTGGTACCGTCGTTGGCGGAAACCCGCAGGGCGGCTTGTCGCAAACGCCGGATCTGTTCAGTTTGGAGCCTTAGCTCCATTCCTGTCGCGGTCGGCGCGATGTTGGACGCCGGTCTACGTGGTTTCCGACACACCGACTAGACTCGCCGCGATCCGTTGCGCGGATATCAGATAACTCGACCGGGAAGGCCACCAATCGTGATTTACGCCGCGGGAGAGACGGGCGGCAGCGGGGCGCTTCCGCTCCTCGTCGTCGTTGCCTTCGCCGCTTTCGTCTACTTCCTCATGATCCGTCCGCAGCAGAAGCGCCGCCGCGAGACCGAGAGCATGCAGGCCTCGATGGGCGTGGGCGACGAGGTGGTGACCGTCGGCGGGCTTTACGGCAACGTGGTCGAGGTCAACGACGACACCGTGCTCCTGGAGATTGCGCCGGGCGTCACCGCCAAGTACGCCCGCGCCGCCATCGGCAAGGTGAACAAGAAAGCGGCCGTCGAAGATGAAGAGGCCGCCGAGGAGGAGTCCGCCGGCAGCGCGGACGCCGACTGAAAGTCCCGTTCGCAAGCCCGCTCTGTGAAACATTCACGCCGCGCGAACCCCGCCGGCGTCGTGTAGGGAGACCCGACAGCCGTGGCACAACCTCAGGCACCGATGCGCCCGAGCCGCCAGCTCGCCGTCCTTGCCGTCATCTTCGCCGTCCTTGCCTCCATCGTATGGTTCGGCGGCTCGGGCGGATGGCGCAACCGGCTCGAGCCGAAACTCGGCCTTGATCTGATCGGCGGGACCACGGTCACGCTGCAGGCCCAGAATCTGGAGGGCAACAAGAAGCCCACCCCGGATCAGATGGAGAACGCCCGCCGCATCATTGACCAGCGGGTCAACGGCCTGGGCGTCTCCGAGGCCGAGGTCGTCGTCGAGGGCAACAACAACATCGTCGTCTCCCTGCCGGGCAAGAGCGACGACCGCCTCAAGCAGATCGGCCAGACCGCGGAGCTGCGCTTCCGCACGGTGCTGAACCAGACGGGCGACACGGGCGCGGCCGACCCCTCGGCATCGCCCTCTGCTTCCGCGTCGGCGCCGGCCTCCGCGCCCGCGAGCGCCCCGGCCTCCACGCCCGCGAGCGCGCCGGCCTCGGCGAGCTCCAGCCCGTCGGCGACCCCCACCGCCACGTCCGCCGCCCCGTCGGCGACCCCCACGGCCTCGGGCAGCGCCGCCGCCGGCGCGACCCCGGCGCCGACCGACTCGGTGGCCCCGGACATCGCCACGCAGCGCGCCGCCGTGCAGAAGAAGCTCGGCGACGCCGTGTGGGCCGCCGCGCTGGCCGAGCAGGCGCCGCTGGACTTCAGCAAGGACCCGAGCAAGGCCGAGCAGTACAAGGGCTTCAAGGACCTGTCGCCGGACGAGGTCGCGGTCCTGCCGGCCTCGATGCAGTACAACATCCCCTACATCACGTGCGACAAGCTCAACCACCGGCCGGTCGGCTCGATCAGCACCGCCAAGGAGCAGGTCGTCGCCTGCGGCCCGGGCGTGAAGTACCAGCTCGACGTGGCCAAGGTCCTCGGCACCGACGTCTCCGGCGCCGACTCCAGCATCAACTCGCAGAACGGCAAGTGGACGGTCAACCTGTCCTTCCACAGCGATGGGCAGAACCGCTGGACCGACCTGACCCGCGAGGCCTACAACGGCGGCCAGGACAGCAAGCAGGTCGCCGTGGTGCTCGACAACACGGTCGTCTCGGCCCCGACGATCCAGGCCGTGATCCCGGGTGACGCGGAGATCAGCGGCACCTTCACGAAGTCCGAGGCCCAGCTGCTGGCCAGCCAGCTGCAGTACGGCGCCCTGCCGCTGTCGTTCAAGTCGCAGGACGCGCAGAGCATCTCGGCGACCCTGGGCAGCTCCCACCTGGAGGCGGGCCTGCTCGCCGCCGGCATCGGCCTGCTGCTGGTCGTGCTCTACTCGTTCTTCTACTACCGGCTGCTCGGCGGCGTCATCATGATCAGCCTCCTGCTCTCCGGCGTGCTGGTCTTCATGTCGCTGATCGTCCTGGGCCGCTGGATGGGCTTCACGCTGAGCCTCGCCGGCTTCGCAGGCTTCATCGTCTCGCTAGGTGTCGCGGCGGACTCGTTCGTCATCTACTTCGAACGCCTGAAAGACGAGATCCGCGAGGGCCGCAGCCCGCGCAGCGCGGTGCCCCGCGCCTGGGTCCGGGCCCGCCGCACGATCATCTCGGCGAACACGATCACCCTGCTCGCGGCGGCGATCCTGTACATCGTCTCGATCGGCTCGGTGAAGGGCTTCGCCTTCGCCCTGGGCGTGGCGACGATCCTCGACCTCGTGGTCGTCTTCCTCTTCCGCCATCCGATCATGACGCTCTTCGCTCGCAGCAAGGCATTCTTGTCACCGAGGGTCAGTGGTCTCGGCCGGGTGCTCGAGCACGCTCCGCAGGGCGACGCGAGCACCGTCACGACCCGTCGTAACCGCACGAAGGAGGCCTGACGATGAGCGCAGGCGGCATCGCAGCCCGGTTGTACCGCGGTGAGGCCGGCGTCGACATCGTCGGCCGCCGCAAGATCTGGTTCATCGTCGCCGGCGTCGCGATCGTGATCGCCATCGCCAGCATGCTCGTGCGGGGCTTCACGCTCGGCATCGAGTTCGAGGGCGGCAACCAGTACAACGTGCCGGTCAAGGTCGGCACCCTGTCGCAGGTCGAGACGGCGTTCGCCGACGCGGGCGTGTCGGTCAAGACCGGCCAGACCGTCGGCGACAGCCAGTACATCATCAAGACCGAGCTGATCAACGACCCGACCCGGCAGACCGAGATCAAGAACGCGGTCGCGCAGCACTTCAACATCGACGCGAGCCAGATCAGCGACAGCGCGGTGAGCACCTCGTGGGGCGGCCAGGTCACCGACAAGGCGGCGCTGAGCCTCGCGATCTTCCTCGCCGTGGTGCTGGTGTACCTCATCGCGCGGTTCGAGTGGCGGATGGCCGCGGCGGCGGTCGCCTCGCTGCTGCTCGACCTGATCCTGACCGGCGGCGTGTACTCGCTGGTCGGCTTCGAGGTCACGCCGTCGACCGTCATCGGCTTCCTGACGATCCTCGGTTTCGCGCTGTACGACGTCGTCGTGGTGTTCGACAAGGTGCAGGAGAACACCCGGGGCATCACCGGCTCGAGCACCTCCACGTATGCCGAGGCGGCCAACCTGGCCGTCAACCAGACGCTGATGCGCTCGATCAACACCGGCCTCGTGGCGCTGCTGCCCGTCGGCGGCCTGCTCTTCATCGGCGCCGGCCTGCTGGGCGCCGGCACGCTGAAGGACCTCGGCCTGGTGCTGTTCATCGGTATGGGCGTCGCGGTGTACTCGTCGATCTTCTTCGCCACCCCGGTGCTGGCCGAGCTCAAGAGCCGCGAGCCGCGGCTGCAGGCGCACGCCACCCGGGTCCAGGCCAAGCGCACCGCGCAGGCCAAGGAGGCGGCGAACAAGTCGCAGACGGTGGCCCGCGACAGCGACGGCGTGCCGATCGGCAGCGGCGGCCCGGCGAAGTCGCTGGAGCGCTCCGAGCTCGCGGGCGCGGCACCCCGCCCGGGCGCCCGTCCGGCGGCCCGGCCCGGACAGGGCAAGCGCCCGCGCGCGGGCGGCCGTCCCGGCGGGGGCACCAGCGGCCGGCGGTAACCGGCCGGCCAGATCGATCTGGTAGTAATCAACGGGCGCCGCGTTCGCGGCGCCCGTTGCCGTTGTCAGGGAGGGCCCGTGGAGATCGCCGAGCTGGTCGCGAGCAAGGTCCTGGACGTACCCGACTTCCCGAAGCCGGGGGTCCTGTTCAAGGACCTGATGCCGCTGTTCGCCGACGGCCCGGCCTTCGCCGCCACAATCGATGCGATCGTGGCCGAGCACGGCGCGGGGAGCTTCGACGTCGTGGCCGGGATCGAGGCGCGCGGGTTCGTCATCGCCGCGGCGATCGCCTACGCGACGGGCAAGGGTGTGGTACCCGTACGCAAGGCCGGCAAGCTGCCCCGCGCGACCGTGTCGGCGACCTACGCGCTGGAGTACGGCGAGGCGACCCTGGAGGTCCACGCCGACGCGTTCCTGGCCGGCGAGCGGGTCCTGGTCGTCGACGACGTCCTGGCGACCGGCGGCACCGCGGCGGCCACCCTGGAGCTCGTCGAGCGCGCCGGCGGCACCGTCAGCGGCTTCAGCGTCCTGCTGGAGCTCTCGTTCCTCGATGGGCGGTCCCGCCTGGCGCCGCGCCCGGTTCATGCCCTCTTGACCGTCTGAGGGGCGTTCGCGGCCGATTTCCGGCCCTTATCCGGCCTCTTTCGCTGACGGGAAATGTCGGTGGGGGCGGGTAAGCTTGCAGCTCGGATCGTTGTCGGCGATGAGGAGCGGCCGGTGACCGGCGACATCGCACCCCCCCTTGAGGGTACGGTCGACCACGTGCAGGATGAACCGCAGGACGCCCGCGAGAACGCCGCGCCGGAGACGGCGGAGGCGGGCGGTGTGGTGCTGCAGTTCCCCGTCGCCCCCGGCGCAACACCCCAGCGCCGGTCCACGGACCGGCCCGGCGAGGCGGCGCGCCGCCCGGCCGAGGAGATCCTCGGCGAGGACACCGAGGACCTCACCGACGCCGCGGGCGGCGTGACCGGTGCCGTCGCGGGCTTCGTGGGCGCCGCGCCGACCGGCCGCCGGGTGCGCGCCCGGCTGGCCCGCTTCAATGCGCCCTGGCAGAGCCCCTCCGTGAGCGAGGTCCTCGAGCCGCTGATCGCGCAGCACAAGGCGAGCCACCCGAAGGCCGACGTGCGGCTGCTGCAGCGCGCCTACGACATGGCCGAGCACTTCCACAAGGGGCAGTACCGCAAGTCCGGCGACCCCTACATCACGCACCCGCTCGCCGTCGCCACGATCCTCGCCGACCTGGGCATGGACACCACCACGCTGGTCGCCGCGCTGCTGCACGACACCATCGAGGACACCGAGTACACGATCGAGCGGATGCAGATCGACTTCGGCGGCGAGGTCACGCTGCTCGTCGACGGCGTCACGAAGCTCGACAAGGTCAAGCTGGGCGACGCGGCGAAGGCCGAGACGATCCGCAAGATGGTCGTGGCGATGGCCAAGGACCCGCGGGTGCTGGTCATCAAGCTGGCCGACCGGCTGCACAACATGCGCACCCTGACCTTCCTGCCCCGCCCGAAGCAGGAGCAGAAGGCCAAGGAGACCCTGGAGATCCTGGCCCCGCTGGCGCACCGCCTGGGCATGAACACGATCAAGTGGGAGCTGGAGGACCTGGCGTTCCGCACGCTGTTCCCCAAGCGCTTCGACGAGATCAGCCGGCTCATCGCCGAGCACACGCCCCAGCGCGACTCGCTGCTGCGCACCGTGACCCAGAAGGTCGCCAACGACCTCAAGGCCGCCAAGATCAAGTCCGAGACGACCGGGCGGCCGAAGCACCTCTACTCCGTGTATCAGAAGATGATCGTCCGGGGTCGTGACTTCGGCGACATCTACGACCTGGTCGGTGTGCGCATCCTCGTCGACACGGTGCGCGACTGCTACGCGGCGCTCGGTGTGATCCACGCGAACTGGCAGCCCGTGCCGGGCCGGTTCAAGGACTACATCGCGATGCCGAAGTTCAACATGTACCAGTCGCTGCACACGACGGTCATCGGGCCCACCGGCAAGCCGGTCGAGCTGCAGATCCGCACCTATGCGATGCACCGCACCGCGGAGTACGGCATCGCCGCGCACTGGCGGTACAAGGAGACCAAGAACGCCACGATCGCCGGCCCGCCGGCGCACATCGACGAGATGACCTGGCTGCGCCAGCTGCTGGACTGGCAGCGCGAGGCGAGCGACCCGAGCGAGTTCCTCGACGCGCTGCGCTTCGACCTGTCCAGCCAGGAGGTGTACGTCTTCACGCCCAAGGGCGACGTCATCGCCCTGCCCACCGGCTCGACGCCGGTCGACTTCGCCTACGCGGTGCACACCGAGGTCGGGCACAAGTGCATCGGCGCCCGCGTCAACGGCAAGCTCGTGCCCCTGGAGAGCACGCTGTCCAACGGCGACGTGATCGAGATCTTCACGTCGAAGTCGGAGACGGCGGGCCCCACCCAGGACTGGCTCGGCTTCGTCAAGAGCCCGCGGGCGCGGACGAAGATCCGGCAGTACTTCAACAAGGAGCGCCGCGAGGAGGCGATCGAGGCCGGCAAGGAGGCGATCGTCAAGGCGATGCGCAAGCAGGGCCTGCCGCTGCAGCGCCTGCTGACGTCCGAGTCGCTGATGACCATCGCCCGCGAGCTGCACCTGGCCGACGTCGCCGCGCTCTACGCGGCCGTCGGCGACGGTCAGGCCTCGGCCCAGTCGATCGTGCAGCGCCTGGTCGCCGGCTACGGCGGCGAGGAGGGCGCGGTCGAGGACATCGCCGAGACCGCGATACCGACCCGCCCGGCGCGCACCCGCACGGCCGCCTCCGACCCCGGCGTCGAGGTCCTGGGCGTCGACGACGTCTGGATCAAGCTGGCCCGCTGCTGCACGCCGGTGCCCGGCGACGCCGTGTTCGGCTTCGTCACGCGTTCCGGGGGCGTCAGCGTGCACCGGGACGACTGTGCCAACGCGGGCGACCTCAAGGAGCAGCCGGAGCGGGTGCTCGAGGTCAGCTGGAAGCCCACCAGCGCGTCCACGTTCCTCGTGGCCATCCAGGTCGAGGCCTTGGACCGGCACAAGCTCCTGGCGGACGTCACGCGGGTGCTGTCCGACGAGAAGGTCAACATCCTGTCCGCGACGGTGACCACGACGCGGGACCGGGTGGCGATCTCGCGGTTCTCCTTCGAGATGGCCGATCCGAAGCACCTGAACCATCTTCTGGCTGCGGTGCGGCGGATCGACGGTGTCTACGACGCCTACCGGGTTACCTCGGGGGCCTGAGGGTCTTCTCCTTCCGGGGGGCCGGTGCGCCCCTTGGCCATTCCTCGCAAAGCAGAAGGGCCGTTCCCGGTTGCTGTCCGGGAACGGCCCTTGCGCTTTGCTAGCGGTTTTACGGGGTCGGGGCGCTCATCGTCAGGGACTTGATGCGGACCTCGGTCTTCGGCTTGCCCTCGCTCGGCGGGGTGGACGGGTCGGCCGACGGTTCGGCAACGACGCCGGCGTCGGCGACCTTCTTGACCAGGTCCAGGCCCTCGGTCACGCGGCCGATGACCGTGTAGTTCGGGTCCAGCTGCGCGATGTCCTTGTACACGATGAAGAACTGGCTGCCCGTCGACGCCGGGTTGCCGTTGTTCGCCATGGCCACGACGCCCTCGCCGTAGGCCGGGCGCTTGCCCGTCGGCAGGTTCTCCTCGGCGTAGCGGTAGCTCGGGCCGCCGTAGCCGGTGCCGAAGGGGTCACCGCACTGCAGCACGTAGACGCTCTGCAGGACCAGGCGGTGGCAGACCGAGTCGTCGAAGAACTTCTTGCTCGCCAGGTAGGTGAAACTTTCCGCGGCGCAGGGTGCGTGCGCGGTGTCGACCTCGATCTTGATGGTGCCGACGCTGGTGTCCAGGGTCATCGTCTGGGTGCCCGTGCGGGCCTCGCCCGTCGTGGGCGGCTTGCCGACGTCCTTGGTGTTCTTCGCCAGCTCCGGGTCCACCGACGCGCTCGCGCTCGGGTCGACCAGGGGGAGCCACTCGCAGCTGGTCGGGGTGGCCGAGGACGATGGGCTGGCGCCGGCCTCGGTCTTGTCGTCTCCGCTGGTCACCGCGACGACCACCCACGCCGCGGCGAGCAGGACGATCAGGGCGCCGGCCCCGGCGGCGATCGTCGTGTTACGGCGGCGCCGGAGCCGGGACTGCTCGGCGCGCACGCCCATCTCCCGCTCCAGCCGTGCACGCGCCGCGGCGCGCTGACGGTCCCGGTTGGTGCTCACGGTTGGTACTCCTTGCTCAACGGGGATGGGGTGGACTTGCTCGAGGCCTTAGGACTTGCTCGTCGAGGTGCTGGCCGAGGGAGTGGCCGAGGCGCTCTCCGCGGGTGCCGAGCCGCTGGTCGCCGGGGCCGGGGTCGGCGCCGTGTCATCCGGCGCCGTGTCGGTGACGGTCAGCGTGCTGATCTTCACGTCCTCCTTCGGCTTGCCGTCGGGCGAGCCGTTGTCGGTGCCCGTCGCGCCGATCTTCTGCAGGACGTCGAGGCCGCCCGTGATGGTGCCGAAGATCGTGTAGTCCGCCGGGAACTGCGTGTCCTTGAAGACCAGGAAGAACTGGCTGCTGTTGCTGTCCTTCTCCTGCGAGTGTGCCATCGCGATCGTGCCCATCGGGTACAGCGCGGAGCCGGGGCCGGTGTCGGCGGACTCCGACGGGGCCGCCGAGGCCGGCACGCTCGCGGAGCCCGACGCGCTGGGGGTGGGCTCGGCCGACGGCGGCAGCGCCTGCGGCACGTTCTCGTTGGGGAAGCGGTAGGCGGGGCCGCCGGAGCCCGAGCCGGAGGGGTCGCCGCACTGCAGGATCGCGTCGGTGACGCGGTGGCAGGTCGTGTTGTCGAAGAACTTCTTGCCCGCCAGGTAGCTGATGCTGTTGACCGTGCACGGCGCCTTGCTCGGGTCGAGCTTGGCGGTCACGGCGCCCTGGCCGAGGTTGATCGTCATGGTCTTGACGCCGTTCTTGACCACGTCCTTGGTCGGCGGCTTGCCGACGTCCGTCACGCCGGCACCGGCGTCGACCGAGGTGTAGGCACACTCGTCGGCGGTGGCCGGCGCGGGAGAGAACCCGCCGGTCTTCCAGATTACGACCACGACCAGCAGCGCAAGGACGACGGCGCTGCCGATCCCCGCTTGCCACTGGCGGCGACGCCGCGCCGCGGCCGCCCTTCGGGCGATCTGCCGCTCGGTCTTGGCGCGCGCCAAAGCGCGCTGCCGGCTCTTACTGGAAGCCACCGGTGCTCCCCTCCAGGAAATAACATTTGGGTGCCACGTCACACGCCCGCCAGAGTGTACGGGTAGAACCCGGAATGCGGGTCGCCGCCCGGTCACGGTTGGCTGTGCCTGACCTCCGGATAGGGTCGACATGGTCTGGGCCAGGACATAGACAGGGAGGAGCGCCGCTGTGCTCGTTGCCGGCTTCCCCGCCGAGGCGTTCGGGACCAACTGCTTCGTCGTGGCCCCAGCGCCCGGCGAGCAGTGCGTGATCATCGACCCGGGGATCGGGGTCGCCGACCGGCTGGACGAGGTGCTCGCCGAGCACCGGCTCCAGCCCGCCGCGGTTCTGCTCACGCATGGTCACCTCGACCATACGTTCTCCGTGACGCCGGTCTGCGGCGCGCGCGGCATCACCGCGTACATCCACCCCGGCGACGCCGAGATGCTCGCCGACCCGGCCAAAGGCCTCAGCGCCGACCTCACCTCGCTGTTCGGCGGCAGGCTGACGTGGACCGAGCCGGAGGACGTCGCGCCGCTCGAGGACGGGCTGGTGCTCAAGATCGCCGGGCTGGAGCTCACCGTCGACCACGCGCCCGGCCACACCCGCGGCTCGGTGATGTTCCGCGGCGGCGAGGGCGACGAACCGCTGTGCTTCTCCGGCGACGTGCTCTTCCGCGACTCGATCGGCCGCACCGACCTGCCCGGCGGCAGCATGGGCCAGATGATGGCCAGCCTGCGGGACAAGGTGCTGACGCTGCCCGACGAGACGATCGTGCTGCCCGGACACGGCCCCGAGACCACCATCGGGCGCGAGCGGGCCCGCAATCCGTATCTCCGTGAGGCGCTCGAGGCGCCGCGTAAAGGCTGGTAGAGACCGATGACCCGACCCACGCCGCTGTCCGGCTTCCCGGAGTGGCTCCCCGCGCAGCGCCTCGCCGAGCAGCAGGTTCTCGACCGGCTGCGGCGCACGTTCGAGCTCTACGGCTTCGCGCCGCTGGAGACGCGCGCGGTCGAGCCGCTCGACCAGCTGTTGCGCAAGGGGGAGACCTCCAAGGAGGTGTACACCCTGCGCCGGCTCCAGGCCGCCGAGGGCGACGATGAGCAGAGCCTGGGATTGCACTTCGACCTGACCGTTCCGTTCGCCCGCTATGTGCTTGAAAATGCCGGTAAGTTGCAGTTTCCCTTCCGGCGCTACCAGATCCAGAAGGTGTGGCGGGGCGAGAAACCACAGGCCGGACGCTATCGCGAGTTTCTGCAGGCCGACATCGACATCGTCGACCGCGACAGCCTCCCGCCCCACTACGAGGCCGAGATCCCCCTGGTCATCGGTGACGCGCTGCGCTCGCTGCCGATTCCGGCCGTCAAGATCATGGTGAACAACCGGAAGCTCTGCGAGGGCTTCTACCGTGGCCTCGGCCTGGAGGATCCCGAGGAAATCCTCAGGATAATCGACAAACTCGACAAAATCGGTCCCAATGCCGTGACGCAGCTCATCGTCCAGGCCGGCGGGACCGAGGCACAGGCCAAGGCGTGCCTGGCCCTGGCCGAGATCCGCGCGCACGACGCGTCCTTCGCCGACGCCGTGCGCGCCCTCGGCGTCGAGCACCCGCTGCTGGACGAGGGCGTGTCCGAGCTCACCGCGGTCGTCGAGACCGCCCGCGAGCACTCGCCGGGCCTGGTCGAGGCCACCTTGAAGATCGCCCGGGGGCTCGACTACTACACCGGCACCGTGTACGAGACGGAGCTGGCCGGCTATGAGCAGTACGGCTCGATCTGCTCCGGCGGCCGCTACGACAACCTCGCCAGCGCCGGCCGCGACGTCTTCCCCGGCGTCGGCATCTCCATCGGCGTGTCCCGCCTGCTCGGCCTGCTCTTCGACGCCGACGCGCTCGCCGTCAGCCGGCCCACCCCGACCGCGGTGCTCGTCGCGCTGTGGAGCGAGGAGGAGCGGGCGGCCAGCAACCGCATCGCCGCCTCGCTGCGCGCCCGCGGGATCGCCACCGAGGTGGCGCCCGTGCCGGCGAAGCTCGGCAAGCAGATCCGTTACGCCGAGCGGCGCGGCATCCCCTTCGTGTGGTTCCCGGCCAGCGCATCGATCGAGGGCGGCGACCAGGTCAAGGACATCCGCTCCGGCGAGCAGGTGCCCGCGTCCAGCGACGAGTGGAACCCCCCGGCCGAAGACATGGCGCCCGTGCTGCGGTGAGAGAATGAGCCGTCTTGCGTAGTTCGCCGAAGGAGACCCTGTGATCCGATCCCATGAGTCCGGCACCTTGCGTGGCGCCGACGCCGGAACGACCGTGACGCTGGCCGGCTGGGTGGCCCGCCGCCGCGACCACGGCGGGGTCATCTTCGTCGATCTGCGCGACGCCTCGGGCGTCGTCCAGGTGGTCTTCCGCGAGGAGATGCAGGCGGCGCACGCGCTGCGCAACGAGTACTGCGTGCTTGTGACCGGCGAAGTGCGGGCCCGCCCGGCCGGCAACGAGAACCCGGACCTGCCCACCGGCGAGGTCGAGGTCGTCGCGAGCGGCCTCGAGGTGCTCTCCGAGGCCGCGCCGCTGCCCCTGCCGATCGACGACGGCGAGGCGGCCAGCGACGACGTGCGGTACCGCTATCGCTATCTCGACCTGCGCCGCTCCGGCCCACACCAGGCGATGAAGCTGCGCAGCCGGGCCAACCAGATCGCGCGCAACCTGCTGGCCGACCGCGACTTCGTCGAGGTGGAGACCCCGACGCTGACCCGCTCGACGCCCGAGGGCGCCCGCGACTTCCTGGTGCCCGTCCGGCTGCAGCCCGGCAACTGGTATGCGCTGCCCCAGTCGCCGCAGCTGTTCAAGCAGCTGCTCATGGTCGGCGGCCTGGAGCGCTACTACCAGATCGCGCGCTGCTACCGCGACGAGGGCTTCCGCGCCGACCGCCAGCCGGAGTTCACCCAGCTCGACATCGAGATGTCCTTCGTGACCCAGGACGACATCATCGAGCTCGGCGAGGCCATCGTGCGGGCCCTGTGGTCCGACCTGGCCGGGCACGCCATCTCCGGCGACATCCCGCGCATCACCTGGCACGACGCCATGAACCGCTACGGCTCCGACAAGCCCGACCTGCGGTACTCCGTCGAGCTGACCGAGCTGACCGAGTACCTGCGCGGCACCGAGTTCCGCGTGTTCGCCGGCGCCATCGACGCGGGCGGCTACGTCGGCGCGGTCGTGATGCCCGGCGGCGCCGCGCAGACCCGCAAGGAGCTCGACGGCTGGCAGGACTGGGCCAAGGCGCGCGGCGCCAAGGGCCTGGCCTACGTCGTGCTCGACGCCTCGACGGGCGAGGCGCGCGGGCCCGTGGCCAAGAACCTGTCCGAGTCGCACCTGGCGGGCCTGGCCGACTTCGTCGGGGCCAAGCCGGGCGACGCGGTCTTCTTCGCCGCCTCCACCGAGCGGCGCGAGGCGCAGGAGCTGCTCGGCGCCGCCCGCATCGAGATCGCCAAGCGCGCCAAGCTGGTCGACGAGAGCGCCTGGGCCTTCTGCTGGATCGTCGACGCCCCGATGTTCGAGCCCACCGACCCGGAGGCCGGCGGCACGGGCGGCGGCGCCAAGGGCTGGACCGCGGTGCACCACCCGTTCACCTCGCCCAACCGCGACTGGATCGACCGGTTCGAGGACGCGCCGGGCGAGGCCCTCGCCTACGCCTACGACATCGTGTGCAACGGCAACGAGATCGGCGGCGGCTCGGTGCGTATCCACCGCGCCGACGTGCAGCGCCGCGTCTTCGAGATGCTCGGCATCACCGCCGACGATGCCGCGGAGAAGTTCGGGTTCCTGCTCGAGGCGTTCAAGTACGGGCCTCCGCCGCACGCCGGCATCGCCTTCGGCTGGGACCGCATCTGCATGCTTCTGGCCGGCGTCGACTCGATCCGCGAGGTCATCGCGTTCCCGAAGACGGGCGGCGGCTACGACCCGCTGACGGGCGCGCCGACCCCGATCACGGCCGAGCAGCGCGCCGAGGCGGGCGTGGACGCCAAGCCCAAGGGCCCCGTGCCCGCGTCCACCGTCGTCCCCGTGGAGCGCTCGGGCTGAGATCCGGACTGTAGGGTCTGGGGCCGTGGACGGCTTGTTTGAGGTTCAACCACCCGGCGGCGGGGCTTCCTTCGAAGGAGGCCCGGCCGTCGCCGGTGGCTTCACCGACGTCACGGCCGACTCGCCGCTCGCGGTGCGGATGCGCCCGGCCAGCCTCGACGAACTCGTCGGCCAGCAGCACCTGCTGGCGCCCGGCGCGCCGCTGCGCCAGCTCGTCGGCGGCGCCTCGCCGATGTCGGTGATCCTCTGGGGCCCGCCCGGCTCCGGCAAGACGACCATCGCCCACCTCGTCGCCGGCGCGACCGACCGGCGCTTCGTGGCGCTCTCCGCGCTGTCGGCCGGGGTCAAGGATGTGCGCGCGGTCATCGACACCGCCCGCCGGGAGCGCCGCCGCGGCGGCCCGCCGACCGTGCTGTTCATCGACGAGGTGCACCGCTTCAGCAAGACCCAGCAGGACTCGCTGCTCGCCGCGGTCGAGGACCGCACCGTCACGCTGCTCGCGGCCACCACCGAGAACCCGTACTTCTCCGTCATCTCGCCGCTGCTGTCGCGCTGCGTGCTGCTCACGTTGCAGCCGCTCACCGACGACGACGTGCGCACCCTGCTGCGCCGGGCCGTCACGGACTTGCGCGGGCTGGACGGCACCGTGGCGCTCGACGATGACGCAGAGGCTCATCTGGTACGCCTGGCACGCGGCGATGTGCGAAAAGCCCTCACCGCCCTCGAGGCGGCCGCGGGTGCGGCGTTGGCGCAGGGGCACACCAGCGTCGACCTGGCCACCGCGGAGCGGGCCGTCGACGTGGCAGCGCTGCGCTACGACCGCGACGGCGACGAGCACTACGACGTGGTCAGCGCCTTCATCAAGAGCATCCGCGGCTCGGACGTCGACGCCGCACTGCACTACCTGGCCCGCATGATCACCGCCGGCGAGGACGCCCGGTTCATCGCCCGCCGCATGGTCATCTCCGCCAGCGAGGACATCGGCATGGCCGACCCGACCGCGCTACCCATCGCGACCGCGGCCGCACACGCCGTCGAGTACGTCGGCCTGCCCGAGGTGCAGATCGTCCTCGCGCAGGCCGTGATCCATCTCGCGCTCGCCCCGAAGTCCAACGCGGTCGTCAACGCCATCGGCGCCGCCATGGCCGACGTGCGGGCCGGACACGGCGGTGCAGTCCCCGCGCATTTGCGCGATTCGCACTACAAGGGTGCGAGTCGGGTCGGGCACGGGCAGGGGTACAAATACCCTCACGACGATGCCCGTGGCGTTGTGCAGCAGCAGTACGCCCCGGAGGGGCTTGGCGACCGGGAGTACTACCGCCCGACGGGCCATGGCGCCGAGCGCGCGGTGGCGGAACGATTGCCGAAACTGCGGCGTATCGTGCGGGGGACCGAGGCGGGTGACGCTTCGGATCACAGCGGCATGACGGAGGAGCGGCGCCGGTGACATCGGGTCGGGACGAGGCCAAGAAGCGGCGCGGCCGCGGCAAGGCCGAACAAGGCCCGAGCGACGAGGACCTCGGCTGGCTGGCGGAACTGCGCAGCGCGGGCCGCGGCGGCGAGGACGACCTCGGGTTCGGCGGCCCGTCCGCGCCGGGCGACGTGCTCGACCAGGTGGCCCCACGCCGGCCGGTGCCGCCCCAGTCACGCGGCGAGATGGCCCCACCGCCGCCGGGCCCTGTGCCCCCTGCCCCGGAGCCCACACAGGCCTGGCGCGCCCCGCGCGACGGCGGCGCCCGCGAGTCGCCGTCGGGCTCGCGCCCGGCGGTCCCGCCGCCGTCCGCACCCGAGCCGACGCAGGCCTGGCGCGCCCCGCGCGACGGCGGCGCTCGCGAGTCGCCGTCCGGTTCGCGGCCGGCTGCGCCGCGTGACGGTGCTCGTGAGTCGACGTCGGGTTCGCGGCCTGGTGCGCCGCGTGACGGTGGTCGTGAGTCGACGTCGGGTTCGCGGCCGGGTGCGCCGTCCGGTGGGGCGACGCCGCCGGCCGACTGGCGGTCGCTTCGGGATGCCGTTCGCGAGTCGCCGTCCGGTTCTCGGCCCTCGGCGCCGTCCGGGCCCGCCTCGGTTTCTCCGCCCGCACCGCCCTCCTCCGGCCGGGGCGCGGGATCGGCCGTGCCGCCGTCCTCTGGGCGGGGCTCTGGACCGGCCGCGCCGCCCGCGTCCGGGCGGGGCGCGGGATCAGCTGTGCCGCCGTCCTCCGGGCGGGGCTCGGGACCGTCTGCGCCGCCCCCTTCCGGGCGGGGCGCGGGATCGGCCGTGCCGCCGTCTTCCGGGCGAGCCGCGGGGTCGAGTGGGGTGGCGCCGGGCGGTCCGTCGGCATCTTCCGGTTCCTCCGCGTCCGGCGCCATGCCGGCAACTCCCGCATTGTCGGGGGTGCCGGAGCCCTGGCGTGTCTCGAGCGACCCCGCCGGGGAGTCGCCCTCGCGCCGGCGGCGGGCGACTCGGCAGGAGCCGAGCGAAGGCGGTTGGAACGCCGCGCCCCAGGCCGCGGGCGGCGCGTCCGGGCCGGCGGCGGCCGGTGGTGGGCGGCGGCGCGCGCCGGACGATGAGCAGGAGTCGCCGACCGGCGGGCGGCGGGCCTCGCACGCCCTGCCCGAGCCTCGGCAGGGCGAACCCGACGGGCCGGGCACCGGCCGTATTCCCGGCGGTTCTGCCGGCGGTGGTGGCGGTGGCGGTGCCAGTGGTGGCGGCGGTGGCGGTCGGCGGCGCGCGGCCGAGCCGGACGAGCCCGCGGCGTTTCGCGCCGGCCAGGGCCCCGGTTCCCGCGGCGCCGACCCGCGCGTACCTGAGCCGCGCGGTGCCGACCCGCGCGGTGCCGACCCGCGCGACGGTGATTCGCGTGGTGGCCGATCGGCGGTTTCCGGTGCTGGTGAGCGTTCCGGTGGGCCCGGCGGCCCCGGTGCTGGGCCCAGCGGACCCGGTAACGGGCCGGCCCAGGGCGCGGGCGGTCGCGGCACCGCTGGTGGCCCTGGTGACCGCGGCCCGGCCGGTGGTGCAGGTGACCGTGGCCCTGCTGGTGGTTCCGGCGAGCGTGGCCCGGCCGGTGGTCCTGGTGGGCGCGGTCCGGCGGGCGGTCCCGGCGACCGTGGGCCCTCCGGTGGTCCTGCTGGTGGTCCCGGCGAGCGTGGTCTTGGCGAGCGCGGGCCCGGTGGGCGTGGCCCGGCTGCGCCCGGTGGTCCTGGCGAGCGCGGGCCCGCTGGTGGGGCCGGTGGACGGGGTCCCGGTGGCGGGCCTGATGGACGTGGACCGGGCGGCGGGCCTGATGGACGTGGTCCCGGTGGCGGGCCTGATGGACGTGGTCCCGGTGGCGGGCCTGATGGACGTGGTCCTGGCGACCGTGGTCCCGGTGGCGGGCCCGCTGGTGGTCCCGGTGGGCGTGGGCCTGGTGGGCAGGGCGGTCCTGGTGGGCCGGGCGGCGGGGGGCGGCCTTCGCCGTACGCGGGCGGGCGGGCGCCCGGTGGGCGTTTCCCCGGTGACGGGCCGCCGCCGGGGAAGCCGTTCGTCGATCTGGCGCGCTTCGATCCGAATCCGCCGGTCTACCGCGGTACCGCAAGCTCGCCGGCGGCGTTCGACTGGGAGACGACGACGCAGATCGCGCCGTTCGGGCTGTTGCAGCGGGCGCAGGCCAAGCGGGTGCGGCAGCTGCGGTTCGCGACGATCATCTTCGTGGTGCTGGCCGTGGTCAGCGCGCCGGCGGCGTTCTTCGTGATCCGGGAGCTCTCGCGCGATCCGGTGTTCGTCGAGCTCGACAACCTCAATCTGCCCGAGTGGGCGGCCCGCAACCCGACCGACGGGGCGCTGGGCAGCCGGTGGTGCATCCGCGAGTGCCGGTCCCGGCAGCGCACGTGGGAGTCGGCGCGCGGGCCCGAGGAGACCAACCGGGCGTTCGTCGGCAAGCTGCGCGACGCCGGGTGGGTCGAGTGGGACATCCCGGACTGCCAGGCGGAGGGCGTCGACGGGATCGAGACGTGCTGGCAGCGCGACGAGTACGTGCTGGACCTCTGGGTGCGCGCGGCCGTCTGCGACGTCAAGGGGGCGCGGCCGACGATCAGCCCGGCGCCGTCGACGGGTGCCAAACCGCCGTCGGGCAAACCGCCCACGAAGGCGCCCTCGGCGCCCGCGTCCGGGGATCCCGGCGGGGACGGCGGCGGCGAGGCGCCCGGTCCGGCACCGACCACCATCTGCCCGCTCGCGGTGACGACGATCAAGGTCTTCAACCGGATCAGCTACGACCCGGGCGGCGGCGGCCAGGGCGGCCCCTGACGACTCGCGATACGACCAGGCCGCCGACACAGAAGAACTGCCGGGCCGCGCAGGTAATGCGGCCGCGCCGCGGAAAAGGCGGCGGGGAAGCGGCTGCGGTGCGGGCATCGAACGGGCTCGGCACGTAGCGTGACACTGCCGGCCGCGGGGCCCGATGCGACCCGGCCGCGGCGGGGTGTAGGCGTTTAGCGGCCGGTCGAAGCGCGGCGCCGCATCACGGAGGGTAGGGTTCCTCCGTTGGAATCGCGCATCCACGCGGGTTGAAGGAGGAATGCGTGACCGTGTCCCTGGGCGGTATCGCGGCGCTGGTGGCGTCTGGTGGGTTCTTCGTGCTCGTGCTGGTGCTCGCGGTGCCGATCCTGCGGGTGCGGCACACGATCGACGCCGCCACGGGGGCCCTGCGCGACGCCGCCAATCAGACCACGCCGATGCTCGAGCGGGTCAACACCACGATCGACAACGTCAACACCGCGCTGACGCAGGTGCATACGACCCTGGACGGGGTCAACATGCAGCTCGCGCGGATCGACACCATCACCGAAAACGTGTCGCACGTCAGCGCTAACGTTGCGAACCTGTCCACGGTGGTCAGTGCCGCCGCGGCCAACCCGCTGGTGAAGGTCGCCGCATTCGGGTACGGCGTGCGTAAGGCCGCCGCGAACCGGCGCCGCGAGGCGGACGAGGCCGAGGTGCGCGAGCAGTTGAAGCAGCGTCGGCGTCGCGGCTGACGCGGTACCGAATAAAAATCTCTTGAAGAAAGGTTGAGCCATGCGGCGCTTGCTGTGGCTCGGGATCGGACTCGCCGTCGGCGCCCTCGTGGTCCGGGCGGTCGCCAAGAAGGCCCAGGCCTTCACCCCGCAGGGCATCGCGGCGTCGGCGCGGGACTCCGCCGCCGGCTTCGCGGCCAATGTGCGCAACTTCGTCGACGACGTGCGTGACGGGATGGCCGAGCGCGAAGCCGAGATCCACACCGCGTTCGCGGAAGGCTTGACCCTGGACGAAGATCTTTACCCGGAAGGCCGGCAGCACGGATGAGAACCGCCGAGATCAAGCGACGTTTCCTGACCCACTTCGAGGAAAACGGGCACACGGTGGTGCCCTCCGCTCCGCTGCCCGCCGTCGACGATCCCAACCTGCTGTTCATCAACGCCGGCATGGTGCAGTTCGTGCCGTACTTCCTCGGCCAGCGCACCGCGCCCTACACGCGTGCCACGAGCGTGCAGAAGTGCATCCGCACGCCCGACATCGACGAGGTCGGCAAGACCAGTCGGCATGGCACGTTCTTCCAGATGAACGGCAACTTCAGCTTCGGCGACTACTTCAAGGAAGGCGCCATCCGGCTGGCCTGGGAGCTGTCGACGAAGTCGGTGGCCGACGGCGGTTTCGGCCTCGACCCGGAGCGGATCTGGGCCACCGTCTACCTCGACGACGACGAGGCCATCGACATCTGGAAGCGCACCGGGCTGCCCGCCGAGCGCATCGTGCGCCGGGGCAAGAAGGACAACTTCTGGTCGATGGGCATCCCGGGGCCGGCCGGGCCGTGCTCGGAGCTGTACTACGACCGCGGCGACGCCTACGGCAAGAGCGGCGGGCCAGAGGTCGACGAGGACCGCTACCTGGAGTACTGGAACCTCGTCTTCATGCAGAACGAGATCACCAACGTGAAGTCGAAGGAGATCTTCGACATCGTCGGTGACCTGCCCAACAAGAACATCGACACGGGCATGGGCCTGGAGCGCATCGCCTCGATGCTGCAGGGCGTCGACAACCTGTACGAGATCGACGAGGTGCAGCCGATCCTGGCCAAGGCCGCGGACCTGACCGGGAAGCGGTACGGCCAGGCGGTCTCACACGTCGCCGCCGAGTCGCACCCGGACGACGTGCGGCTGCGCGTCATCGCCGACCACGTGCGCACCGCGCTGATGGTCATCTCCGACGGGGTCATCCCGTCCAACGAGGGCCGTGGCTACGTGCTGCGCCGCATCCTGCGCCGCGCGATCCGCTCCATGCGGCTGCTCGGCTGGCAGGAAGGCCCCGCGCTGCCGCTGCTGCTGCCGATCGCCCGCGACTGCATGGCGCCGTCCTACCCGGAGGTCGCCGCCGAGTACGACCGGATCTCGCAGTACGCCTACGGCGAGGAGGAGCGCTTCCTGGCCACCCTCAACGCCGGCACCACGATCCTCGACCTGGCGATGACGGACACCAAGACCAAGGGCGGCAAGGTCCTCGCCGGCGACAAGGCCTTCCAGCTGCACGACACCTACGGCTTCCCGATCGACCTGACCCTCGAGATCGCCGCCGAGCAGGGCCTGCGGGTCGACGAGGACGGCTTCCGCCGGCTCATGGCCGAGCAGAAGGCCAATGCCAAGGCCGACGCGCAGGCGCGCAAGACGGGGCATGCGGACCTGTCGGTGTACCGCTCGGCGCTGGAACAGGGCGGGCCGGTGGAGTTCACGGGGTACCGCGAAATCTCCCGCGAATCCCGCGTGCGCTCGCTGCTGGGCGCCCCGCTCGCGGGCGAGGGCGAGGAGGTCTCGATCGTCCTCGACGCCACGCCGTTCTACGCCGAGAGCGGCGGCCAGCTCGCCGACTCCGGCTTCATCACGCTCGGCGGCGGCAAGGTCGAGGTCCTTGACGTGCAGTCGCCGCTGCCCGGCCTCATCGTGCACCGCGCCCGCGTGGTGGCCGGCGAGGTGCGTCCTGGCGACACGGCCTTCGCCGAGATCGACGTCGACCGGCGCCGCGCCGTCTCGCGCGCACACACCGCGACGCACCTGATCCACCAGACGATGCGCAACTTCCTCGGCGAGTCGGCGACCCAGGCGGGCTCGCTGAACGCCCCCGGCCGGCTCCGCTTCGACTTCAACACCCCGTCGGCCGTCCCGGCGAGCGTGCTGCACGACGTCGAGCAGCAGGTCAACGAGGTACTCCTGCGCGACCTGCTGGTGCACGCCTTCATCACCTCGCAGGAGGAGGCCCGCAAGATCGGCGCCATGGCCCTCTTCGGCGAGAAGTACGGCGACGAGGTCCGCGTCGTCGAGGTCGGCGACTACGCCCGCGAGCTGTGCGGCGGCACCCACGTCGAGCGCTCCTCGCAGCTCGGCCTGGTGAAGATCCTGTCCGAGGCGTCGGTCGGCTCCGGCGTACGCCGGGTCGAGGCCCTCGTCGGCCTGGACGCCTTCAGCCACCTGGCCCGCGAGCACGTCCTCGTGTCGCGCCTGGCCGAGCTGTTCCGCGTCCCCGGCGACCAGGTCGCCGACCGGGTCGAGCAGACCGTGGCCCAGCTGCGCGACGCCGAGCGGGAGCTCGAGAAGCTGCGCACCCAGCTCGTGCTCGCCGGGGCCGGCGGCCTGGCCGACTCGGCTCGGGATGTGCGCGGGGTCGCGTTCGTCGGCACCGAGGCGCCCGAAGGGACCTCGGCCAACGAGGTTCGCACGCTGGTGCAGGAGATCCGGGGGCGGATTCCGGCGGAGCGGCCGGCCGTCGTCGCCGTCACCTCGCGGTCCGGTGGAAAGGCATCGCTGGTCGTGGCCGTCAACGGGGCCGGGAAGGCGCGCGGGCTGGCCGCCGGTGACCTGGTGAAGGGGGCGCTGTCCGGGCGCGGTGGCGGCAACGCCGACCTGGCCCAGGGCGGCGGCGTTCCCGCCGCCGAGGCGCCGAGCCTGTTGCTGGCGGTCGAGAAGGCGCTCTGATCGTTTCGTGCGGCCCGCTCGGCTTGTGCCGAGCGGGCCGCTTCGGCTTTCTTACGCTGCGTCACCGGCTTCGGGAGCCGGGAGCCGCCGGAGTGCCAACGTTTGGGGTTCCTGCGGGGAGCTCGAAAACTCGCGCATATACGAAATATCCGAAATGTCGGGCGCGCCAGCGCCCGACATTTCGGAAATGTGACGCCTCCGAGCCGTTGCCGAGGAATCGCGAGCGACCTTGGGGGTGTCGGGTGGGCGACACGTGTGCGGTGCGAACCGTTATGGTGCGCGTGTGGGGCATGAGCAGTGGGAGCGCGGACGACGGCTCGGCATCGACGTGGGGTCGGTGCGGGTCGGCGTGGCCGTGTGCGATCCCGACGGGATCCTCGCGAGCCCCGTCGCCACCGTTGCGCGGGACCAGAGCGCCGACGGCGACGCCACCCCCTCCGACATGTCGGAAATTCTCCGTTACGTCGGCGAATACGAGGCAGTGGAGATCATCGTCGGGCTGCCGATCAACCTGGCCGGCAAGGAAGGTCCGGCGGCGGTCCTGATCAGGCAATATGCGGACCGGCTCGCAGAGCTGGCGGCGCCCGTGCCCGTCCTGCTGACGGACGAGAGGATGTCCACCGCGGCGGCAGCACGTAGGCTGTCGGAGCGCGGCGTCCGAGGCAGGCGTCAGCGCGCGGTCGTCGACCAGGTGGCCGCGGTGGAGATCCTGCAGGGTTGGCTCGACGCCAGACGTGCCGGAGCAGTTCGCGGCTGAGCGCCAGGAGGCAGAGTGCAGATGGACGAGCTCGATCTGGCCTGGGAGGAAGAGGAGCGGCCGCGTCACCGGCGGCGCGCCTCGGCCCCGGCCAGGAGCAAGAAGAAGAAGGGTCGCGGCGGAAGGACCTTCCTCGCCTTCTTCCTCAGCCTGCTGGTCGTCGGCGGCCTGGCCTTCGGGGTTTACGCCGGGATCGACCGCATCAAGGGGCTCTTCAGCGCACCCGACTACGACGGCGGCGGCACGGGCGAGGTCGTGGTCGAGGTGATCTCCGGCCAGCTCGCCGCGGACATCGCCAACACGCTGCAGGAGAAGGACGTCGTCAAGAGCGCCAAGGCGTTCGTCGAGGCGGCGAAGAAGGACGAGCGCAGCAAGAAGCTGCAGCCGGGCTTCTACAACATGCGCAAGCAGATGAAGGCCTCTGCGGCCCTGACGCTGATGCTCGACCCCCACAGCCGCGTCGTGAACAAGGTTACCCTCGCCGAGGGCCTGACCTGGCAGGACACGTTCAAGAAGCTGTCGGAAGCGACGAAGATCCCCTACGAGGACTTCGAGGCGGCGGCCAAGGACCCGAAGGCGCTCGGCGTCGGCGACGTCTGGTACACGCGCAAGGACAAGAAGGAGCGCGCGCCCGGGATCGAGGGGTTCCTGTTCCCGGCGACGTATGACTTCCCGCCCAACGTCGACGCGGTGGGGGTGCTGAAGATCATCGTTCAGCGCTTCAACCAGGAGATCGAGAAGATCGGGTTCATCGACGCGGTGCAGCTGCTGAACATCTCGCCGTTCGAGGCGCTCGTCGCGTCCTCCATCGCGCAGGTCGAGGGGCTCGACAAGGACCAGCCGGGCATCGTGCGGGTGCTGTACAACCGCGTCTACAGCGGCAAGTTCCCCTGCAACTGCCTGCAGGTGGACAGCACGGTCAACTACTACCTGCGCATCACCGGCAAGGGCGCCAAGCCCTCGACCGAGCTGCTGCAGTCCGAGCTGCACAACAAGAACAACCCGTACAACACCCACGACAACCCGGGCCTGCCGATCGGGCCGATCAGCAACCCGGGCACCAGCGCCCTGACCGCGGCCATGGGGCCGCCGAAGAGCGACTACTTCTACTTCCTGGCCATCGACACGGCCGGCAACACCGCCTACGCCAAGACGTATGCGGAGTTCCAGAAGCTGTGGGACCAGGCGCAGAAGAACGGCGTCAAGTAGTGCGCGCTGCCGTGCTGGGCAAGCCGGTGAGCCACTCGCGCTCACCGGCGATCCACAACGCGGGCTACGCGGCGGCGGGGCTGACCGACTGGTCGTACACGGCGATCGAATGCGGCGAGGAGGACCTCGCGGCGCTGGTCGCCCCGCTCGGCCCCGAGTGGGCCGGGTTGTCGCTGACCATGCCGCTCAAGGAGGTCGCGCTGGAGGTGGCCGCGCTCGTCGACCCGTTCGCGGCGGCGATCGGCGCGGCCAACACGCTCGTGCGCCGCGCATACGGCTGGCACGCCTACAACACCGACGCGCCGGGCATGGTCCGGGCGCTGCTGGAGGCCGGGGTGTCGCGCACGCCCCGGCTGGCCCTGCTCGGCGCGGGCGGCACGGCCCGGGCGGCGATCGCCGCGGCGGCGAGCCTCGCCGCCGACGTCACGGTCTACACCCGCCGGCCCGAGGCGGCCGAGGAGCTGCGGCCGGTGGCCGAGGCCCTCGACGTCGAGCTGACCGCCGAGCCGTGGTCGTCCGCGGCCGAGGCGATCTCCGCGCCGGTGGTGATCTCGACGGTACCGAAGGGCGCCGCCGACCACCTCGCGCTCGCCGACTTCTCGGCCCGCCCGGTGGTCTTCGACGCGATCTACGACCCCTGGCCGACGCCGATGGCGGCCGCCGCGCACAAGGCCGGGTGCCCGATCGTGTCGGGCCTGGACCTGCTGCTGTGGCAGGCGGTGGACCAGTTCGAGCTGTTCACCGGCGTCAAGGCGCCAGTAGTTGAGATGCGCGCCGCCCTGTCCTAGCCGTCCGCCGGCCCGTGACAGACTGATGGATGTGCTGCGCTGGTTGACCGCTGGAGAATCCCATGGCCCGGCGCTCGTCGCGATGCTGGAGGGCGTGCCCGCCGGAATCGAGCTGACGAGCGCGTCCGTGGCGGCTGAGCTGGCCCGTCGACGCCTCGGCTACGGCCGCGGCGCCCGGATGAGCTTCGAGCAGGACGTCGTCGAGTTCATCGGCGGCCTCCGGCACGGGCTCACGCTCGGCAGCCCGGTGGCCATCCGCGTCGGCAACAGCGAGTGGCCGAAATGGGAGACGGTCATGGCGGCCGACCCGGTCGACCCGGACGTGCTCGCCGCGCAGGCGCGCAACGCGCCGCTGACCCGGCCCCGGCCCGGGCACGCCGACCTCGCCGGCATGCAGAAGTACGGGCACACCGACGCCCGGCCGATCCTCGAGCGCGCCAGCGCCCGGGAGACCGCGGCCCGAGTGGCCGTCGGCACCGTCGCCAAGGCGCTGCTGCGCCAGGCCCTCGGCGTCGAGATCGTCTCGCACGTCATCGAGCTCGGCTCGGTCGCCGCCAAGCCGGGGCTGGTGCCGCGGCCCGAGGACTTCGAGCGCATCGACGCCGACCCGCTGCGCTGCCTCGACCCGGAGGCGAGCGCGCGGATGGTCGAGGAGGTCGACGCGGCCAAGAAGGACGCCGACACCCTGGGCGGGATCGTCGAGGTCCTGGCCTACGGGGTGCCGCCGGGCCTGGGCAGCCACGTGCAGTGGGACCGCAAGCTCGACGCGCGCCTCGCCACGGCCCTCATGTCGATCCAGGCGATCAAGGGCGTCGAGATCGGCGACGCGTTCACGCAGGCGCGTTCCCGCGGCTCGGTGGCGCACGACGAGATCATCAACACCGTCGACGGCGTGCGGCGCATCACCGACCGGGCCGGCGGGCTCGAGGGCGGCATCACCACCGGCGAGCCGCTGCGCGTGCGCGCTGCGATGAAGCCGATCTCGTCGCTCAACCGGGCGCTGCAGACCGTCGACGTGGCCACCGGCGAGCCGGCGACCGCGATCAACCAGCGCTCCGACGTGTGCGCCGTGCCGGCCGCGGCCGTGGTCGCCGAGGCGATGGTGGCGCTGGTGCTGGCCGAGGCGGCGCTGGAGAAGTTCGGCGGCGACTCGGTGCCGGAGATCCGGCGCAACGTCGCCGGGTACCTCGAGAACCTGGTGATCCGATGAGCCCCCGAGCCGTGATCGTCGGCGCGCCCGGCGCCGGCAAGACGACCGTCGGCGAGCTGCTCGCCGCGCGGCTCGGCGTGCCGTTCCGCGACGCCGACGCGGTGATCGAGGAGCGGGCCGGCAAGCCGATCCCGGAGATCTTCTTCGACGAGGGCGAGGAGCATTTCCGCGCGCTCGAGACCGCCACGCTCGTGGCCGAGCTGGCGGGCTTCGACGGCGTCCTGGCGCTGGGCGGTGGCGCCGTGCTCGCCGAGGAGAACCGCAAGGCCCTCGCCGGGCACACCGTGGTCTACCTGGCCGTGCAGTTCGCCGACGCGGTCTCGCGGGTCGGGCTCGGCGCCGGCCGGCCGCTGCTGGCGATCAACCCGCGCGCCACGCTGAAGCACCTGCTGGACCAGCGCCGGCCGCTGTACGAGGCGGTCGCGACCGTCACGGTCAGCACCGACGGGCGGGAGCCGGAAGAGATCGCCGACGAGCTGGCGGGCCGGCTGTGAGCACCGTCGACGTCGCCACCTACGCGGTGCACATCGGGCGCGGCGTGCTCGACCACCTGCCGGACCTCGTGAAGGGCGCCAACCAGGTCGCGGTGATCTACGCCGCGCCGGTGCGCGAGCACGCGACGCGGGCCGAGGAGCGGCTGCGGGCCGCCGGGCACCACGTGCTGCCGATCGAGGTGCCCGACGCCGAGGCCGGCAAGGACATCTCCGTCGCCGCGCGCTGCTGGGACGCCCTCGGCGAGGCCGCCTTCACCCGCTCCGACGCGGTCGTCGGCGTCGGCGGCGGCGCGGTCACCGACCTGGCCGGGTTCGTCGCCGCGTCCTGGCTGCGCGGCGTGCGCCTGGTGACGGTCCCGACCAGCCTGCTGGGCATGGTCGACGCCGCCGTCGGCGGCAAGACCGGCATCAACACCGCGGCCGGCAAGAACCTCGTCGGCGCCTTCTACGAGCCGGCCGGCGTCCTGTGCGACCTGGCGGCGCTGGACACCCTGCCCGCCGACGACCTGCTCGCCGGTATGGCCGAGATCGTCAAGTGCGGGTTCATCGCCGACCCCGAGATCCTGCGGCTCATCGAGGCCGGCCCGGCCGCCGCGCTGGACCCGGCCGGCGAGGTGCTCGCCGAGCTCGTCGAGCGCTCGGTGGCGGTGAAGGCGCGGGTCGTCACCGTGGACCTGCGCGAGGGCGGGCTGCGCGAGATCCTCAACTACGGCCACACGCTCGGCCACGCGATCGAGCGCCGGGAGCGGTACACCTGGAAGCACGGCCACGCGATCAGCGTCGGCCTGGTGTTCGCCGCCGAGCTGGGCCGCCTCTCGGGCCGCCTCGCGCCGGACGTCGCCGCGCGGCACCGCGAGATCCTCGAGCGGCTCGGGCTGCCGGTGTCCTACCCGGCGGAGGCCTGGCCGGAGCTGCACGCCGCCATGCGGGTCGACAAGAAGGCCCGCGGCGCGACGCTGCGCTTCGTGGTGCTCGACGGCCTCGCCGAGCCGGGCACCCTGGCCGGCCCGGCCGACGAGCTGCTCGCGGAGGCCTACCGCGCCGTCGCCGCCTGAACCGCGGCCGCACTGCGCGTCGCCGGCGCGAGGACGGGCGCCATCGCGGGCGCGGGGGAGGGCGTGAGCGCCGCCGACTCGGCCGGCGGGCGCATGCGCAGGTAGAGCAGGCCGGCCACGGTGCCGATCGAGGCGGCGATGACCGCCTGTGGGTAGCCGGGCGCCCCGGTCGGCAGCAGGAACAGCGAGAGCCCGACCGAGCCCCACACCGCCGCCTGCGGCACCCGGCGCAGGCCGGCGGCGAGCGGGACGAAGGCCCACAGCAGGTACCACGGATGCACGACCGGGCCGAGCAGGATGATCGAGCTCAGCGCGAGGCCGAGCCCGGCGACCGGGTTCGGCGCCCGCAGCAGCGCCCAGCCGGCCAGCAGGCAGCCGGCGGCCGCGGCCAGGGTGCGGATGACCTGCATCGGCTCCGGCCAGCCCACGGCGCCCAGCAGCAGGCCGAGGTCGGTGCTGAACGACAGCCCGTTGCGCACCGACGTCGGGGTCTTCATCGCGCCGATCCAGCCGGTGCCCAGGCCCGAGGCCAGCTGCAGGCCGGCGAGCGAGGCCGCCGCGACGGCGCCGATGCGGGCCCACGCCCTCGGATTGATCAGCAGCACGGTGAGCAGCGCCAGCGCGGCCGGGGCCTTGATCAGGGCGGCGGCGCCGATCAGCACGGCGGCGAGCGCGGGCCGGCGGCGCACCGCGAGGTAGAGCCCGGCGGTCATCAGCCCGACCATGAGCGCGTCGTTGTGCATGCCGGCGATCAGGTGCAGCAGCAGCAGCGGGTTCAGCGCGCCGAACCACAGCGCCCGCTGCGGCGCCACCCCGAAGCGGGCCGCGATCCCCGGCAGGCACATCACCACCAGGGCGATGCCGACCAGCGCGATCAGCCGGAATGCCAGGACGCCCGCGACCACGTTGTCGCCGGCGAGGTTGACCACGGCCGCCGCGGCGCGCAGGAACAGCGGGCCGTAGGGCGCCGGGGTCTCCTGCCAGATCGCGGGCACGTCGGCGGCGAAGCGGCCGCCGAGCACCGCCGGGCCGTACTTGTAGGCGTCCAGGCCATCGTGGACCATCGCGCCCTGCGCGAGGTAGCTGTACACGTCCTGGCTGAACATCGGCGGCACGAGCACCAGCGGGCCCGCCCAGCACAGCAGCGTGCGGATCAGGTCGCCGGTCGTGTGGTCCTCGAGCGAGCGGCGCAGCCGCAGCCAGGCGCCGCACAACAGCGCGATGCCGACATAGGCGCCCGCGATCGCGAGCAGTGGGAAGTTGCGTAACTCACGGATCACCGGCCAGTGCGCAAACGGGTCGCGCTCCGGAAGCGCTCCGGCCGCGAGGCCACATACCGCGATTGCGACGGATCCGGCGAAGCCCAGAGTACGGTTGAGGATGTCCGGTCTTCCCACCCGGGCACGCTGGCAGAGTCATCTGTATGGATGGTTAACGATCGGTGAACCTGGTCATCAGAGGGCCGGTACACTGTTTCGGGCCGATTTTGCCTGCCCGGTACACTTCACCGGGCCTTTTCCCGCATCGGCGGATGTTCACGCCGCTCGGGACCACATCTTCCCGGTCTGCTGGCCGGCAGCGACGAAAGTGACGTCAAACCTCATGGCAACCACGAACGACCTGAAGAACGGCCTGGTGCTCAACCTCGACGGCGACCTGTGGACCGTCGTTGAGTTCCAGCATGTCAAGCCGGGCAAGGGCGGCGCGTTCGTGCGGACCACCCTGAAGAACGTGCTCTCCGGCAAGGTGGTCGACCGCACGTTCAACGCCGGGACCAAGGTCGAAACCGCCACGGTCGACAAGCGCACCATGCAGTACCTCTACGCCGACGGCGAGGACTTCGTGTTCATGGACCTGGACACGTACGACCAGATCACCGTCCCCGGCGGCACCGTCGGCGAGGCCAGCAAGTTCCTGCTGCCCGAGGCCGAGGTGATCGTCGCCACCCACGAGGGCGCGCCGCTCTACGTCGAGCTGCCGACCTCGGTGATCCTCGAGGTCACCTACACCGAGCCGGGCCTGCAGGGCGACCGCTCGACCGGCGGCACCAAGCCCGCCACGATGGAGACCGGCGCCACGGTCAACGTCCCGCTGTTCATCTCGACCGGCGAGAAGATCAAGGTCGACACCCGCGACAGTCGCTACCTGGGCCGGGCGTGACCAACAGCTCATCCGGCAACGGATCGTTCCTGGGCGGTGACGTCACCGCCCAGATGACGGCGCGGCGCAAGGCGCGCAAACGCGCCCTCGACGTGCTCTACCAGGCCGACCTGCGCGGCGAGCCGCGCGGGTCGGTGCTGACCGCCTACGTGGCCAACCTGGAGGAGCCCAAGCCCGGCTACCTTCCCTACACGGTCCAGCTCGTCGAGGGCGTCGAGAGCCACTCGCAGCGCATCGACGAGCTGCTGTCGAGCTACGCCGAGGGCTGGACGCTGGAGCGGATGCCGGTGGTGGACCGCAACCTGGCCCGCATCGCCGTGTACGAGCTGCTGTACAACGACGAGATCGACAACCCGGTGGCGATCACCGAGGCGGTCGAGCTCGCCGAGACGCTGTCCACGGACGACTCGCCGCGCTTCCTCAACGGCATCCTGGGCCGCATCGCCGACTACGCCACCTGATCACTACCAAGACAGCAGAAGGGGCCGCACCCGACCGGGCGCGGCCCCTTTCCTGCGTTGCTCAGCTCTGGAACAGGCTGCGCGGGTCGGTGACCAGCACCCCGTGCTCGTTGAGCCGCTCGACGAGGCCCGAGGGCGAGGCGTCGTACACGATCGCCAGGGCACGCAGGTCGTCGGCGCGGATCGACAGCACGCGGCCGTTGTAGTCACCACGCTGCTGCTGGATCGCCCGGGCGTAGCGGGCGACGTAGGCGAGGTCCTCGGCGCCGGCGTCGTAGAGGCGCTCCAGGTCGAGGACGATCTTGTTGGTGGGCTCGTGCCGCACGCCGCTGCCCTCGGGCAGCAGCTCGGCGACGGGCACGCGGTAGAACTCGGCCAGCTCCGCCAGGCGAGAGACGGTGACGGCACGGTCGCCACGCTCATACGACCCGACGACGACGGCCTTCCAGCGCCCTGCCGACTTCTCCTCGACACCCTGCAGAGACAGCCCCTGCTGCTGTCGGATGGAGCGCAGGCGAGCACCAAGAGACTTGGCGTACTCAGACGGCATACGGACACTCCCAGTCACTGGCCTGAGGGGTTTCCCCAGCGATCGCTACGGAGCGTGACCGTAACTGGCTGACGACGCGTGGTCAAGTGGTCGAGACCCTTCCGTTGCCCTGGTCAGGGCGGTTGTTAGGGTAGTTGACGTTCGACGTCCTTTAACGACCCGTCCGGTGAGGCGGGGAAGGAGGTCTGGTTTTGTCGTCCCCGACAACCGGCACTGAGCTGGGAAAAACCATCCTGACGGCGGCGGATTTCGCCCGGGTGGTCGACCGTATTGCCCATCAGATTCTGGAAAAGACGTCCGGGGCAGCCGAAACTGTGCTGCTGGGCATACCTACGCGCGGTGTTCCGCTGGCCAGGCGCCTCGCCGCCCGGATCGCCGCTTTCGAGGGCTTTGACGTCCCGGTGGGTGTGTTGGACATCACGCTCTATCGGGACGATCTACGCCTGCAGGCGACTCGTGCCGTGGGTCACACCGAAATCCCTCCGGGCGGCCTCGACGGGCGCCGCGTCATCCTCGTCGACGACGTGCTCTTCTCCGGGCGCACCGTGCGGGCCGCGCTCGACGCGCTCAAGGACCTCGGCCGGCCCCGGGCCGTCCAGCTGGCCGTCCTCGTCGACCGGGGCCACCGCGAGCTGCCGATCCGCGCCGACTACGTCGGCAAGAACATCCCGACCTCGATCGACGAGGTCGTGCGGGTGATGACGGCCGAGCACGACGGCATGGACGCCGTCCTGATCAAGAACAAGGGTGACCGGTGATGATCAAGCATCTGCTCGGCGCGGCCGACCTCGACGCACCCACCGCCACCCTGGTGCTCGACACCGCGGCCGAGATGGCGAGCCTGCAGGCCCGCGAGGTGAAGAAGCTGCCGACGCTGCGCGGCCGGACCGTGGTGAACCTCTTCTACGAGGACTCGACCCGCACCCGCATCTCCTTCGAGGCCGCGGCCAAGCGCCTGTCCGCCGATGTGATCAACTTCTCGGCCAAGGGCTCGAGCGTCTCCAAGGGTGAAAGTCTCAAGGACACCGCGCTGACGCTGCAGGCGATGGGCGCCGACGCCGTGGTGGTGCGCCACCCGGCCAGCGGCGCGCCCTACCGGCTGGCCAACTGGGTCGACGGCAGCGTGGTCAACGCCGGCGACGGCACCCACGAGCACCCCACCCAGGCGCTGCTGGACGCCTACACCATGCGCAGCCGCCTCGGCCGCCTCGCCGGGCTCAACGTCGTCATCGTCGGCGACGTGCTGCACTCCCGCGTCGCCCGCTCCAACGTCCAGCTGCTGCACACGCTCGGCGCGAAGGTGACGCTCGTCGCGCCGCCGACGCTGCTGCCCGTCGGCGTGGACTCCTGGACGGCGAAGACGTGCTACGACCTCGACGCCGTCGTGCCCGGCGCCGACGTGGTCATGATGCTGCGGGTCCAGCGCGAGCGGATGAACCAGGCGTACTTCCCCTCCGAGCGGGAGTACTCCCGCCGCTACGGCTTCGACGTGCCCCGCATGCGCCGCCTGCCCGAGCACGCGATCGTCATGCACCCCGGCCCGATGAACCGCGGCATGGAGATCGCGCCCGAGGTGGCCGACTCCGCCCGCTCCACGATCGTCGAACAGGTCGCCAACGGCGTGTCCGTGCGCATGGCGGTCCTCTACCTGCTGCTGGGAGGCAAGTCATGAAGATCGAGGGCACCAGCGTCGGGGAGATCACCGTCGAGGACGGGGTGATCGTCGCGATCGACCCCGCCAAGAAGGGCGCCCTGGTCGCGCTGCCGGGCCTGGTCGACCTGCACACACACCTGCGCGAGCCGGGCCGCGAGGACGCCGAGACCGTCGAGTCCGGCTCCCGGGCCGCCGCGCTGGGCGGCTATACGGCCGTGTGCGCGATGGCCAACACCTCGCCGGTCGCCGACACCGCCGGCGTGGTCGAGCAGGTCTGGCGGCTCGGGCGCGAGGCCGGCCTGGTCGACGTGCAGCCGATCGGCGCCGTCACCGTGGGCCTGGCCGGCGAGCAGCTGGCCGAGCTCGGCGCGATGGCCGACTCCGCCGCCCGCGTGCGGGTCTTCTCCGACGACGGGCACTGCGTGTCCGACCCGCGGCTCATGCGGCGCGCGCTGGAGTACGTGAAGGCGTTCGACGGGGTCGTCGCACAGCACGCCGAGGAGCCGCGGCTCACCTCCGGCGCGCAGATGAACGAGGGCGTGGTCGCCGCCCGCCTGGGCCTGACCGGCTGGCCGGCCGTCGCCGAGGAGGCGATCATCGCCCGCGACGTGCTGCTGGCCGGCCACGTGGGCGCGCGCCTGCACATCTGCCACGTCTCCACCGCCGGCAGCGTCGAGCTGATCCGCTGGGCCAAGTCCAAGGGCTGGCGGGTCACCGCCGAGGTCACCCCGCACCACCTGCTGCTCACCGAGGAGCGGGCGACGCACTACGACCCGGTCTTCAAGGTCAACCCGCCGCTGCGCACCCAGGCCGACGTCCTGGCGCTGCGCGCGGGCCTGCTCGACGGCACGATCGACTGCGTCGCCACCGACCACGCGCCGCACAGCGTGGAGGACAAGGAGTGCGAGTGGGCCAACGCCCGGCCGGGCATGCTCGGCCTGGAGACGGCGCTCGCGATCGTCGTGCAGACCATGGGCCCGCTCTGGGACCGCATCGCCGAGTGGATGTCCGCGGCGCCGGCCCGCATCGCGGGGCTGCGCGGCCAGGGCGAGCCCCTCGCGGTCGGCTCGCCGGCCAACATCGCGATCTTCGACCCGGGCGTGCGCTGGACCGTCGACCCGACGGCCATGGCCAGCCGCTCCCGGAACACCCCATACGCCGGAATGGAACTGCGCGGCCGCATCGAGGCGACCTACCTGCGCGGCGAGCCGACGGTGCTGAACGGAAAGGCGACACGGTGACGCGGAGAGAGGCCCTGCTCGTCCTGGAGGACGGGCGCACATTCCGGGGGGAGGCGTTCGGCGCCACCGGCGAGACCTTCGGCGAGGCGGTGTTCAACACCGGCATGACCGGCTACCAGGAGACGCTGACCGACCCGTCGTACCACCGCCAGGTCGTCGTGCAGACCGCACCCCAGATCGGCAACACCGGCGTCAACGACGAGGACGACGAGTCCTCGCGGATCTGGGTCGCCGGCTACGTGGTGCGCGACCCGTCCCGCAGCCACTCCAACTGGCGGGCCACCGGCAGCCTGCAGGACCGCCTCGCCGCCGAGGGCGTCGTCGGCATCAGCGGCATCGACACCCGCGCCCTCACCCGGCACCTGCGCGAGCGCGGCGCCATGCGGGTCGGGGTGTCCAGCGTCGACGACGACCGCGACGCGCTGCTGCAGCGGGTGCTCGAGCAGCCGCAGATGCTCGGCGCCGACCTGTCCGCCGAGGTCACGACGCCGCAGCGGTACACCGTGCAGGCCGAAGGCGAGCACCGGCTCACGGTCGCGGCCATCGACCTGGGCATCAAGCGCAACGTGCCCCGGCGCCTGGCCGCCCGCGGGGTGACCACCCACGTGCTGCCGGCCTCGGCCACCATCGAGGACATCCGGGCTCTCGGCGCCGATGCGGTCTTCTTCTCGCCCGGCCCGGGCGACCCCGCCACCGCCGACGGGCCGGTCGCGCTGGCCCGGGCGGTCATGGCGGCCCGCATCCCGTTGTTCGGCATCTGCTTCGGCAGCCAGATTCTGGGCCGGGCGCTGGGGTTCGGCACCTACAAGCTCGGGTACGGCCACCGGGGCATCAACCAGCCGGTGCTGGACCGCACCACCGGCAAGGTCGAGGTGACCAGCCACAACCACGGCTTCGCGGTCGACGCGCCCCTCGAGGGCCGCGTGGCGACCGAGTTCGGCGCCGTGGAGGTGAGCCACGTGTGCCTCAACGACAACGTGGTCGAGGGCCTGCGCTGCCTCGACGTGCCGGCCTTCACCGTGCAGTACCACCCGGAGGCGGCAGCGGGGCCGCACGACGCGGATTACCTGTTCGATCGATTCGCGGAGCTGATGCAGAACAATGCCTAAGCGCACCGACCTCCGGCACGTCCTCGTCATCGGCTCCGGCCCGATCGTCATCGGCCAGGCGTGCGAGTTCGACTACTCCGGCACGCAGGCGTGCCGTGTGCTGCGGGCCGAAGGCCTGCGCGTCAGCCTGGTCAACAGCAACCCGGCGACGATCATGACCGACCCCGAGTTCGCCGACGCCACCTACGTCGAGCCGATCACGCCCGAGTTCGTGGAGCAGGTCATCGCCCGCGAGCGCCCCGACGCGCTGCTGGCCACGCTGGGCGGCCAGACGGCGCTCAACACCGCCGTGGCGCTGCACGAGGCCGGCGTGCTCGACAAGTACGGCGTGGAGCTCATCGGCGCCGACATCGAGGCGATCCGCCGCGGCGAGGACCGCCAGCTGTTCAAGGACATCGTGGCCCGCGCCGGCGGCGACACGCCCCGCTCGCGGGTCTGCCACTCCATGGAGGAGGTGCACGCGACCGTCGCCGACCTCGGTCTGCCGGTCGTCATCCGCCCCTCCTTCACCATGGGCGGCCTGGGCTCCGGCATGGCGCACACCCCGGAGGACCTCGAGCGGCTCGCCGGCGGCGGCCTCGCCGCCTCGCCGGTGCACGAGGTGCTCATCGAGGAGAGCGTGCTCGGCTGGAAGGAGTACGAGCTCGAGCTCATGCGCGACAAGCACGACAACGTCGTGGTCGTGTGCTCGATCGAGAACGTCGACGCGATGGGCGTGCACACCGGCGACTCGGTGACCGTCGCGCCGGCGATGACGCTGACCGACGTGGAGTACCAGCGGCTGCGCGACCTCGGCATCGCCGTGCTGCGCGAGGTCGGGGTCGACACCGGCGGCTGCAACATCCAGTTCGCGGTCCACCCGGGCACTGGCCGGCTGGTCGTCATCGAGATGAACCCGCGGGTGTCGCGCTCCAGCGCCCTGGCCAGCAAGGCGACCGGCTTCCCGATCGCGAAGATCGCCGCGAAGCTCGCCATCGGCTACACCCTGGACGAGATCCCCAACGACATCACCCTCAAGACGCCGGCCGCCTTCGAGCCGTCGCTGGACTACGTCGTGGTGAAGATCCCGCGCTTCGCCTTCGAGAAGTTCCCCGGCGCCGACGCCGAGCTGACCACGACCATGAAGTCGGTCGGCGAGGCGATGTCGCTCGGGCGGACCTTCGCCGAGGCCCTGGGCAAGGCCATGCGGTCGCTGGAGACGAAGGCCGGCGGTTTCTGGACGGTACCGGACAAAACAGACAAATCTGTTTTGCACGATCTGCGCATTCCGCACGACGGGCGCCTCTACACCGCCGAGCTCGCGCTGCGCCAGGGGCACACCGTCGCCGAGGTCGCCGAGGTGTCCGGCTTCGACCCGTGGTTCGTCGACCAGCTCGCCGCGCTCGTCGAGCTGCGCGCCGAGATCGTCGAGGCGGCCGTGCTCGACCTGCCGCTGCTGCGCCGTGCGAAGCGGGCCGGCCTGTCCGACCGGCAGGTCGCGGCGCTGCGCCCGGAGTTCGCCGGCGAGGATGGGGTGCGTTCGCTGCGCCACCGGCTGGGGCTGCGGCCGGTGTACAAGACGGTGGACACCTGCGCCGCCGAGTTCGCCGCCGGCACGCCGTACCACTACAGCACCTACGAGGACGAGACCGAGGTCACCCCGTCGGACCGCCCGAAGGTGATCATCCTGGGCTCCGGCCCCAACCGCATCGGCCAGGGCATTGAGTTCGACTACTCGTGCGTGCACGCGGTCATGGCCCTGCGCGCCAAGGGCTACGAGACCGTCATGGTCAACTGCAACCCGGAGACGGTGTCCACCGACTACGACACCGCCGACCGGCTGTACTTCGAGCCGCTGACCTTCGAGGACGTGCTCGAGGTCTTCCACGCCGAGGACGGCTCCGGCCGCGCGGCGGGCGGCCCCGGCGTCGTGGGCGTGATCGTGCAGCTGGGCGGGCAGACCCCGCTGGGCCTGGCCGAACGCCTCGAGCGCGCCGGCGTGCCGATCGTGGGCACCTCGCCGGCCGCCATCGACCTCGCCGAGGACCGCGGCCTGTTCGGCAAGCTGCTGACCGAGGCCGGACTGCGCTCGCCGGCGCACGGGACCGCCACCACGTTCCCGGAGGCCAAGCTCATCGCCGACGAGATCGGCTACCCGGTGCTGGTGCGCCCGTCCTACGTGCTCGGCGGCCGCGGCATGGAGATCGTCTACGACGAGCCGACGCTGCGCGACTACATCGGGCGGGCGACCGAGATCTCACCGGCGCACCCGGTGCTCGTCGACCGCTTCCTCGACGATGCCATCGAGATCGACGTCGACGCGCTGTGCGACGCGACCGGCGAGGTGTACCTCGGCGGGGTCATGGAGCACATCGAGGAGGCCGGCATCCACTCCGGCGACTCCTCGTGCGCGCTGCCGCCGATCACGCTCGCCGCGGTACACCTGGCGGAGGTGCGCCGCTACACGGCCGCCATCGCCCGGGGCATCGGCGTGCGTGGCCTGCTCAACGTGCAGTACGCGCTGAAGGACGACGTGCTGTACGTGCTGGAGGCCAACCCGCGCGCCTCGCGCACCGTGCCGTTCGTGTCGAAGGCGACGGCGGTACCGCTGGCCAAGGCGGCCGCCCGCATCGCGCTCGGCGCCACGATCGCGGACCTGCGCGCGGAGGGGCTGCTGCCGGCCGACGGCGACGGCGGCGCCCTGCCCGAGCACGCCCCGATCGCGGTGAAGGAGGCGGTGCTGCCCTTCAAGCGCTTCCGCACCGCCGAGGGCAAGGGCGTGGACAACCTGCTCGGCCCGGAGATGAAGTCGACCGGCGAGGTGATGGGCATCGACCCGTCCTTCGGCCACGCGTTCGCCAAGTCGCAGGCGGCGGCGTACGGCTCGCTGCCGACCTCGGGCACGGTGCTGGTCACGGTCGCCAACCGGGACAAGCGCGGGATCGTGTTCCCGGTCAAGCGCCTGGCCGACCTGGGCTTCGCGATCGTCGCCACCGCCGGCACCGGCGAGGTGCTGCGCCGCTACGGGGTGGCGTGCGAGATCGTGCCGAAGCACTTTGAAGAAGGCGGCGGGCGCAACGCGGTGTCGTTGATCGCGGACGGCGACGTCGCCCTCGTCATCAACACGCCGCAGGGCTCCAGCGGCCGCCAGGACGGCTACGAGATCCGCAGCGCGGCCGTGGTGAGCGACATCCCGTGCATCACCACGCTGCCGGGCGCCGCGGCCGCGGTCATGGGCATCGAGGCGCTCATCCGCGGCGAGATGTCCGTGCGGCCCCTGCAGGAGCTGCATGCGGCCCTGCGGGAAGCGCGGTGAGCTTCTACGAGCGGGCGGTCCGCCCGGCGCTGTTCCGGATGAACGGCGGCGACGCCGAGGCGGTGCACGAGCGGACCCTGCGCGTGCTGGCGCGCCTGCCCCGGGCGCGGCGGGCCTACAGCCCGCCCGGGGCGCGGCGCACCGTGTTCGGCGTCGACTTCCCCAACCCGGTCGGCCTCGCCGCCGGCATGGACAAGGACGGCCGGGCGCTGGGCGCCTGGCCGCGCCTGGGCTTCGGCTTCGTCGAGGTGGGCACCGTCACGCAGCACGCGCAGCCGGGCAACGACCGGCCCCGGCTGTTCCGGCTGCCGCAGTACGAGGCGGTCGTCAACCGGATGGGGTTCAACAACGCCGGCGCGGACGCGCTGGCGGCCCGGCTGCGCGCCCTGGGGCCGCTGCCGGTGCCCCTGGGCATCAGCCTGGGCAAGTCGAAGGTGACCCCGCTCACCGGCGCCGTGGAGGACTACGTCCACAGCTTCCGGCAGCTGTACGGCCTGGGCTCCTACTTCGCCGTCAACGTCAGCTCCCCGAACACGCCCGGCCTGCGGGAGCTGCAGGACAAGGAGCACCTGTCGGCGCTGCTGGGCGCGCTGCGCGCCGAGGCGCTTTCGCTGGGCGGCCCGGTGCCGATCCTGGTGAAGGTCGCGCCGGACCTGACCGACGCCGCCCTGGGCGACCTGCTCGACGTGTGCCTCGGCGTGGGTGTGGCCGGGCTCATCGCGACCAACACCACGGTCGAGCGGCCCGGCGTGAGCACGACCGAGGCCGGCGGGCTCAGCGGCCGGCCACTGGCGCCCCGCGCGCTGGAGGTGGTGCGTTTCGTGGCCAAGGAGAGCGGCCTGCCCGTCGTCGGCGTGGGCGGGATCACGCGGCCGGACGACGCGCAGCGGATGCTCGAGGCCGGCGCCGCCCTCGTCCAGCTGTACACCGGATTCATCTTCCACGGCCCGCGGCTGGTCCGCGGCGCCGTCGCCGCGACGAGGAGCATGACGTGACCAAACCCTTCGGCGCCCGGCTGCGGGCCGCCATGGACGCGCTGGGGCCGCTGTGCGTGGGCATCGACCCTCACCCCTCCCTGCTGGCCGGTTGGGGCCTCTCCGACGATGTCAAGGGCCTGGAATCGTTCGGTCGGACGGTGGGGGAGGCCCTGGCCGGACGGGTCGCGGCGATCAAGCCCCAGTCCGCCTTTTTTGAGCGTTTCGGCTCCAGGGGCATAGCCGTCCTTGAGTCGGTTATCCGACAGTTGCGCGGGTCGGGCAGCCTCGTGATCCTCGACGTCAAGCGGGGTGACATCGGCTCGACGGCCGCCGCGTACGCCGACGCCTACCTCGATCCGGCGTCCCCGCTGTGCGCCGACGCGGTCACCGTGAGTCCGTACCTCGGCTTCGGCTCGCTGGCCCCGATCATCGACAAAGCCCAGCGCAACGGCCTCGGCGCGTTCGTGCTGGCGATGACCTCCAACCCCGAGGGCGCCTCCGTGCAGCGGGCCGTCGCGGGGGACGGGCGTACCGTCGCACAGGTGATCGTCGACGAGATTTCGCAGGTCAACGCGGGTGTGAGCCCCATGGGCAGCGTCGGCGCGGTCATCGGCGCGACCGTCGGGACGACCGGGCTGAGGCTGACCGATCTCAATGGACCGATCCTCGCGCCGGGCCTCGGCGCGCAGGGCGGGCGGGCCGAAGATCTGCGCGCCGTGTTCGGCGACGCGCTCGGGCTGGTGCTGCCGTCGTGGTCCCGCGAGGTCCTCTCGGCGGGCCCGGAAGTGTCGGCGCTTCGGGCCGCGGCGGACCGCGCGCGCGAATCCTGTGCGTCCGCAATTGCGGTCACTGCGTGATCATCGAATCTTCACAAGGCGTCGATCTTGCCTTCCGACGTTGCCGAAATGGCTTCTGACCGCTAGTTTTCCCGGCGCTAGACCATCAACACTTTTTTCAAGGGACCTGAGGAGACCTGGTGCCGCTCCCGTCACTGAGCCCGGAACAGCGCGCGGCCGCTTTGGAAAAGGCGGCTGAGATCCGCAAGGCTCGCGCTGAGCTGAAGGAGCAACTCAAGCAGGGCAAGACGACCCTTGCTGCCGTGATCGATCGTGCCGAGTCCGACGATGTCGTCGGCAAGCTCAAGGTCTCGGCCGTGCTGCAGGCGATGCCCGGCATCGGCAAGATCCGGGCAACGCAGATCATGGAGAAGCTGAAGATCGCCGAGAGCCGCCGCCTGCGCGGCCTGGGCGACCAGCAGCGCAAGGCCCTGCTCGGGGAGTTCGCCGGCGGTAAGTGACCCGCCCGGCGGTCCCCCCGGACCGGTACATCGACCCGACGCGCCCGGACCTCGGTCCGGGCGCGTCGGCGTTGTTGCAGCTCTGGTAAGGTTGTCAGGTTCGTGAGCTGTCCGACGCTCCCAAGAGCCGTCAATTTTGCGAAAGTGTTGAGGTTTTTCCGTGGCCGGAACCGTGGCAGACCCGCAGGGGATCACCAACCCGCCGATCGACGAGCTTCTGGAAAAGACGACGTCGAAGTACGCCCTGGTGATTTTCGCGGCGAAGCGTGCCCGCCAGGTCAATGCCTACTACAGCCAGCTGGGTGAGGGCCTCCTCGAATACGTGGGTCCGCTCGTGGAGACCACGCCGCAGGAGAAGCCGCTCTCCATCGCCCTGCGCGAGATCAACAGCGGGCTGCTGACCGCCGAGCGCATCGAAGAGACCCCCTGAGCCAGACGATGCCCGACCGCCACACCGGGGAACGGCCTCGTGTCGTCCTCGGCGTGGCTGGCGGTATCGCCGCCTACAAGGCGTGCGAGCTGCTGCGGCTGTTGACCGAGTCGGGCCACCGGGTCCGGGTCGTGCCCACAGCCGCGGCGCTCACCTTCGTCGGCGAGGCCACCTGGGCCGCGCTGTCCGGGCAGCCGGTCAGCACCGACGTCTGGACCGGTGCCCACGAGGTGCCGCACGTCCGCCTCGGCCGCGAGGCCGACCTGGTCGTCATCGCACCGGCCACCGCCGACCTGCTCGCCAAGGCCGCGACCGGCCTGGCCGACGACCTGCTCACCAACACGCTGCTCACCGCCCGGTGCCCGGTGCTGTTCGCGCCGGCGATGCACACCGAGATGTGGGAGCACCCGGCCACGCAGGCCAACGTCGCCACCCTGCGCTCGCGCGGCGCCGTGGTCCTCGAGCCCGCCGTCGGGCGGCTGACGGGTGCCGACACCGGCAAGGGCCGGCTGCCCGAGCCGGCCGAGATCTTCGCCGCCGCGACCCGCCTGCTGCGCCGGGGCGCGACCGCGCCCGACCTGGCCGGACGGCACGTGGTGGTCACCGCGGGCGGCACCCGCGAGCCGATCGACCCGGTGCGCTTCATCGGCAACCGGTCGTCGGGCAAGCAGGGCTATGCCATCGCCCGCGCCGCGATCGCCCGGGGCGCGCGCGTGACGCTCATCTCCGCCAACGTCGCGCTGCCCGACCCGGCCGGTGCCGACGTGGTGCGGGTGGAGACCACCGAGCAGCTGCGGGTGGCCGTGGTCACCGCCGCGAAGGCCGCCGACGCCGTGGTGATGGCCGCGGCGCCCGCCGACTTCCGGCCGGCGACGTTCGCGGCCAGCAAGATCAAGAAGGTGGATGGCGCGGCGCCGGTGATCGAGCTGGTCACCAACCCGGACATCGCCGCCGAGCTGGGCGCGGCCAAGCCCGACGGCCAGGTGCTCGTCGCGTTCGCCGCCGAGACGGCGGAGCTGTCGGTGGCGCTGGCCGCCGGGCACGAGAAGCTGTTGCGTAAGCGCGCCGACCTCATCGTGGTCAACGAGGTCGGCATGGCCAAGACGTTCGGCGCCGAGCACAACCAGGCGGTGATCCTCGGTGCGGACGGTAGCCAGGACGCATTGCCAGAACTCTCCAAAGACGATCTGGCTGATAGGATTTTAGATCGAGTCGCTGACCGTTTTGCCTGATCGCAGCGCTGCTGGTGCAGTGTGGCGCCGGGCGTGATGACGGGTCCGCGACCAATACCCGACCGCCAGGTCGTACACTCTGGCGGAATCAACTGTCGAACGCCGTAACCCCTAGGAGCACCGTTGGCACGCCGCCTTTTCACGTCAGAGTCGGTCACCGAAGGTCACCCCGACAAGATCGCCGATCAGATCAGTGACGGCGTCCTGGACGCGCTCCTCACGCAGGACCCGCGCAGCCGGGTGGCCGTTGAGACGCTGATCACCACCGGCCAGGTCCACGTCGCGGGTGAGGTGACCACCAGCGCCTACGCCGACATCGCCAAGATCGTCCGCGAGACGATCCTGGGCATCGGTTACGACTCGTCGAAGAAGGGCTTCGACGGCGCCTCCTGCGGCGTGAGCGTGTCGATCGGCTCCCAGTCGCCCGACATCGCGCAGGGCGTGGACTCGGCGATCGAGGTCCGTGAGGGCGCCGGCGGCGACGCGCTGGACCTGCAGGGCGCCGGCGACCAGGGCATGATGTTCGGCTTCGCGTGCAGCGAGACGCCCGAGCTCATGCCGCTGCCGATCGCGCTCGCGCACCGCCTGGCCCGCCGCCTGTCCGCGGTGCGCAAGGACGGCACCATCCCCTACCTGCGCCCGGACGGCAAGACGCAGGTCACCATCGAGTACGACGGCCTGCGCCCGGTGCGCCTGCACACCGTCGTGGTGTCCAGCCAGCACGCCCCGGACATCTCGCTCGACTCGCTGCTGACCCCGGACGTGCGCGAGCACGTCATCGCCCCCGAGCTCGAGGGCCTGGGCCTGGAGACCGACGGCTACCGGCTGCTGGTCAACCCGACCGGCCGCTTCGAGATCGGCGGCCCGATGGGCGACGCCGGCCTCACCGGCCGCAAGATCATCGTCGACACCTACGGCGGCTACGCCCGCCACGGCGGCGGCGCCTTCTCCGGCAAGGACCCGTCCAAGGTCGACCGCTCCGCCGCCTACGCGATGCGCTGGGTCGCCAAGAACGTCGTGGCCGCCGGCCTGGCCGAGCGCTGCGAGGTCCAGGTCGCCTACGCCATCGGCAAGGCGCACCCGGTCTCGCTGTTCGTCGAGACCTTCGGCACCGAGGTCGTGCCGGTCGAGCGGATCGAGAAGGCCATCAACGAGGTCTTCGACCTGCGCCCGGCCGCGATCATCCGCGACCTGGACCTGCTCAAGCCGGTGTACCAGCAGACGGCCGCCTACGGGCACTTCGGCCGCGAGCTGCCCGGCTTCACGTGGGAGCAGGCCAGCCGCACGTCCGAGCTGAAGTCCGCCGCCGGCGCCTGACGCTCCAACAGCAACCCGACGTTGGCCGATCAGCCCGCACCCCGGATTGATCGGCCAACGTCATTCTCCGATCCGGTCGCCGATCGAGCGGAGCCTATTGCGTCACCGCCCGGCGATGACCGGTCGGAGCCCATTGAGTCGGCCTCGGCCGATGTCGAGGCGGCGCTCTTCCCCGAGTCGGACGCCAAGCCGCGCGCCGCCGCCGAGCGCATTGCCGGAAATGCCGGCGGCCGGGCCCGCGCCGCCCGCGCCGAGGCGCCCCCGAAACGCGCCGCCGACGATTCCCCGATCGCGCGCGTGTGCGTCGACAGCCCGCTGCCGCACCTCGACCGGCCCTTCGACTACCTCGTGCCGCACAACGCCGCCGGCACGGCCCTGCCGGGCACCCGCGTCCGGGTCCGCTTCGCCGGCCAGCTCGTCGACGGCTTCGTCCTGGAGCGCACCGCCGAGACCGAGCACGAGGGCCGGCTGCACTTCCTCGAGCGCGCCGTGTCGGCCGAACCCGTGCTGACACCGCAGGTCGCGCGCCTGGCCCGCGAGATCGCCGACCGCTACGCCGGCACCCTCTCCGACGTGCTGCGCCTGGCCGTCCCGCCGCGGCACGCCAGGGCCGAGACCGCCCCGCCCGCGACCGCACCCGAACTCGACGCGCCGGCCGTCCCGCCCGACGGCTGGGCCCGCTACACGGCCGGCGCCGCGCTGCTGCGGGCCCTCGCCGGCGGCCGGATGCCGCGCGCCGTCTGGACCGCCATGCCCGGCGAGGACTGGCCGGCACGCCTCGCCGAGGCCGCCGCCACCGCGCTGCTCGCCGGCCGCGGCGCGCTCATCGTCGTCGCCGACGCCCGCGACCTCGACCGCCTCGACGCCGCGCTGCTGCGCGTCCTCGGCGGGCCCGGGCATCATGTCGCGCTGTCCGCCGCGCTGGGCCCCGCCGAGCGGTACAAGCGGTTCCTGGCGGCGTCCCGCGGTACCGCCGGGATCGTCATCGGCACGAGGGCCGCCGCGTTCGCCCCGGTCGCCGCGCTGGGCCTGGTCGCGATCTGGGACGACGGCGACGACCTGCACAGCGAGCCGCGCGCGCCCTACCCGCACGCGCGGCAGGTCCTGCTGGCCCGCGCCGAGCAGGAGGGCTGCGCGGCGATCGTGGGCGGCTTCGGTCGTACCGCGGAGGCACAGCAGCTCGTCGAGACCGGCTGGGCGATCGAGGTCGGCGCCGCCCGCGACGAGCTGCGCCGGCGCATGCCCCGGGTGCTCACCGTCGGCGAGCACGAGCGCGCCCGCGACCCGCAGGCGGCCGCCGCGCGCCTGCCGTCCGTCGCGTGGCGGGCCGCGCGCGACGCCCTGGCCGGCGGCGCCCCGGTGCTCATCCAGGTCCCTCGCCGCGGCTACCTGCCCGCGGTCGCCTGCGCCGACTGCTACACCCCCGCGCGCTGCGCACACTGCTCCGGCCCGCTGGCCCTGCCCGCCGCGGACGGCGTCCCGTCGTGCCGCTGGTGCGGCCGCCCCGCCGCCGGCCACGCCTGCCCCGAGTGCGGCGGCCGCCGCTTGCGCGCCGCGGTCGTCGGCGCCCGCCGCACCGCCGAGGAGCTGGCGCGCGCCTTCCCCGGCACGGTCGTGCGCACGTCGGGCCGGGACGAGGTCCTTTCCTCGGTACCGCGGGAGCCCGCCCTCGTCGTCTCCACCCCCGGCGCCGAGCCAGTGGCCGACGGCGGCTACGGCGCGATCCTGCTGCTCGACGCGTGGGCCTTCCTCACCCGCGCCGACCTGCGGGGCACCGAGGAGGCGCTGCGCCGCTGGTTCGCCGCGGCGTCCCTGGCCCGCGCCGCCGCGCCGGTCGTGGTCGTCGCCGACGGGGGCCTGCCGGCGGTACAGGCCCTGCTGCGCTTCGACCCGGCCTGGCTGGCCGCGCGGGAGCTCGCCGACCGCCGCGAGCTGGGCTTTCCTCCCGCGGTGCGCATCGCCGCCCTGACCGGGCCGGCCGCGGCGGTGGCCGAGCTGCTGTCGCTGGCCGAGCTGCCGCCGGGCGCCGAGGTGCTCGGTCCGGTACCCGCCGCCGAGGGCCAGGAGCGCATGCTGGTCCGCACCGCCCGGTCGGCCGGCAAGGCGCTCGCGCTGTCGCTCAAGGCGGCGGCCGGGGCGCGCTCGGTGCGCAAGTCCGCCGACCCGGTGCGCATCCAGATCGACCCACTCAACCTGCTCTAGTCGCTCTGGTCGCTCTGGTTTTGTTTGGTTCCCGACAAGTCGGGCGCTCCGCGCCACGACTTGTCGGATTTATTCCTCGTCAGGCGATAAATACGGGCAAATGCCAGCCGGGCGGGGCCTGTCGGCGTTTGTCTCCACGATCATGTGTTCAGGTCGAGGCCGAGGTGAGGGTGCGGCGGTGCGTGGACGGTGGTCGATGCCGTGGTGTCGCGTGGGAGTGGTGCGCGGGGCGTCAGGTCAGGGCTGAGCGGAGGGTCTCCAGGAGTGGCGGGGCGCCGGCGCGGTTGTCGACCTCCAGGTGTGGCACCGCCGGTGGGCGGTCCGGCGGGATCGCGGCCAGGAACTCCGGCCAGCGGGCCAGCTTCTGGCCGTCGCGGTAGGAGCCGCGGGCCGTCAGCCGCGAGCGCAGCGTCTGCGCGTCGGAGCGGACCCACACCAGGCGCACCGGCTCGCCGCCGAGTGCGGACACGAACGACGCCCAGCGGGCCGGGTCGGAGATCTGGCCGGTGAACGGGGCCGACAGCAGCACTGGACAGCCGTGCGCGCGGATCTCGCGGGCCGTCGCGGCCAGGCCGGCGTACTCGTGGAGCTTGATGTTGGCGTCGTACCACGGGCCCTCGCGCTCGCCCGGTGGGCGGCCCGCGGCGGCGAGGGTGGCCGCGACGAAGTCGCCGTAGACGGTGTCCTTGTCCAGCAGGGCGGGCGTCGGGGCGAGCAGGCGCAGCAGCAGGGCGGCGACCGTGGACTTGCCGGCGCCCGGAGGGCCGGCGACGACCCAGGCGGGCGCGTTGTCGGGGCTCATGCGACCAGGAGCTGGTTGGTGGCCAGCTCGCGGTACAGCGGGCTGGTCTCGAGCAGCTCCTCGTGCCGGCCGACGGCGGCGACGCGGCCGGCCTCGAGGACGACGATCTGGTCCGCGTCCACGACCGTCGACAGGCGGTGCGCCACGACGATCATCGTGCGGTCGCGGGCGACGGTGTCGATGGCCTCGCGCAGCGCCACCTCGTTGCGGGCGTCCAGGTTGGACGTCGGCTCGTCGAGCAGCAGGATCGGCGGCGCGGCCAGCAAGGTGCGCGCGATCGCGAGCCGCTGGCGCTCGCCGCCGGACAGCAGCACGCCGCCCTCGCCGACCTGGGCGTCCAGGCCCTGCGGCGTGCGCCCGACGATGTCGGTGAGGTTGACGGCGGCCAGCACCGACAGCATCTGCGCCTCGCTCGCGCCGGGCATCGTCAGGCGCAGGTTCTCCCGCAGTGTGCCGGCGAGGACGGGCGCCTCCTGCTCGACGTACCCGAGTTGGGCCCGCAGCGCCTGCCGGGGCATTTCGCGCACGTCGACACCGGCCACCCGCACCGCGCCGCCGGTCACGTCGTAGAAGCGCTCGACCAGCTGCAGCAGCGTGGACTTGCCGGCGCCGGACGGGCCGACCAGGGCGGTGCGCGTGCCGTAGGGGACCGTGAACGACACGTCGGACAGCACCGGCTCGGACGCGGCCGCGTACCCGAAGGTGACGCGGTCGAAGGACACCGCCAGCAGGCCGCCGGCGGGGCCTGCGGTGCCGGCGTCGGGCTCCAGGGGTACCGCCAGGATGTCTTCCATCCGTTGCAGGGCGCCCAGGCCCGTCTGCAGCTGCGTGTAGGCGTGCAGGGCCTGCCCCAGCGGCATGACCAGGAAGAACAGGTACAGCACGAACGCCACGAGGTCGCCGACGCTGATCGTGCCGGCGGCCACCCGCGCGCCGCCGACGCCGAGCAGCAGCAGGAACGCGCCCTGGATCGCGGCGATGCTGGCCGGGCCGACGAGCGCCTGCAGGCGGGCGATGCGCACGCCCGCCTCGTACGCCTCCTCGGCGCTCGACTCGACGGTGGCGATCTCGCGCTCCTCGGCGTTGCTGGCCCGGATCGTGCGCGCGGCCGACAGCGCCCGCTCGACGGCGCTGGTCATCTCGCCGATGCGCGCCTGCGCCGCCTCCGACGCCGGGCGCACGCGGCGGGAGAACACCACCGCGATCGACAGCCCGAGCGCCAGCCCGCCGCCGGCGGTGAGGAACAGGATCGGGTCGAGCAGCACCATCGCGGTCGCGGCGCCGGCCACCATGACGGCGCCGGTGACCGTCTCGAACAGGCCCGAGGTGACGACCGCCCGCAGCAGGGTGGTGTCCGCGCCGACGCGGGAGAGCAGGTCGCCGGTGCGGCGCTGGTCGTACTCGCTGATGGGCAGCCGCAGCAGGTGCCGCGTCAGCCGCCGGCGCGAGGTGAGCACCAGTCCTTCGGCGGTGCGCTGGAGCAGGAAGTCGCGCAGCGCGTTGAGCAGCGCGACGGCGGCGAGCACCACGACGAGCAACGCGACGGTGCGCCACACCGGGTGCGAGGCCTGCAGGCCGTCGAGGACCTGCCGGGTGAGCAGCGGCTGGGCGAGGGTGGTGACGGAACCGAAGAGGGAGAGGACCCCGACGACGACGAGGGTGGCCCGGTGATCGCGAAGGTAGGGCAGCAACGACCGCAACGAGACGCGAGGCGTGTCGGACACGCTCCAACGGTAATGCGCCCCCGCCGGTGCCGACCGCTTCCGCTGGGCACCGTTTTGTCGTACCCATGTGATGGGATCGCGGCATGCCTCGCCGACGCGATTCGGATGCCCCACCGGTGGTGCTTCGCACCGCCAGGGTCGGGCTGCGTCTGACTCGGGCCCAACGAGGCCGCTGTTACGGGTTGTTGCGGTCGGCCGGTGATGTCTGGGCTTGTGTGCTGGAGATCAATAGCCGGCGAAGGCGGCACGGCGATTCGCCGCTCGCGTCCTATCAGGCGTTGTGCCGCGAACTCACCGCGGCGGGGCCGGCCACCTTCGGCGACCTGGACACAGTCGGAGCCCGATCGGTGCTGCGGCGCTACGCCGATGCCTGGTTCGCCGCCGCAAAGCGGCGCCGGACAGGCTGCACCACGGCGCGGTTCCCGCGACGGCGTCGCGGGATGGTGCCGCACCGGCGGGCATCGCGACCTCTTCGCGGCCGCCACCATCGCCACTCGGACTCCTGGAGCCAACCGAGGCGGCGTCCGCACCGCGGCGGCAGTCCTGCCGCGCGCCGTTACGCACCGTCGAGTCGGTCGGCACCTACCTGGTGCCGGGTCGTCCCGGCGTGATCCGCGCCGTCGTCGCCGGCCACGTTGCGTGGGCGGTCCGACGGTGACGGATCCGCTGGCCGGCTGTGGCCCGCCTCACCATTCACCGTGATGAGGAGTCGCTCGACCGCATCGCGCGGCGAGGAACCGCGAACGTCACCATCCGGTCAGCGTTCGTGGTGACAGCACTAGCCTAGACTTGAACGACCCGAATTCGGGGAAACTTGCAAATCGGACAAATGAGGTGCCGCTTGACCGTCCAGTCCGTCCGCCTGTTCGGCGACCCTGTGCTGCGCACGCCCGCCGACGCGGTCGTCGACTTCGACAAGGAGCTGCGCAAGCTCGTGAGCGACCTGCTCGACACGATGCGCCAGCAGAACGGCACCGGGCTCGCCGCCCCGCAGATCGGGGTCGGGCTGCGGGTGTTCACCTTCGACGTCGACGACGTCGTCGGGCACCTGATCAACCCGGTTCTCGAGTTCCCCGACGAGGAGGAGCAGGACGGCCCCGAAGGCTGCCTGTCCATCCCGGGGGTGTACGTCGACACCAAGCGGCGGCAGAACGTCATCGCCAAGGGCTTCGACAAGCACGGCGAGGCGATCCAGGTCGTCGGCACCGGGCTGATGGCCCGCTGCGCGCAGCACGAGACCGACCACCTCGACGGGGTGCTGTTCGTCGACCGGCTCGACGCCGAGCGGCGCAAGCAGGCGATGAAGGAGATCCGGGCGGCCGAGTGGTACAACCCCGATGCGCCGCCAGTCGTCAAGGCCAGCCCGCACGGACTGTTCGGCATCCGGTGAGGCTGGTCTTCGCGGGGACCCCGGCCGTGGCCGTGCCCGCCCTCGACGCCATCGCCGCCTCGCAGCACGAGCTCGTGGCGGTCGTCACACGCCCCGACGCGCCCTCCGGCCGGGGCCGCCAGCTCGTGCCCTCCCCGGTCAGCGCCTGGGCGAGCGAGCGGGGCATCCCGGTGCTGACCCCGGCCAAGCCGCGGGACCCGGAGTTCCTCGAGCAGCTGCGCGCCCTGGAGCCGGACTGCGCGCCGGTGGTGGCATACGGCGCGCTTGTACCGCGGGCCGCCCTCGACATCCCGCGGCACGGCTGGGTCAACCTGCACTTCTCGCTGCTGCCCGCCTGGCGGGGCGCCGCGCCCGTGCAGCACGCCGTCCTGCACGGCGACGAGATCACCGGGGCCAGCGTCTTCCTGCTGGAGGAGGGGCTGGACACCGGCCCGGTCTACGGAACGCTGACCGAGCCGATCGGGCCGCGCGACACCTCCGGCGACCTGCTGGAGCGGCTCTCGGTCTCGGGCGCCGAGCTGCTCGTGCGGGTCCTGGACGGGATCGGGGACGGTGCGCTGTCCGCGGTACCGCAGCCGCATGAAGGCATCTCGGGCGCCCCGAAGCTTTCCGTCGAGGACGCGGCGGTGCGCTGGGCCGATCCGGCGTTCGCGGTCGACCGGCGGATCCGGGCCTGCACGCCGGCGCCGGGCGCGTGGACGACGTTCCGGGGCGAGCGGCTCAAGCTCGGGCCCGTGACGCCGCTCACCGCCGCCACCGTCATCGCCGGGCCGCCCGCGACGGCGCCGGGGGTGCTCACCGTCGAGCGCAACCGGGTGCTCGCCGGCACCGGCACGGTCCCGGTCGTCCTCGGCACGGTCACCGCGCCGGGCAAGAAGCCGATGCCCGCCGACGCCTGGGCGCGCGGCGCCCGGGTGGAGTCGGGGGAGAGTGTGCTGATGGAGAGCGTGTCTTGATGAGGTCTGCGCCCCGGCGCGGACCCGGCCAGCGCCCGGCCGGCGGGCGGGACGACCGGCTCGCCCGGCCGCCGCGCGGTGGCCGCCCGGCGATCGACCCGGCGCGCGAGGTCGCGTACGAGGCCGTCGCCGCCGTGCACCGCGACGACGCCTACGCCAACCTGGTCCTGCCGCGCCTGCTGCGCGAGAACGGCGTCAGCGGGCGCGACGCGGCGTTCGCCACCGAGCTGACGTACGGCGCGCTGCGCCAGACCGGCACCCTGGACGCCATCGTGGCCGCGGCCGCGGACCGGGCGGTCGAGCGCATCGACCCGCCGGTGCGCGACGCGCTGCGGATCGGGGCCTACCAGCTGCTGCACATGCGCGTGGGCGCGCACGCGGCCGTGGCGACGACGGTCGACCTGGTCCGCTCGCTGGTGCCGGGCGCCGCCGGCTTCGCCAACGCGGTCCTGCGCCGGGTCGGCGAGTCCGATCGCGCCGAGTGGATGCAGCGCCTGGCCCCGGCCGACCCGGCCGCCCGCGCCGCGCTCGTGCACGCGCACCCGCAGTGGATCGTGAACGCGTTCACCGACGCCCTGGGTTCGCTGGACGAGGCGGAGCTGGCCCTCGACGCCGACAATCTTCCGGCGGCGGTACACCTCTGTGCCCGCCCCGGCCGCATCGCCACCGCCGACCTCGCCGCCTCCCTGCGGGGCGCCACGGTGGGCCGCTACTCGCCCTATGCCGTGATCCTGTCCGGTGGCGGCGACCCCGGCTCGATCCCCGCGATCCGCGAGGGCCTGGCGCACGTGCAGGACGAGGGCAGCCAGCTCGTCGCCGCCGTCCTCGCCTCGGCGCCGCTCGACGGCCCGGACGAGCGCTGGCTCGACCTGTGCGCCGGCCCCGGTGGCAAGGCGGGCCTGCTCGGCGCGATCGCCGCGGAGCGGGGAGCGCACGTCACCGCGGTCGAGGTGGCACACCACCGGGCGGCGCTGGTCGCCCAGGCCACCAAGGGCCTGCCGGTCTACACGATCAACGCCGACGGCCGCGACGTCGGCAAGGACCCCGACCTGCCGCTCGGCGCGTTCGACCGCGTGCTGGTCGACGCGCCGTGCACGGGCCTCGGCGCGCTGCGCCGGCGCCCGGAGGCGCGGTGGCGCCGCCAGCCGTCGGACCTGCCGCCGCTGACCCGGCTGCAGCGGGAGCTGTTGCAGGCGGCCTTCTCCGCGGTACGACCGGGCGGCGTCGTCGCCTACGTGACGTGCTCGCCGCACCAGGCGGAGACGGAGGTCTCGGTCACGGAGGCGGCCCGGCGCTCGCCGATCGACGTGGATCTCGTGGACGCCCGCCCGTATCTGCCGTCCTCGCTGCCGGAGATCGGCAGCGGGCCCACGGTGCAGCTCTGGCCGCATCGCCACGGCACCGACGCGATGTTCGTGGCGCTCCTACGCCGGTCCGCGTAGCGGGGCGTCGGCCGATCGCCGCTGCGCAGGCACTCCGGAGGGCGCGTCCGGCACGAGCGCCGCGACGGCCGCGCGGCTGCCGCATCCCGTCGCGATGAGCCGGTCGCGCTCGGCGAGCCAGGCCGCGCCGAGCGCCTCGCGGGCGGCCCCGCCGAGGTGGAGCCGCGCGTCGTTGAGCAGCGTGCGCTCCTCCTCGTCGACGTGGTGCGCGAGCGAGTTGGCCAGCTTGCCCACGGCCCGGTCGAACGCGGGCGACAGCACGTCGCCGACGTCGAGCAGCGCCAGCAGCCTGCGGTGCCCCTCGACGTGCTCGTCCGCGCCGTGCTCGACGTGCGCCCCGCCGCCAGCGAGCTCGCGCAGCTTCGGGTAGACCTCCGACTCCTCGGCGATCGCGTGCCCGATGAGCAGGTGCGCCAGCTCGGCCCGCAGCGCCGCGCGCCGCTCCCGCACGGCGTCCAGGTCGACGTCGCGGACCCGCAGCGCGCGCAGCAGCTGTTCGAACCGCACGTGATCGCCAACGATCGCCTCGACCACATCCATGGTGACCATTCTCGCAGCCCCGGCGGCCGATCCGCCGGACAACACCCGAACGAACGCGCCCAGGTAGGCGGGCCGATAGCATCACGCTGTGTCGGACAACGTGATCGCGCCTTCGATTCTCGCTGCGGACTTCGCTCGGCTGGCCGATGAGGCCCGGGCCGTGGAAGGGGCCGCGGACTGGTTGCACGTGGATGTCATGGACTACCACTTCGTGCCCAACCTGACGATAGGGCTGCCGGTGGTGCAGAGCCTGCGCAAGGCGACCACGCTGCCGTTCGACTGTCACCTCATGATCGCCGACCCGGCCCGGTGGGCGGTCGACTACGCCAACGCCGGGGCGTACAACGTCACGTTCCACGCCGAGGCGGCCACCGATCCGGTGGCGATCGCCAAGGACCTGCGGGCCGCGGGGAGCCGGGCCGGCCTGGCGATCGACCGGGACACCGCCGTCGAGGGGTACCTCGAGCTGCTGCCGCACTTCGACCTGCTGCTCATCATGACGATCAAGGCCGGCTTCGGCGGCCAGGCGTTCATGCCGCAGCTGCTGGACAAGGTCCGGGCCGCCCGGCGGTACATCGACAGCGGGCATCTCGAGCTGCGCATCGAGGTCGACGGCGGCGTTGCCGACGACACGATCTACGCCTGCGCCGAGGCGGGGGCCGACACGTTCGTCGCCGGGACGGCGGTCTATGGGGCCGAGGACCCCGCGGCGGCCGTGCGGAAGCTGCGGGCCATCGCAACGGGGAGCTGACGCAGCGCGACCGGCGGGGTACGGTCCAACAGCACGGCTTGCATGGTGCGGTGAGGAGACCTGACGGCAGTGGGCGAACGTGACGTCATTCTCGTGGTTGACGACGATGCCGATATCGCGCGGTTCATCGAGGTCAATCTCAACCTCGAGGGGTTCGACACGCTGCTGGCGCACGACGGGGCCACCGCGCTCGCGCTGATCCTGGAGTACAAGCCGGCGCTCGCCGTCGTGGACTGGATGATGCCGCAGCTCAACGGGCTCGAGCTCACGCGGCGGCTGCGGGCCGATCCGATGACCGCCTCGATGCCGGTGATCCTGCTGACGGCGCGGGGCCAGACGGCCGACAAGGTGATCGGGCTGCAGGCGGGTGCCGACGACTACCTGGTCAAGCCGTTCGACACGCTGGAGCTGGTCGCCCGGGTGCGCTCCACGCTGCGGCGCAACCAGGAGAACCGGGAGGTCTCGCCGCTGACCGGCCTGCCCGGCAACACGCGGATCCTGCGGGAGATCACCGACCGGGCGCGGGCGGGGAGCGATTTCGCGGTCTCGCACGTCGACATCGACCGGTTCAAGCCGGTCAACGACGTGTACGGGTTCGCGCGCGGGGACGAGTTCATCATCTCGCTCGCCCGGGCCCTGCACCGGGCCGTCGTCGAGGTCGGGCTGCCGCCCGCGTTCCTCGGGCACATCGGCGGGGACGACTTCCTGGTCGTGTGCACGCCGGAGCAGCTCAAGGAGCTCACGACCAAGGCGATCCTCGAGTTCCAGGCGGCCTCCGACGCGCTCTACGACCCCGTGGACGCCGAGCGCGGCTACATCGAGGTGATCTCGCGCGCCGGGGAGGTCCAGCAGCCCAACCTGGTCACGCTGTCGATCGGGGTGGCCATCGGCACGCCCGAGAGCGGGAACTTCACCGACCCGCGGGAGATCATCGCGATCGCCACCGAGATGAAGAAGGTGGCCAAGAAGCACAACGGCAACTACGTGGCGGTCGACCGCCGCAGCGCCGTGGAGCTGTGACGCACATCCCGGACTTGACCCGGTAAGGACCGGGGGTTGTGTGCAAGACTCAAGTTACGTACCCACCACGCGCTGGCGGGGCTCGGTGAAATTCCGAACCGGCGGTAATCGGCCCGACACGGGCCGGAAGCCCGCGACCCGGTCGAAGCCATCGGCCGGTGGACCTGGTGTGAGTCCAGGGCCGACGGTCATAGTCCGGATGGGAGTTCAGCGCGCGGGATCCGGTGCCGTCCGTTCGCGGGCGGTCCGGTGGGCTGCTGCGCGCTCCCCGGCGCTTTGCCGGGTTCCGTGGCGTCCCCCCGCGTGTGATCACGAACCACGCGGATGAGGGACCAGCGGAGAGGGACATGGCAGACGACGAGACGTTCATGCGGCGCGCCATCGACCTGGCGCGCCTGAGCCTCGGCGAGACCAGCCCCAACCCCAACGTCGGCTGCGTCATCGTCGGGCCCGACGGGCGGATCGCCGGCGAGGGGCGCACGGCGCCGGCCGGCGGGCCGCACGCCGAGGTGCGGGCGATCGAGCGGGCGGGGGAGCGGGCGCGGGGCGGCACCGCCTACGTCACGCTGGAGCCCTGCAACCACACCGGGCGCACCGGGCCGTGCTCGCGCGCCCTGGTCGCGGCGGGGGTGGCGCGCGTCGTGGTCGGCGTCCGCGACCCGAACCCGCTGGCCGCGGGCGGTGCCGAGACGTTGCGGTCCGCCGGGGTCGTCGTCGACATGGGTTCGGTACTGCACGAGCTCGCCCACGACGCCATGGAGGGCTGGCTCACCGCCGTTACGCGCGGCACCCCTTACGTCATCTGGAAGTTCGCGGCCACGCTCGACGGGCGCTCCGCCGCGGCCGACGGCACCAGCAAGTGGATCACGTCGCCGGCCGCCCGGGCCGACGTGCACCGGCTGCGCGGCGGCGTGGACGCGATCATCGCCGGGATCGGCACCGTGCTGGCCGACGATCCGCAGCTGACCGTCCGGTCGCCGGAGGGCGAGCTCGCGGCCCGCCAGCCGCTGCGCGTGATCGTCGCAGGCTCACGGGGTACCGAATCCGGTTTGCAGGTTTTCGACTCTTCGGCGCCGACGTGGGTCGTCGCGCCGGGGGAGGACGGGCGGGCCGACCTGCCCGCCATGTTGCGCGAGCTGTACGCGCGCGGGGTCCGCGTCGCGCTGCTGGAGGGTGGCCCGACGCTGGCGGGCGCGTTCCTGGCGGCGGGGCTGGTGGACCGGGTCGTGGCGTACCTCGCGCCCAAGCTGCTCGGCGCCGGACCCGCGGCGCTGGGCTTCGCGGGAATTTCCAGCATCGCCGAAGCATTGACGCTCGACGTTGTCGACCTTGCCAGGATCGGGCCGGACGTGCGCCTGACGGCAACAGTGAAAGGTGCGTGAGCAAGTGTTCACCGGCATCATCGAAGAGCTGGGCACGGTCGTCGCGATCGACGAGCTGGGCGACTCCGCCCGGCTCGCGATCCGCGGGGCCACCGTGACCTCCGACGCCGCCCACGGCGACTCGATCTCCGTCAACGGGGTCTGCCTGACCGTGGTCGACAACGAGGACGGCGTGTTCACCGCGGACGTGATGGGCGAGACGCTCAAGCGCTCGACCCTCGGCGCGCTGAGCTCCGGCGCGCCGGTGAACCTCGAGCGCGCCGCGACCGTCGCCACCCGGCTCGGCGGGCACATCGTGCAGGGCCACGTCGACGGGGTCGGCTCGATCCTGTCGCGGGAGGCCGGCGACCAGTGGGAGACGGTGACGTTCGCGCTGCCGGAGGGGCTGGGCCGCTACGTGGTCGAGAAAGGCTCGATCACCGTCGATGGGATCTCGCTGACCGTGGCGTCCGTCACGGACGACACGTTCTCGGTCGGGCTCATCCCGACAACGCTCAAGCTCACCACGCTCGGCGCCAAGGGCGTCGGCGAGCGGGTCAACCTGGAGGTCGACATCATGGCGAAGTACGTGGAGAAGCTGCTCGGAAAGGCCCGGTCATGAGCGCCCCGGTCACCGGCCTCGACCCGATCGAGCGGGCCGTCAAGGACATCGCCGCCGGTCGGGCGGTCATCGTCGTGGACGACGAGGACCGCGAGAACGAGGGCGACCTGATCTTCGCGGCCGAGTTCGCCACGCCGGAGCTGGTCGCGTTCATGGTGCGCTACACCTCCGGGTACATCTGCGTGCCGATCACCGAAGCCGAGGCCGACCGGCTGGACCTCCCGCCGATGTACCGCACGAACCAGGACCGGCGCGGCACCGCGTACACGGTGACCGTCGACGCGCGCTTCGGCGGTACCACCGGGATCTCCGCAGCCGACCGGGCCCGCACCATCAAGCTGCTCTCCTCGCCCGACACCCGGCCGGACGACCTCTCCCGCCCGGGGCACATCGTGCCGCTGCGGGCCAAGGACGGCGGCGTGCTGCGCCGGGCCGGGCACACCGAGGCCGCCGTGGACCTCGCGACGATGGCCGGCCTGAGCCCGGCCGGCGTGCTGTGCGAGATGGTCAACGACGACGGCACGATGATGCGCCTGCCCGACCTGCGCAGGTTCGCCGCCGAGCACGACCTGGCGCTGATCAGCATCGCCGACCTCATCGCGTACCGGCGGCACACCGAGAAGCAGATCGAGCGCGTCGTCGAGACCCGGCTGCCCACCGAGCACGGCGTCTTCCGCGCGGTCGGCTACACGCAGCAGTTCGGCAACGGCGAGCACATCGCCCTCGTCTACGGCGACCTCGGCGACGGCGAGGACGTCCTCGTCCGCGTGCACTCCGAGTGCCTCACCGGCGACGTGTTCAGCTCCGTGCGCTGCGACTGCGGCCCGCAGCTCGAGGCGTCCATGAAGATGGTCGCGGCCGAGGGCCGGGGCGTGGTGCTGTACATGCGCGGGCACGAGGGCCGGGGCATCGGCCTGATGCACAAGCTGCAGGCGTACCAGCTGCAGGACCTCGGCCGGGACACTGTCGACGCCAACCTGGACCTGGGCCTGCCCGCCGACGCCCGCGACTACGGCACCGGCGCGCAGATCCTCGTCGATCTCGGCATCAAGACGATGCGACTGCTCACGAACAACCCGGCCAAGCGGGCGGGCCTGGAGGGGTACGGTCTGTCCGTGCTGGGTCGCGTGCCCCTGCCGACCCGGCCGCACCCGGAGAACGTGCGCTACCTGCGCACCAAGCGGGACCGGATGGGTCACCTGCTGGACGAGCTCGACGAGGTCGCGGAGGGACTGGCGTAATGGCTGGGAGTGGGGCACCCGTCCTGCAACGGGTGGACGGCACGGGTTTGACGCTCGGCATCGTGGCCACCCGTTGGCACGGCGAACTGGTCGACCACATGCTCAACCGGGCGATCGAGGCCGGCGAGGCGTCCAACGTCGACCACATCGCGGTCGCGCGCGTGGACGGCGCCGTCGAGCTTCCGGTGCTGGCCCAGGCGCTGGCGCAGCGCTTCGACGCGGTGGTCGCACTGGGCGTGGTGATCCGGGGCGACACGGCGCACTTCGAGTACGTCTGCCAGTCCGTCACCGACGGCCTCACCCGGGTCGCCCTGGACGAGTCCACCCCGGTGGCGCACGGCGTGCTCACGGTGGACAACTACGAGCAGGCCCGGACACGCGCCGGCTTCCCCGACTCCGCCGAGGACAAGGGCTACGGCGCGGCGCTGGCGGCACTGGACGCGGCGGTCGCGCTGCGCCTGGTCGCCAAGTCCTGACCCACGCACGACAGATCCGGACGGCCCCGCCGTCCGGATCTGTCGCTCTGTTCACAGGCTGCGGGCGGTGATGTCCCCGTAGCCGGTGGTGGCGCGGATGTCCAGGTCCGCGGCGCCGTCGTTCTTCAGCGAGTTGTCGATGCGGCCCAGGCCGGTGCCGGCGTCCAGCGACGCCGAGACGCCGCGGGCGGCGCCGACCTCGATGTTGCCGGCCTGCGTGCTCAGCACGACCGCGCCGGCGGCGGCCTCGGCGATGCGGATGTCGCCCTTGGCCGTGCTGATCTCGGCGGGGCCGGTCAGGCGGCCGACGACGACGTCGCCGACGTGCGCGGTCAGCTTCAGGCTCGCGGCCTCGTCGACCTTGACCGTGCCGTGCGCGCCGTCGAAGGCGACGTCGCCGAGGCGGCCGACGGCGCGGAACTCGGCGGCGGCGGCCTTCGCGGTGACCTTGGAGCCGGCCGGCAGCTGGACGGTCACCTCGACCGAGCCGGAGGGGCCGAGGACCTGGTGCCGGGCCGGGGGAGCCTGGACGTGCAGGACGCCGTCGCGGAACTCGACCGTCGTCTGCTCGGCCGCCTTCACGTCGCGGCCCTTGCCGGCGTCGGCCGGGCGGACCTCGACCGTGGCGTTCGCCCGGTCGGCGGCGATGACCTGCACCCGCCCGGCGGGGACGTCGATGACGGCGGCGATCGGGGCGGTGGTGTCGAAGGTGTTCATCGTGTTCTCCTCTGTGGCTGCGCTGTTTCCGATGTCAGAAACGCTACGTTGCGTTCGCAGAGTGTGCAACATACTCGTTGCGCAAGGCAGGCATAAGCGCAGTTCAGATGCCGAATATCGTTGCAACACTTGAAAATCAACGCAACGCTCAGGGCGCCGCTCGTTGCATCGAGATGAGGGTGAACGCTATGGCGATGCCGGTTGAGTGGCGCATCGCGGGGTTCGAGCGGGCCGAGGAGCCCGTCGTCGGGGCGGTCACCAAGTTCGGTGGGCAGCCGCACTGGATCGGGGAGCCGCAGTGGCCGGTCAGCGCCGGCTGGGGCACGCCCATGCGGTTCGTCGCGCAGATCGACCTGCGGTTGGTCGGCGGCGAAGGGCTCGCGTACGTGTTCGTGACGCACGGCGAGCACGGGCGCGACGTCGAGGACTTCGACCCCGACGTGATCTATCCCGACGGGGGAGAGAACGCCGTCATCGTCCAGCCGGGCGGTGACTACGGCGGGGAGGTGCGCGACCTGCGCGAAGGGCCCACGCTCTACGACCCGGACGGGTCGGCCGCCGAGTACACCGTCGAGCTCGTCCTCGGTGCGCAGCCCGAGGACGATGCGATCGGCGGGGCGGCGCCACCGCCGCACAAGGACGGGGGAGCGTGGCGAGGGCTGTTGCGGCTCGCCACGAACTGGACCCCGTTCTATCTGAACCTCGGTGCGGCGCCGCTCGCGTTCGCGCTGTTGTCCGCCGACGGGCGGCGCGGGCAGTTCCTGGTCGAGGACTCCTAGACCTCCAGCGCGGTCGCCAGCTCGTCGCGGAAGGTGCGCTCGGCGGGAGTGACCTGATCGCCGCCGAGGCCCAGGACGCCGCCGGTGCGAGCCGCGCCGACGACCTCGTCGGCCAGGGTGACGAGCCAGAAGCGGTACGCCTCGGCGTCGGCCGGTGCGGCCTTCCCGGCCAGCAGCTCGTTCGCCGAGCGGGCCCGGGTGATGACGTCGGCCAGGCCGGCTTCGCGGTCCGGGAACTCGATGACCGGGGGCTCGTCGCCGTGGGTGACGTCGCCCTGGCGCGCGACGACCTCGTCCGCGACCTTCGCCACGAGCGGGCTGGACGAGCCGCGGCCGTCGGCGATGGTCGTCATGCCGGCCGTCCACTCCTCGCGCGTGCGCCGGCTGCCGTCGGCCTCGGCCTGGGACGCGGCGATCAGGACGGACTGGGGGAGGCCGACGAGCAGGCCCCACTCTTCGTCGGTGTACTTCGGCTCCGTATCCACGAGGCACAGGGTAACCACGCGATCAGTCCGGTAAACCGATGGGCACACCTGCGCGTCGATTGGATGTGATGGCCGACGCCGCAGCCGCGGCATGGGACGGTGGGCCGGTGCAGGTTGCGACCCCCGATGAACCGGCGCGCGACGAGAACGCCCGGGGCTGGAGCGCCGACGACGCGATCGGCGCGCTGTTCGCCGCGCACTACCGCGGGCTGGTGCGCCTCGCGGTACTGCTGCTGCACGACTCCGGGCTGGCCGAGGACGTGGTCCAGGACGCGTACGTCGCCCTGCACCGCCGCTGGTGGCGGCTGCGCGACGCGGACAAGGCGCTGCCATACCTGCGCACGAGCGTGGTCAACGGCGCCCGCTCGGCGCTGCGCAAGCGCGGGGTGGCCGAGCGCCACCTCGCCCGGGAGGAGGCACAGTTGCAGGTGGTGGCGAGCGCGGAGACGGGCGCGCTGAGCCTGCTCGCACACCGTGAGGTCCTGGATGCGGTACGCCGCCTGCCGACCCGCCAGCGCGAGGCGATCGTCCTGCGGTACTACGGCGAGCTGTCCGAGGCCGAGATAGCCGACGCCATGGGGGTCAGCCGCGGCGCCGTCAAGAGTCACGCGGCCCGCGGCATGGCGGCGCTGCGTCAGAGCCTGGAGCGGACGCTATGACGCCACAGGGAGCCACGCCCGAGGAGCGGCTGCGCGCGGCGCTGCGGGCCCGGGCGGACGAGGTCGAGACGTCGCCGGACGCCCTGCCCCGGATCCGGATGCGCACGGCCCGGGCGCGGCGGCGCGGCGGCTGGGCGATGATCGGCGCCGTGGCGGCGGTCGCGACCGCGATCGCGGCGGGCGTGGTGGTGTTCAATGACAACCGCTCCGACCGTCCGCCGACGCCCGCCACGAGCAGCACCGTCGTTCCCGACACGTCCGCGGTGCCAAGCACCAGCGTCGGGCCCGGCGCCAGGCCGGTCAACCTGCCCGTGTACTTCGCCCGCGACGGGCGCCTGTACCGGGAGTTCCGGCCCGCGACGCTCGCCGAGGACACCGACCGCGGCCGCATCCGCGCCGCCGTCGAGATGTCGCTGCAGGGCCGCGCCGCCGACCCGGACTACCGCACCCTGTGGCCCGCCGGCGTCACCGTGCGCGGGATCGGCATCGACGGCGCGACGGTCACCGTCGACCTCGGCGACGTCGGCTCCGGGCCGGCGGACGACGGGCCGGCCGCGCTCGCCGTGCAGCAGCTGGTGTACACGGTCTCGGCCGTCTCGACGTACACCTCCATCAGGAAGAGCGACGGCGTGCGCATCCTCGTCGACGGCGCGCCGGTGGCGCGGCTGTGGGGCAGCGCCGACACCGCCGGGGTGCTGCACCAGGCCCCGATGCTCGACGTGCAGGCCCCGGTCTGGGTGATCGAGCCGGCGCAGGGCGCGCAGGTCGGCAAGAGCTTCACGGTGTACCTCGCCGGGATCGTCTGGGAGGGCACGGTCAACCTGCGCATCCGCGGCGACGGAGGTCGCGTGGTGTACGAGAAGGTCGTGCAGCTCAGCGTCGGTGCGCCGGCGCTCGGCGAGGCGCGGGTCCCGGTGACGCTGCCGCCCGGGCGGTACACGGTGGAGTCCTTCTACATCTCGCCGAAGGACAGCAGCGTCCAGTGGGTCGACGACCACGAGTTCTCGGTGGGGTGAGCCGCGCCACGCCTGTCATCAATCGGATTCCGTTTCGGGCGCAAGGCCTGCGAGAATTCGTGCCCGTGAAGACCTTCGACGAGCTGTTCGCCGAGCTGAGCGCCAAGGCGGCGGCCGGCACACCCGGATCCGGCACCGTCGCGGCGCTGGAGAAGGGCGTGCATTTCATCGGCAAGAAGGTCGTCGAGGAGGCCGCCGAGAGCTGGATGGCGGCCGAGCACGAGGGCCGGGAGCGCACCGCCGAGGAGCTTTCGCAGCTGCTGTACCAGGTGCAGTGCCTGATGCTGGCGACAGGGCTGTCGCTGGAGGACGTCTACCGACATCTGTAGGTCGGTCGCCGCCCCTGCCACATCCCCGTCACCCGTCTGGAGACCAGCTCACATGCTTCGCATCGCCGTGCCCAACAAGGGCACCCTCGCCCAGCCCGCCGCCACGATGCTGCAGGAGGCCGGCTACCGGCAGCGTTCGGACCCGAAGGACCTGCTCTGCCGCGACGAGCCCAACGGCGTCGAGTTCTTCTACCTGCGCCCGCGCGACATCGCCACCTACGTCGGCTCCGGCGACCTCGACCTGGGCATCACCGGCCGTGACCTGCTCATCGACGCGGGCAGCCCGGCCGTGGAGGTGCTCGACCTCAACTTCGGCCGCGCCACGTTCCGCTTCGCCGCGGTGCCCGGCTCCGTCAAGGGCTCCGCGCCGTCGGACCTCGAGGGGCTGCGGGTCGCCACCGCCTACCCCGGCGTCATGGAGCGCTACTTCGCCGAGCACGGCGTGACCGCCGAGGTCATCCGGCTCGACGGCGCCGTGGAGAACGCGATCCGCCTCGGCGTGGCCGACGTCATCGCCGACGTGGTGGAGACCGGCAAGACGCTGCGCCAGGCCGGCCTGGACACGATCGGCGAGCCCATCCTCACGTCCTCGGCGGTGCTGATCCGCCGGGAGGGCGAGGAGCTGCCCAACGGGGTGCCGCAGCTGCTGCGCCGCCTGCAGGGCGTGCTCGTCGCCCGGCAGTACGTCATGCTCGCCTACGACGTGCGGGCCGACTCGCTCGACGCGGCCGTCGCGCTGACCCCCGGCATCGAGTCGCCGACCATCTCCCCGCTGCACCGCGAGGGCTGGGTCGCCGTGCAGGCGATGGTGCCACAGGCCGACGTGCACCGGATCATGGACGAGCTCTACGACGTGGGCGCCCGCGCCATCCTGGTGACCGGAATCCACGCCTGCCGGCTGTAGTGGCAGACTAGGGCCGTGAGCAGCACCCCTACGCCCGTGACGGCACGGCCCCAGCGGGCCCGCTTCATCGCTTACGTCCTGGCCTTCGTCGTCGTCGTGGTCTTCACGCTCATCGCGTTCGGCCTGCACGGCAAGACCGGCGACGGGCCTGGGTACTTCCAGCGCGGCGACCAGGCGGCGATGATCGGCCTCGGCCTGTGCGCCGCCGCCGGCATCCTGCTGATGACCCGGCCCCGGGTCGAGGCCGACGAGCAGGGCGTGCGGGTGCGCAACATCATCGGCAGCTACGACCTGCCCTGGGACGTGGTGCGCGGGGTCACCTTCGGCCGCGGCGCGCCCTGGCTCACCCTCGACCTGCACGACGACGAGCGCGTGGCGGTCATGGCGGTGCAGATGTCCGACAAGGACTACGCCGTCAAGGCCGCCCGCGCCCTTCGGGCCCTGCACACGGCGAGCTTGACACCGACCGTGGTAGAGTAGCCAGCGTCGACCGCATCCCGACCCAACCGGGGTGTCCGAAGCGGGGCCGCAAGGTCCCCACCCGCGCAGCTTTCAGGCGGCCGGGTCCGGTCCGATCGATCCGCAGCGTCTGCTGTGGTCCGGTCGAAGCGGCCCTCGCCTGCGCGTTTGCGCGGCGGGGTTTTTTGCGTTGCCGGAAATTTCGGACTTGCGGGATGCGTTGACCGCAGGAGTTGAAACACCTATCGAGGAGGCCACATCAGCGTCGAGCCACGCGTCAACGAACAGATCCGGGCACGTGAGGTCCGGCTGGTCGGCCCGGAGGGTGAGCAGGTGGGCATCGTCCCGCTCGAGCGCGCACTCCAGCTGGCCGCCGACGTGGACCTGGACCTGGTCGAAGTTGCGCCCATGGCACGCCCGCCCGTTTGCAAGCTCATGGACTTCGGCAAGTTCAAGTACGAGAGCGCGCTCAAGGCCCGGGAAGCCCGGCGTAACCAGCAGCAGACCGTCATCAAGGAGATGAAGCTCCGCCCGAAGATCGATCCGCACGACTACGAGACCAAGAAGGGTCACGTAGTGCGGTTCCTGAAGGCGGGCGACAAGGTCAAGGTAACGATCATGTTCCGTGGCCGCGAGCAGAGCCGCCCGGAGCTTGGTTTCCGGCTGCTGCGCAAGCTCTCGGAGGAGATCTCGGAGCTGGGCTTCGTCGAGGCCGCGCCCAAGCAGGACGGCCGTAACATGATCATGGTCTTGGCACCGCACCGCAACGTGAAGGCCGCGGCCACGCAGAGCCGCGAAACCAAGGCGGACGGCGCACCGGGCCCGGAGGGCGAACCAGTCGCCGAGCTGCCCGAGGTCGTCACCGCCGACCAGGCGTAACAGCACCGTCATATCAACCAGCCGCGTCGTGCGGGCGGGCCCCGCACAACGCGGAGTTCCCGGCTGCGCGCCGGAGCGCCGAGGCACCCTACCGGTCCTGAAGAACTGGCGGGGTGCCGGTGCACCCGATGAATGAAGGGCAACACAAGCATGCCGAAGTTCAAACCGCACTCCGGGATGAAGAAGCGCGTGAAGATCACCGGTCGCGGCAAGATCCTCAGCGAGCCGGCGGGTAAGCGGCACCTGCTCGAGGTCAAGTCCAGCCGGCGCACCCGCCGCCTCAGCGGCAACGTCGAGCTCGGGCACTCGGAGTCCCGCAAGGTCAACAAGCTCCTCGGCCGATAACAGCGGCGCTTCTCCCCCCGACCTTTTCGACTTTCGACCGGCCCACGGCCCCGGGCCGGTCTCGCATGAGGAGTTAGAACCGTGGCACGCGTGAAGCGGGCAGTGAATGCCCAGAAGAAGCGCCGCACCGTCCTGGAGACCGCCAGCGGTTATCGCGGGCAGCGCTCGCGGCTGTACCGCAAGGCCAAGGAGCAGGTGCTGCACTCGATGCAGTACGCCTACCGCGACCGTCGCGACCGCAAGGGTGACTTCCGCCAGCTGTGGATCACCCGCATCAACGCCGCGGCCCGCGCGAACGGCATGACCTACAACCGCCTCATCCAGGGCCTGCGCCTCGCCGGCGTCGAGGTCGACCGCAAGATCCTCGCCGAGCTCGCTGTCAGCGACTCGAAGGCGTTCAGCGGCCTGGTCCAGGTGGCGAAGACGGCCGTTGCCGCCGCAGTCTGACGCACAGCAGTCGCGACCCGGGGTGTTCACCGTTCGAACGCCCCGGGTCGTCGCCGCCCGGCGCCTGCATCGCCGCCGGGACCGCGACGAGACCGGCCGCTTCCTGGCCGAGGGCCCGCAGGCCGTCCGCGAGGCGCTGCGCACCGGCGTCGTCACCGAGCTCTTCGCCACCGCCGAGGCCGCCCGCCGCTATCCCGAGCTGGCCCAGGACGCCTCCCTCGTCGACGACAGCGCCATGCAGGCCCTCGCCGACACCATGCAGCCCCAGGGCCTCGTCGCCGTGTGCCGCCAGCGGGACGTCCCGCTCGCCACGGTCCTTTCGGGCGGACCCCGGCTGATCGCCGTCTGCGTCGACATCCGCGACCCCGGCAACGCCGGCACCGTCCTGCGCACCGCCGACGCGGCGGGCGCCACCGCCGTGATCTTCGCCGGCGACGCCGTCGACCCGTACAACGGCAAGGCCGTGCGCTCCTCCGCCGGCAGCCTCTTCCACGTCTCCGTGGTGCGCGCCCGCGACACCGCCGGTACCGTTGCCGCCCTGCGCGCCGCCGGCGTCCAGGTGCTCGCCGCCGACGGATACGGCGACAGTGACCTGTTCGACCTCGACGAAGCCCTTTCAATGCCCACCGCCTGGCTGTTCGGCTCCGAGGCGCACGGGCTGCCCAAGGACCTCGACGCCGACCGCCGCGTCCGGGTGCCGCTGTACGGGGGCGCCGAGAGCCTGAATCTGGCTGCGGCCGCGGCAGTATGCTTGTACAGTTCCGCGAAAGCGATGAGGGGTGCGTGATGACGCTGTTTATGCAGCCCGCCGGTGACGGTGGGCGGACAGGGCAGCGCGTTCTCTAGCGGCACCCCCTGACACCTTCCCACGGCCGGCGGGCGGACCTCACTACACTGTCCGAGGCCAATCTCCCGTGGGAAGAGTCCGATGACCTACCGCAATGATCCGTACGATCCGAAGCAGCCGGCCCTGCTCGACCAGACCGCGCTCGACGACGCGGTGGCCGGGGCCGACAAGGCGTTCGCCGGTGCCGGCGACCTCGATGCGCTCGCCGCGCTGAAGCACCAGCACCTCGGCGACAAGGCGCCCGTGTCCCTCGCCCGCCGCGAGATCGGCTCGCTGCCGCCGGCCGCCAAGGCCGACGCCGGCAAGCGCGTCAACCTCGCCCGCGTGGCGATCCAGTCCGCGTTCGACGCCCGCCTCGCGGCGCTCACCGCCGAGCGCGAGGAGCGTGTCCTGGTCCAGGAGACGGTCGACGTCACGCTGCCGACCGGGCGGCGCCCGGCCGGGGCGCAGCACCCGCTGACCAAGATCATGGAGCGGGTCGGCGACCTGTTCGTGAGCATGGGCTACGAGGTCGCCGAGGGGCCCGAGGTCGAGTGGGAGTGGTACAACTTCGACGCCCTCAACATGCACCCGGACCACCCGGCGCGCTCGATGATGGACACGTTCTTCGTCGCCGCTGGTTCCGACGGCGCCGGCGCGCACCGCGAGGAGGACTCGCGCATCGTGCTGCGCACCCACACCTCGCCGGTGCAGGCGCGCACGATGACGACCCGCCGGCCGCCGATCTACATCGTCTGCCCCGGCCGGGCGTACCGCACCGACGAGCTCGACGCGACCCACACCCCGGTGTTCCACCAGGTCGAGGGCCTCGTCGTCGACAAGGGCATCACGATGGGCCACCTCAAGGGCACCCTCGACAAGTTCGTTAAGGGCATGTTCGGCGAGCAGGCCCGGACCCGGCTCCGCCCGTCGTACTTCCCGTTCGTCGAGCCCGGCGCCGAGATCGACCTGTGGTTCCCGCAGCACCGCGACGGCCCGCGCTGGGTCGAGTGGGGCGGCTGCGGCATGGTCAACCCGCGGGTGCTGCGCGCGTGCGGGATCGACCCGGAGGAGTACTCCGGCTTCGCGTTCGGCATGGGCATCGAGCGGGCGCTGATGTTCCGCAACGAGGCGCCGGACATGCGCGACATGGTGGAGGGCGACGTGCGGTACGCGCGGGCGTTCGGATGGGAGGCCTGAGGTGCGCGTTTCGCTTTCGTGGCTGCGCGAGCACGTCGACCTGCCGGCCGACCTGGACGGCGACGGGCTGGAGAAGGCCCTCGTCAAGGTCGGCCTGGAGGTCGAGGAGCTGCTCGACGCCGGCGCCAGCGTCACCGGGCCGCTCGTCGTCGGCCGCGTCGAGAACATCGAGGAGCTGCAGGGGCTGAAGAAGCCCATCCGGTACTGCCTCGTCGACGTCGGCGGCGAGCAGCCCCAGGGCATCATCTGCGGCGCGCGCAACTTCGCCGAGGGCGACCTCGTCGTGGTGGCGCTGCCCGGCGCGGTCCTGCCCGGCGGGTTCGCCATCTCCGCACGCAAGACCTACGGCCACGTCTCCAACGGCATGATCTGCTCGGGCCAGGAGCTCGGCATCAGCGACGACCACGACGGGATCATCGTCCTGCCGCCGGACAGCTCGAAGCCGGGCGACGAGGCGCGGCCGATCGTCGGGCTCGACGACGTCGTGGTCGAGATCAACATCACCCCCGACCGCGGGTACTGCTTCTCGGTGCGCGGCATCGCCCGCGAGCTGTCGCACTCCCTCGGCGGCGCCTACCGCGACCCGGTCGCGGCGGTGCTCCCCCTGGAGGGTGACGGGTCGGAGGCCTACCCGATCGAGGTCCTCGACAGCGTCGCCTGCGACCGGTTCACCGCCGTCGCCGTGCGCGGCGTCGACCCGGCCGCGGCCACCCCGGCCTGGATCAAGGCCCGCCTGGCCACGGCCGGCATCCGGTCCATCTCGCTGCCCGTCGACATCACCAACTACGTGATGATCGAGATGGGCCAGCCGATGCACGCCTGGGACCTCGGCCGGCTCACCGGCCCGCTGGTCGTGCGCCGCGCCAAGGCCGGGGAGAAGCTCACCACGCTCGACGGCGTCAACCGGGTCCTCGACCCCGAGGACATCGTCATCACCGACGGCACCGGCGTGGTCTCGCTCGCCGCGGTCATGGGCGGCACCACCACCGAGGTCGCGCCGGACACGGTCGACGTGCTGTTCGAGGCCGCGCACTGGGACCCGCGCTCGGTCGCGCGCACGATCCGCCGGCACAAGCTGCCCAGCGAGGCCGGCAAGCGCTACGAGCGCGGCGTCGACCCGCAGATCACCGCGGCGGCGTGCGCCCGCGCGGCCGCCCTGCTCGCCGAGTACGGCGGCGGCACCGTGTCCACCGGCGTCACCGACGTCTACGCGGTGGTGCCGCCGGCGTCGATCACGATGTCGGTGCGCCGCCCGTCGGAGCTGGCCGGGGTCGACTACACGCCGGAGCGGGTGCTGGAGATCCTCGCGATGATCGGCACCCAGGTCGTGGCCGTGAATGACCGGCTCACCGTCACCCCGCCGAGCTGGCGGCACGACCTCAACGACCCGGCCGACCTCGCCGAGGAGGTGCTGCGCCTCGACGGGTACGACCGGATCCCCAGCGTCCTGCCGGTCGCGCCGCCCGGGCGGGGGCTCACCGCGACCCAGCGCCGCCGGCGCACGGTCGGGCGGGCGCTCGCCGACGCGGGCTACGTCGAGACGCTGAGCTACCCGTTCGTCGGCGCGCACACGCTCGAGGCGCTGCGCATCCCCGAGGACGACCCGCGCCGCGACATGGTGCTGCTGCGCAACCCGATCTCCGACGAGGAGCCCGGGCTGCGCACCACGCTGCTGCCGCCGCTGCTCGCGGCGCTGCGGCGCAACCTCGGCCGCGGCCACCGCGACGTCGCGCTGTTCGAGATCGCGCCGGTCATCCTGCCCGGCGGGCCGGTGCCGGTCGCGCCGGCGGCCGGCATCGACGGGCCGCCCAGCGAGGCGGACCTGGCCGCGATCGACGAGCTGCTGCCGCACCAGCCGTGGCACGTCGCCGCGGTCATCGCCGGCGACGCCGAGCCGGCCGGCTGGTGGGGCGCCGGGCGCGCGGCCGACTGGGCCGACGCGGTCGAGGCGGCCCGGACCGTCGCCGCGGCGGCCGGCGCCGAGCTGACCGTCCGCGCCGCGACGCAGGCGCCGTGGCACCCGGGGCGCTGCGCCGCGCTGGTCGTCGGCGACACCGTCGTCGGGCACGCGGGCGAGCTGCACCCGGCGGTCTGCGCCGACCTGGACCTGCCCCGGCGCACCGTGGCCATGGAGCTGGACCTCGACGCGCTGCCGATCCCCGGCGTGTGGATCGCGCCGCGGCTGTCGAGCTTCCCGACGGCGCTGATCGACGTCGCGCTCGTCGTCGACGCGGCCACCCCGGCCGGCGACGTCGAGGCCGCGCTCGCCGAGGGCGCGGGGGAGCTGCTCGAGTCGGTGCGGCTGTTCGACGTGTACTCCGGTGCGCAGCTCGGCGAGGGGCGCAAGTCCCTGGCGTACAAGCTCACGTTCCGCGCCGCGGACCGCACGCTGACCGGCGAGGAGGCGCTCGCCGCGCGCGACGCCGCCGTGTCGGTCGCGGCCGAGCGCTTCGGGGCGGTGCTGCGCGGCGCGTGATCGCGCCGTGACCAGAGCATCGACGGCGGTCACATGCTTGGGATGTGGCCGCCGTCACGTGCATCCGATATCGGACTCAGTGTGGCCTGTGCGATCGGGCCGGTGCGGAGCGGAGATGGTACCGTCACGGCGCCGAGCCCAACTTTCCGCGCAGCTCGCGGCGTCGTATGAGGGTCGGCCCGCGTCATGACGCCGGATCCGATCACGATCTTCCTGAAGGGGTAGCGCGTGTCAGACGTCAGTGCATCGGCGGGGTTCACCACCGACGTCGTGGTGATCGGCGGTTGCGGCCGGGTGGGGCTCCCACTCGGCATCGCCCTGGCCTCCCGTGGGCTGCAGGTGACCCTGTACGACATCAACGAGGCCGCCGTCGCCGTGGTCAACAGCGGCACGCTGCCGTTCGACGAGGAGGGCGCCGCCGAGCCGCTCGCCCGCGCGGTGGCCGAGGGGCGGCTCAAGGCCAGCACCGACCCGGCCTCGGTGGCCGAGGCCGAGAACCTCGTCGTCATCGTGGGCACCCCGGTCGACGAGCACCTCAACCCGAACATCGCGGCGGTGCCGAAGGCGATCGAGCGCTGCGCGGAGTACCTGCGCGACGGCCAGCTCATCGTCCTGCGCAGCACCGTTCACCCGGGGGTGACCGCGCTCACCGAGAAGCTCATCAAGAAGCTGGGGGTGAACGCCGACGTCGCCTTCTGCCCGGAGCGCATCGCCGAGGGCAAGGCGATGACGGAGCTGTTCGAGCTGCCGCAGATCGTCGCCGCACGCACGCCGGAGGCGGCCGAGCGCGCCGAGAAGCTCTTCCGCAACCTCGCCAGCCAGATCGTCATCCTCGAGCCGGAGGAGGCGGAGCTGGCCAAGCTCTTCACGAACACCTGGCGGTACATCAAGTTCGCCGCGGCGAACCAGTTCTGGATGATGTCCAACGACTTCGGTCTGGACTTCGAGCGGATCCGGCACGCGATCCGATTCCAGTACCCGCGGGCCACGGACATGC
>NZ_BAABAT010000020.1:0-198973 GCF_039537565.1 Dactylosporangium darangshiense
GACGGGGTCGAGCAGGAGGTCTACGGGTTCCTGCTGGTGCACTACGCCATCCGCGAGCTGATGTGGCAGGCCGCCCAGCACGCCGGCGAGGACCCCGACCGGATCTCCTTCACCCGCACCCTGAACGTGATCCGCCGCCAGGTCACCGCCCAGGCGGCGTTTCCCCCCCGCACGACTGACCCGCGCACTACAGCGCAGCCGAGCTGAGATCCTGCACCGTCTCCTGCCGAAACGGCGGCTACGGGCCAACCCCCGCGTCATCAAACGCAAGATGTCCAACTGGGCCCTCAAACGAGCCAACCATCGCCACTGGCCCCAGCCCGACCGGCCCCACACCGAAACCATCGCCATCGCCGAGCCGTCCAAACCCGCCCCGGTCAAACTCGACCTCTACGCGATCACTTAAGTCAGCGGTATTGGGCCTAGCACCAGACCTCACGTCGCCCTTAGTACCCGCGCGCACGGCCCCGAACGCGCGGATGGATCGGCGTCACGTCGTGGTCCAGCGGCGCAGCTCGTCGGCGCCGTCGGCCAGCTCGCGCCGTAGGCGGGGGTCGAGGTCATCGGCGGCGAGGCAGGCTTCGGCCAGCGGGAGGGCCCGGGCGCTGTACAACGGAAAGCTGTGCCGCACGACCTGCAGTGCCGCAAGTGGATAGCGGCCGTCGAGCATCGCGGGCGCATCGGCGAAGTACCGCTCCACGTAGGCGTCCGTCAACGCCTCCTGGCCCGGCTGCCAGAAGGCCGAGGCGTTCGCGATCGCCAGCCGCGGGTTGGGGTCGTGGGCGAGCGTGCTCCAGGCCGCGGCCTTCGACTCCGGGTCGGGCAGCGCAGCCCGGCACGCGGCGGCCGCCTCGGCGCCCTTCGCGGTCGGGTCGCGGCGCTCCTCCGCGGCGATCTCGGACTGCGACGCGCCGCCCAGCGCGGACAGGCGGCGCAGCAGGGACCAGCGCAGGTCGGCGTCGACCGCCAGGCCGTCCGGGGCCGCGCCGTCGAGCCAGCCGCGCAGCAGCGGGACGTCGGGCTCGCCGGCGACGCTGGCCAGGGCGCGGGCGGTCGCCAGCTGGCGGCCGGTGCCGGGGGCCGCGCCGGCCAGGGCCGTGGCGCAGGCCTCGGCCAGAGGGGCGAAGGGGACCAGGCCGCGGCGGGCCAGCGAGTCGCGGGCGAAAGCCAGGACCTCGTCGAAGACGCCCTCCTGGCGCTCGGTGGGCAGCGCCGCCACGAGCAGGGCCAGGAACTCCGACGGGGGGATTTCGCGGTCGCGCACCGCGTCCATGACCGCGAGCCAGACCACGGCGCGGGCCAGGGGGCCCTCCAGGTCGGGGAGCACGGCGGGCAGCGCGGCGCGGCTGAAGGGGTCGAAGCGGATCTTGGCGTACGTCTCGTCGCCGTCGTTGAGGAGCAGGACCGTGCCGGTGGGGGCCGGGGTCAGGCCGGGGATCGTGGCGTGGGTGCCGTCGATGGTGAAGGGGAGGCGGCGGACGGAGCCGTCGGTGGCGTAGGCCGAGACCGTGAGGCGGTGGGGGCGTAGCGGGCGGCCGGTCTGCTCGACCGTCAAACCGGCCGGTGCGCCGGCCGCGCGGGACGGCAGGGGGCGCAGGGTGTTGGCGCCGCTGCTGCGCAGCCACAGCTCCGCCCAGCCGGTCAGGTCGCGGCCGGCGGCGTCGCCGAGCACCGACAGGAGGTCGACCAAGGCGGCGTTGGCGAAGCGGTAGCGGCGAAAGTACTCGCGCAAACCGGACAAAAATACGTCGTCGCCGAGGTGGACGGCCAGCTGGTGCAGGGCCGCGGCGCCCTTGGCGTAGGAGATGCCGTCGAAGTTCTGCAGGGCCACCTCCGTGTCGGCGACGCCGTCGGGGGCGACCGGGTGCGTCGACGGGCGCTGGTCGGCCAGGTAGCCCCAGCGCTCGCGCCAGATCGCGAAGTCGGCGGACGCCGTCGGGTGGCGGCCGGTCTCCGCCGCGACGCGCCAGCCCATGTACTCGGCGAACGCCTCGTTGAGCCACACGTCGTCCCACCAGCGCAGGGTCACCAGGTCGCCGAACCACATGTGCGCCATCTCGTGCAGCATCACCACGAAGCGGCGGTGGCGCTCGCTGTCGGTGACGCGGGCGCGGAAGAGGAACTCCTCGCGGAAGTTCACCAGGCCGGGGTTCTCCACGGCGCCGCCGGAGAACTCGGGGACGAACGCCTGGTCGTACTTGCCGAAGGGGTACCGCACGCCGAACAGCTCGTGGTAGCGGTCGAAGCCGGCCGCGGTCGCGCCGAAGAGCTCCTCGGCGTCGGGGGCGAGGGCGGCGGCCAGGCTGCGCCGGCACAGCAGGCCGAGGGGGATGCCGTCGTGCTCGGACTCGAGCACGTGCCACGGGCCCGCGAGCAGGCTGAACAGGTACGGCGCCAGCGGCGGCGTCGGCTCGAACGACCAGCGGCCGCCGTCGCGGCCGGCCAGCGGGGCGTTGCCGCGCACGATCCACTGCGGGGGCGCGAGCACGGTCAGGGCGATGGGCGCCTTGAGGTCGGGCTGGTCGAAGCAGACGAACATGCGCTGGGCGTCGTCGAGCGGTGCCTGGCCGTAGAGGTACACCTCCCCGTCCTCCGGGTCGGTGAACTTGTGCAGGCCCTCGCCGCCCCGCGAGTACGGCGCCGTGAACTCGACCTCGAGCCGGTTGCGCGCCGCCAGGCCGGGCAGCTCCAGCCGGTTGTCCGTGTGCTCGGCCAACGGGACGCCGTTGAGCAGAGCGTGCCGGATTCGACCGCCCTTGAGCTCGGCGAAGGTCGAGGCCCCGTCCGACGTACAGGAGAACTCGACCACGGTCCGCGAAACAAACTCGTCGTCGCGGGTCACATCCAGCTCAACGGCGTAGGAGTGCACGCGCAGCAGCTGCGCCCGGCGCACCGCCTCGATACGGGTCAAACTCGGCACGATCAAGACGCTACAGGGTTGGCCGGAGCGTGCGGCGGGGTGACAGACTTCGTTGCCGTGGACACCGATACTTTCTGGTCGATCGTCGACGGGGCGCGGGCCGCCGCCGGCGAGCGTGTCACGCCGGGCTTCGCCGAGCGGTTCACCGCCGAGCTGCGCATGCGCCTGGGCGCCCTCGAGAAGAGCGACCTGCTCGGCTTCGACGCGCGCCGCACCGAGCTGCAGGCGGCCGCCAACTCCTCCGCCATGTGGGCGACGGGGCGGATCGTGGCCCGCTACGCCGACGCGTTCGTCGACGGGCTCATCGCCCGCGGGCGCGAGGTCTACGAGCGGGCGGTGGCGAGCCCCGACGACCTCGCCGACGACCCGGTGGTGCGGGCCGTCGCCGCCGGCGACCTGCCGGCACACGAGCTGGCGCCGCGGGAGGTCGAGGACCTCGCCGAGGATCTGTACGGCGAGGCCGACGACTACCCGATGCTGCTGCGCGCGCGGACCGGCCAGGTCGCCCCGCTGATCGAGGACGACTGGGACGACGAGGACGACCAGGCCGTCCGCAAGCACCTGCCGAAGATCTCGGCGCTCTTCCTCAAATAGAGGAGCGCACCAGATCCTCGACGTCGGCGCGCAGCCGCAGGAAATCCGGCGCACGCTTGGCCAGCCGGTCGCGGTCGTCCGGCAGCGGGACCGGCACGTCCGCGGCCACCCGGCCGGGGTGGCTGGCCAGCACGACCACGCGCTGGCCGAGGAACACGGCCTCCTCGACGTCGTGGGTGACCATGAGCACCGTCGTGCCCGTGTCGCGCCACACGCCGCGCAGGAAGACCTGCATGTCCTCCTTGGTCTGCACGTCGAGCGCGCCGAAGGGCTCGTCGAGCAGCAGCACCCGCGGCTCGCACGCGAGCGCCCGCGCGATCGCCACCCGCTGGCGCTGCCCGCCGGACAGCTGCTTGGGCAGTGCGGCGCGCAGGCCCGACAGGCCGGTCTCGGCGAGGTACCAGTCCACCCTCGCCCGCCGCTCCGCCCGCGGCAGGCCCAGCAGCTCCAGCCCGAAGCCGATGTTCTGCTCGACGGTCCGCCACGGGTAGACGGCGCCGGACTGGCAGACCAGGCCGCGGTCGGGGCCGGGCCCGGTCACCGCCTCACCGGCGAGCGTGACGGCGCCCGAGGTCGGCGCGACCAGCCCGGCGACGATCGACAGCAGCGTCGACTTGCCCGAGCCGCTGGCCCCGACCACGCAGACGAACTGCCCCGCCGCGATGTCGAGAGAAACATTTTCCAAGGCCGCTTTGGTACCCCAGGTGCGCCCGACCCCGGCCAGCGCCAGCACTACACCCACCGTCCGATCCGGTTGCGCGCCAGCCGCAGCAGCACGTCGGTGGCGACCCCGACGAGGGCGATGACGACGAGGATGGCGAAGATCTTGTCGGTCTGGGTGAACCGCTGTGCCAGCAGGATCCGCTTGCCGAGGCCGGTCTCGCTGTTGACGAGCTCGGCGACGACGACGAGGTTCCAGGCGGCGGCGAAGTTGACGCGCACGGCGTCGAGCATCCCCGGTAGCGAGTGCGGCACGATGATCTTGCGCAGCACCTCGCCCCGGCGGGCGCCGAGGGTGTAGGCGACGTCGATGAAGTCGCGCGGCACCAGGCGTACCACATCCGCGGTCATCAGCATGTTGAAGAAGACCGTGCCCAGGAAGATCAGCGCGATCTTCGGGTTCTCGCCGATGCCCAGCCAGATCAGCAGCAGCGGCGTGAACGCGGCCGCGGGCAGGTACCGCAGCAGCCCGCTCAGCGGCTCCAGCAGGGCGTTCGCCGCGTTGAAGCTGCCCATCGCGATGCCCAGCGGCACCGAGACGAGCACCGCGAGCCCGAAGCCGTAGAGGATCCGCTGCAGCGTCGCCCACAGGTCGGTCCACAGCTGCCCGCTGGCCGCCATGTCGAGCCCGGCGTGCCAGACCTTGTCCGGCGCCGGCAAGTAGCGCGGGTCGACCGCGCCGGTGGCGCCGAGGACCAGCCAGACGGCCAGCGGCAGCAGCACCGACAGCGCGGCGAGCGTGATACGCGCCGCCGGCGGCAGCGGGGCCCGGATCGCGAGGACGGCCCGGGGCGGCCGGACGGTGCGCCGGCGCGGCAGTGGGCGCCAGGATGCCCGCACCGACGGCGTCGCCTCCGCGCTCACCCCGGCCGCCGTCGCCGCCGTCACCGCACGGCCTTCACGAACTTGGGCTCGAACAGCCCGCCCAGCGGCGGCGCCGTCTCGACCAGCTTGGTGCTGACCAGGAACTCCGCGATCTTCTTCGCCTGGAAGTCGAGGTGGGTGGCGTCCGTGCCGGACTCGAACGCGGCGAGGTTCTGCTCCTTGGTGAAGATCGTGGTGCCGGCGTCGTACGTCTTGTAGTCCGCGTCGGACACCCCGCCCTTCTTCGCCATGATGCTCACCGCCTCGGCCGGGTTCGCCTTGATCCACGCGACGGTGTCGAACCAGGTCTGCACGACTGCCTGCACCTGGTCGGGGTGGTCGGCGACGTACTGCGACTGGAACGACAGCGTGTCCGGGATCGCGCCGGGGAAGTCCTTCGACGTGGCAACGGCCTTGCTGCCGGCCCGGCCCAGCGCCGTGGTGGTGAACGGCGCGAAGACGCCGACCGCGTCGACCTGCCCGGCGACGAACGCGGCCGCCGCGGCGTCGGTGAGCAGCGGCGTGAACGTGACATCCTTCTCGGTGAGCCCGGCCTTCTCCAGGGCGAGCAGCAGCAGGTAGTGATCGACGGTGCCCTGCTCGGCGGCGACCTTCTTGCCCTTGAGGTCGGCGACCTTCTCGATGCCGGGTGCGGCGATGATCTGGTCATTGCCGGTGGAGTTGTCGTTGAGCAGCACGATCGTCTGCTTCGAGCCGCCGGAGACGGACGACAGCGTGTCGTTGAGGGTCTGGCTGTTGCAGGTCAGGTTGCCGGTGGCCAGGGCGTTGAGGCTGTCGGTGTAGCTGTCGAAGTACTTGAGCTCAACCGCGACGTTGTTCTTGGTGAACAGGCCCTTCTCCTGTGCGACCTGCCACGGGAACCAGCCGGGCCAGGCGCTGAAGCCCAGGGTGAGGCTCCCCGACGCCGACTGGGCGTCCGACTTGTCGGAGCAGGCGGCCAGGAACGCGGCCCCGGCCGCGCCGAGCAGCAGTGAACGACGCTTCATGACGCTCTCCTAGGAAGGTGCCCGGCGCGCACGAGGCAGCCGAGGGTGTCGCAGATGACCCGGGTGGCGATGAGCGCGGTGATCTCGGCGTTGTCGTACGGCGGCGAGCACTCCACGACCTCGATGCCGGCGAGCGGCTTCTCCGCGATGAGCTGGATGAACTTGAGGACCTCGCGGGGCAGGAACCCGCCCGGCTCGGGCCACCCGGTGCCCGGCACGAAGGCGGCGTCGAGGCAGTCGACGTCGAAGGACAGCCACACCGCGTCGGCGCCGTCCCACGCGACCTCCAGGGCGCGCTCGGCCGCGGCCTCGATGCCCATCTCGACGCAGTCGGTGACGGTCATGATGGTGGTACCCCGCTCGCGGCCGACCTTGACGCCCGGGCGCGGCGCCTGCCAGCCGCCGATGCCGATCTGCACCAGGTTCTTGGGCGGCACGTTGGGGATGTCCGTGGCGTGGAACCACGGCGTGGTGTGCATCCGCTCGTCGAGGTCCGTCTCCTGGGTGTCGACGTGCCGGTCGAAGTGGATGATGCCGAGGTTGCCCTGCAGGTGCTGCGCGACGCCGCGCACGGTGGGGTAGCCGATGGAGTGGTCGCCGCCGAGCACGACCGGGAACGCGCCGGACTCGTAGACGTGCGCGACGGCCTTGGAGATCTGGTCGAACGTCTTCTCGATGTTCGCCGGGATGGTGAAGATGTCGCCGAGGTCGGCGATGGTGATCGACTCGCGCAGGTCGACGCCGAGCTCGAAGCTGTACGGCCCGTACAGCGCCGAGATCTTGCGGATGCCCTGCGGGCCGAAACGGGTGCCGGAGCGGTACGTGGTGCCGCCGTCGAACGGCGCGCCGAGCACGGCGACGTCGTACTCGCCGCAGCGGCGCACGTCCTCGAGGTAGGGCGCCTTGAGGAAGGTGTTGATGCCGGCGAAGTGGGGCAGCTCGCCGCGGGAGAACGTGGGGATGCGCTTGTCGACGATCGAGTCCGCGCCCGGCAGCCCGAGCTCGAGCCCGCGCGCGACCTCCTCCTCCCACTTGGTGGTGGGCAGCTCGGCCTCGCGCTCGACGGCGTAGCGGGCCTCCGGCCCGTAGTGGTTGTGGAACAGACCCATTCGGACAGACCCCTTCGGGTGTGGCTGTCCGGCCACGGAGCAGCCGGACGCGACGGCTGTCTCCCGGGCTTTTGTCCCGCCGTGGAACGCCCGCTGCCGGGCGCCTGCGCCTCTCGGACCAGCCGGCATCGCCGCGGAACCCTAGGCGCGCCTCACCATTGGTGAGTCGCTCGTGAGTAGACGCCCCGGCCGTTACTCACGCTTTGCTCGTCTATTGCGCGGTTGTAACCAGCCGCTCGGTGACCCGCCGGGCGGCGGTGAGATCGTCCCCGATCACTGTGGCGACCAGGCCTCCGCGGGCGAGCGGCATGACGGCGGCGTGGAGGGAACCAGATAAATCCGAAATCGTCCCGATTTCTGATTTATCCGACATTTCGGTTACGTCCGTTGTTGCGACCAGCGTTGCCAGCAGGCGCGCGCCGTGCAGGATCGCCGGGCCGTCGGGGTGCGAGGGGCCGACGGCGACGTCACTGCGGTACCAAGGCCGGGAGTTTCTGCGAATCGACGTCGACAGCCGCAGGTCGCCGGGGGGCTCGCCGTGGCGGCCGAACACCGCCTCCTCGCGCCACAGCAGCCGGGCGCCGGCGGCGACCTCGACGACCGACGCGTTGTGGTGCCGGCAGCGCGCGGCCGCGACGATCGGCTCGGGCAGGAACGCCAGGAACCCGCCCTCCCCCACCGTCGCGTGCACCGCCAGGCGCGACTCGGCGCCGTCGCGCCCGGGCAGCGCGATGCTCGCCGCGACCGTGCGCAGCCACAGCCGCGCGCCCGGGCCGACCTCGATCTCGAGGCTCAGGTCGTCGCCGCCGAGCGGGCCCGCCGCGCCCCCGACGAGGTGGACCTCCTCGGGGCCGGTGCGCCGCGGCAGGAGCGGCGCCTCGCCCTTGAGCACACGCAGGGCCGTCCGGCCGCCCGCAAGCTCGGCCACGATCCGAGCTACCGCCTTCACGGCACCAGACCGCGGATCCACTCCTGGACCGGCTTCGCGGCGCGGTCCTCGACCAGGGACAGGAACACCGTCGGCAGGTCGCCGCGGCGCGCGGCGGCGTCGCGCTCCATCACCCCGAGGTCCGCGCCGACCAGCGGGGCCAGGTCGGTCTTGTTGATGACGAGCAGGTCCGCGGAGGTGACGCCGGGGCCGCCCTTGCGCGGCACCTTGTCGCCGCCGGCCACGTCCACGACGAAGATCTGACGATCGACCAGGCCGCGGCTGAACGTCGCGGTCAGGTTGTCGCCGCCGCTCTCGACCAGGATCACGTCGAGCGGCCCGAGGCTCTCCTCAAGCTCCTCGATCGCGTCGAGGTTGGCCGAGATGTCGTCGCGGATCGCGGTGTGCGGGCAGCAGCCGGTCTCCACGGCGCGGATGCGCTCGGCCGGCAGGACGCCGTTGCGCAGCAGGAAGTCGGCGTCCTCGGTGGTGTAGATGTCGTTGGTGACGACGGCGACGCGCAGGTCGTCGGACAGCGCCCGGCACAGCGCCGCGACGAGCGCGGTCTTGCCGGACCCGACCGGGCCGCCGATACCGATCCGCAGCGCCCGCTCCGAGTCGGGCAGCGGGTGGTGCGGGTCACCGTGCGGGTGCGGGTGGTCGTGGTCGGCCTCGTGATCGTGTTCAGCTTGCAAAGAGCCTTACCTCCCATGCGGCGTGGTCCTCGGCGGAAACGTCCAGCAGCGGCGCCGATGCCGCCGGCAGGTCCGACGCGGGCCCGTTGGCGAATGTCGCGGCCTCCCGCGCCACGGCGTCGCACGCGTCGCCGAGCTCGGCGAGCAGGGCATGCACGCGGTACGGGTCGAGCCCGAGCAGGCGGACCGCCGCGCTCGCCGGGCCGGTGATGCAGTGGTACGCGGCCAGCAGTGCCGCCTCCTCGGGCGTCAGGCCGGCGGCCGCGGCGGCGACGCCGAGCGCGACGGGCTGCGAGGCCCGGGCGCGGGCGGCCGCGGCCACGTGCTCGCCCGGCCAGACCACCTGCGCGGCCCGGCACAGCGAGCGGCCCTGCCGCCGGGCGGCCAGGCGCAGCGCCGGCGACGGGGTGCGCGCGTCGAGCTCCTCGTCCAGCTCCTCGACCGCCTCGGGGCGCGCGCAGGCGGCGGCCGCGAACGCGGCGGCGACCAGGCCGCCGGTGCGCAGCCGGCCCTGCAGGAACGCGCGCAGGTCGTCGAGGCCGCGCACACGGCCGCCGGCGACGGCCGCCTCCAGGCCCGAGGAGTGCGCGTGGCCGCCGGACGGGAACCGGCCGTCGGCCAGCAGCAGGAGCTGTGTGAACGCGCGCATGGCTAGAACAGGAAGTACCGCTGGGCCATCGGCAGCTCGGTGACGGGGTCGGGCTCGACCACCTCGCCGTCGATGCGGACCGTGAACGTGTCGGGCTCGACCTCGATGCGCGGCAGGGCGTCGTTGCCCGGCATGTCGGCCTTGCCGCGCGAGCGGGTGTCGGCGACCGCGGCGAGCCGGCGCCGCAGGCCGAGCCGCTCGGCCAGGCCGTCCTCGATCGCCGCCGGCGCGACGAAGGCGAGGCTGGTGGCCGGGGCCGCGGCGCCGTACGCGCCGAACATCGGCCGGGACAGGATCGGCTGCGGCGTCGGGATGGACGCGTTCGCGTCGCCCATCGCGCCCCAGGCGATCGCGCCGCCCTTGATCACGACGTGCGGCCGGACCCCGAAGAACGCCGGGTCCCACAGGACCAGGTCGGCGAGCTTGCCGACGGCGACGGAGCCGACCTCGTGGTCGATGCCGGCGGCGACCGCCGGGCAGATGGTGTACTTCGCGACGTACCGCTTCGCGCGCTCGTTGTCGGCCGGCCCGTCGCCCGGCAGGGAGCCCCGCCGCCGCTTCATGACGTGCGCGGTCTGCCAGGTGCGCAGCACGACCTCGCCGACCCGGCCCATCGCCTGCGAGTCCGAGCCGATGATCGAGATCGCGCCGAGGTCGTGCAGGAGGTCCTCGGCGGCCATCGTCGAGGGCCGGATCCGGCTCTCGGCGAACGCCAGGTCCTCGGGCACGCTCGGGTTGAGGTGGTGGCACACGATCAGCATGTCGAGGTGCTCGGCGAGGGTGTTGCGGGTGTACGGGCGGGTCGGGTTCGTCGAGGACGGCAGCACGTTGGGGTGCGAGGCGACCGTGATGATGTCGGGCGCGTGCCCGCCGCCGGCGCCCTCGGTGTGGTACGCGTGGATGGACCGCCCGGCGATGGCGCGCAGGGTCTCCTCGACGAACCCGGCCTCGTTGAGCGTGTCGGTGTGGATGTTCACCTGCACGCCGGAGGCGTCGGCGACCCGCAGGCAGGCGTCGATCGCCGCCGGGGTCGTGCCCCAGTCCTCGTGCAGCTTGAAGCCACCGGCGCCGGCCCGCAGCTGCTCCCACATCCCCGCTTCGGAGACGGTGTTGCCCTTGCCGAGCAGCAGCACGTTGACCGGCCAGGGGTCCAGCGCCTCGAACATGCGGGCCAGGTGCCAGGCGCCGGGCGTGACCGTGGTCGCCTTGCTGCCCTCGGCCGGCCCGGTGCCGCCGCCGACGATCGTGGTGATGCCGCTGGCGAGGGCCTCCTCCAGGATCAGCGGGGCGATCAGGTGTACATGACAGTCGATCGCGCCGGCCGTGAGAATCCGCCCGTTGCCGGCGATGATCTCCGTCGACGGGCCGATGACCAGCGCCGGGTCGACGCCGTCCATGATGTCGGGGTTGCCGGCCCGGCCGATGCCGACGATCCGCCCGTCGCGGATGCCGATGTCGGCCTTCACCACGCCCCAGTGGTCGAGGATGAGCGCGCCGGTGATCACGGTGTCGGGCGTGCCCTCGGCGCGCGTGGCCCGGGACTGGCCCATCGACTCGCGGATGACCTTGCCGCCGCCGAAGACGGCCTCGTCGCCGCCCGCGCAGTGGTCCCGCTCCACCTGGATGAACAGGTCGGTGTCGGCAAGGCGGACCCGGTCGCCGGCGGTGGGGCCGTAGAGGTCGGCGTACCGACGGCGATCAAGCTCAGTCACTCCGTCACCTCCGCTTCGCTCCGGTAACGGAGTGACTCAAAGCTGTATTCATGGTGAGCGGCCCCTCCGCTTCGCTCCGGACCGCTCACAGCGCTCCTCCAGCCCGGCCGCGCAGGCCCGGGACGACACGGTTGCCCGCGAGAGGCACCAGGGTGACCTCGCGGGCCACGCCGGGCTCGAACCGGACGGACGTGCCGGCGGGCACCCCCAGCCGGTGGCCCCAGGCGGCCTCGCGGTCGAAGTCGAGGGCCTCGTTCGCCTCGGCGAAGTGGTAGTGGGAACCGACCTGCACCGGGCGGTCGCCCGTGTTGGTGACGGCCAGCACCAGCTCCGGCCGCCCCGCGTTGATCTCGATCGGCCCGTCCCCCGGGACGATCTCGCCCGGGATCACGGGATCGGGTGGTGGACGGTCACGAGCTTGGTGCCGTCCGGAAACGTCGCCTCCACCTGCACCTCCGCCAGCATCTCGGGGACGCCTTCGAGGACGTCGTCGCGGCCGAGCACGTGCCGGCCGGCCTCCATCAGGTCGACCACGGTCCGGCCGTCCCGCGCGCCCTCCAGCAGGAAGGCGGTGATGAGCGCGACGGCCTCCGGGTAGTTGAGCTTGAGCCCGCGGTCCCTGCGGCGTTGCGCCACGTCGGCGGCGACGTGGATCAGCAGGCGCTCCTGCTCGTGGCGGGTCAGAAACAAAGGTCACCTCATCGGGGGAAGGTGCACGCGGATGCTGCCACCCCGATGTTTCACCCCGATTACCTTGCTGCACAGCCTGTCCGGGCAAATGGCCCCGCAACGGGCGCGTGTTAGGCTCCGGACGCCCACTACCTGGAGAGTTGCATGAGCAATCACCGGTCCGTCGTCATCAACGGGGACCTCGGCAGCGGCAAGTCGACGGTCTCCGTCGAGCTCTCGAGCCGGCTCGGGCTGCGTCGCATCAGCGTCGGCGACATGTACCGGGAGATGGCCCAGCGCCGCGGCATGACCGCTCTGCAGCTCAACCTGCACGCGGAGCTCGACGACGCGATCGACAGCGCGGTGGACAACCTGCAGAGCGAGATCGCGCAGTCCGGCGAGCAGCTGATCGTCGACAGCCGCCTCGCCTGGTTCTTCTTCCACGAGGCGTTCAAGGTCCACCTGATCACGGAGCCCAACGAGGCGGCCCGCCGGGTGCTGGCCCGCCCGCACAGCGAGGTGGAGAACTACGCCTCGCTGGAGGAGGCGAAGAAGAACCTGCACAGCCGCAGCGAGAGCGAGCGGATGCGGTTCCTGACCCGCTACGGCGCGGACAAGTACAAGCTGCGCAACTACGACCTGGTCGCCGACAGCACCCGGGCCACGCCGGACCAGGTCGTCTCGGCCGTCCAGGCCGCGTTCGAGGGGAGCCTCGGCGCCGCGATCCTGCGCGAGCAGGCGCCGCTGCTGCTGCTCGACCCCATGCGGGTGTATCCGACGCGCGAGATCGACTTCGCCGATGAGACCCTCGCCCAGGAGCTCGCCGGCGCCCGGATCGAGGACCTCGAGCCGCTCACGATCGGCCACAGCGGCCAGGACTACTACGTGATCGACGGGCACCGCCGGCTCAGCGCCGCCGTGCAGAACGGCCTGCACCTCGTGCCGGGCCTGCTGCTCGCGGAGGGCGAGGAGCAGGTCACCAACCGGCACAGCGCCAACGACTACTTCCGGTTACACGTGACGCCCGAGGCGATCGAGGCATGGGAGCGCGTGCACAAGACCGAGCTGCACAGCCCTTCTGAGGTGCGCGCCGGTCAACAGTGAGTAGCGGCACTCTGGCGTTGCCGTAACGGCCGCACCTGCGGCCTGACCGGGGCCGTGCCTACTGCGCCGCCGACTCCAGGCCGTTGACCTGCACGACGACGTGCTCGGCGGCGGCCACGGCCTCGGCGGCGACCAGCACCTCGATCGCGGCCATGGGCTCCGCGGCGGCGAGGGTCTCCATCGCCGTGCGGCGCCGGCAGATCCGCGCGGGCGGGCGGCCCTGCTCCGCGGCGCGGCGCCGGGCCTTGCCGACCATCCCGAGCAGCGGCGCGCCTGCGACGAACAGCACCGCGCCGGCCCCCACCAGCGCCAGGGGCAGCCAGGACGACTCGGCGATGGCCTCGCCGCCGAAGTGGCCCAGCAGCGCGCCGTAGGACGCCCAGAGGACCCCGGCGACCACGTCGTAGCTGGCGAAGCGGCGGGTCGAGACCCCGTTGCGCCCGGCGTAGACGGCGGTGATCATGCGCCCGGCCGGCACGAACCGGCAGAACAGCACGGCCAGGAAGATGTGCTTCTGCATCGCCTCGTTGAGCTTCGTCGCGATCGCCTGTGCCCGGCGCGGCAGCGCGCGCCCGCGGCCGCCCCGGCGGGCGAGCCGCCGGCCGAGGAAGAACGCGAGCAGGTCGCCGGCGACGACCCCGCCCGCGCCGGAGAGCACGAGCAGCAGGAGCTCCACGTGCCCGGACGTCGACAGGATGCCCCCGCCGATCATGAGAGCCTGGGCTGGTACCACAGGAATGAAGGCGTCAACGGTGAGCAGCACGAGCACCGTGGCGTAGAGCACGCCCGGCGCGGACACAAGGTCCAATATGGCGCTTACCATTGTGAGCTCGCCATGGCCCCGCCCCTATCCCCCGGTTTTACCGCTGTTTCCCCCGTTGACCATGGCAACACGATCGCGCCGAACTGCATGCCCAACTCGCAACGATTGTGTCCCGCGTCTCCTTTGAAATCGCTGAGAACACGGCATTTGCCTGCTCAGCCCACCGTTTCGTGGACGAAGCACCAGCGCCAGTACTCCCCCGGCTCGATCGACTGCATCACCGGGTGATGGGTGAGCAGGAAGTGCTGGGTCGCGTGGCGCCGCGGCGATGAGTCACAGCAGGCCACATGGCCGCACGCCAGGCATTGGCGCAGGTGTACCCAGTCGGTGAAGCCGCCCGCGATGCACTCCGGGCAGCCGTCCACCTCCGGCGGCTCGACCTTCTCGGCGGCCTCCAGATGCACGCAGGTCACAGGTCCTCCCGCTCGAGCAGCGTCTCTTCCAGGTCCATGTCGCGCTGCGCCTGCCGCAGCGTCTCCTCCGGGATGCGCCCGGTGTCGCGCGCCTTGCGGAACACTTCCCGCTCGGCGTTCAGCATCTCGCGCCGCAGCCGGGCGTACGCGGCGGACGGCGTTTCCCGGCCGGCGCGCCCGAGCCGTTCCCACGCCAGGTTGGAGCGGCTCTGCGCCACCAGCCGCAGCCGCTCGACGACGCCCTCGGGCGCGTCGGCGGCCACCTCCTCCAGGCGGTCCTTGCCGGCCCGGGACGCCTCGTGCTGGACCGTAGCCTCCGCGAGCGCGTCCTCCTTCTGGTCGTCCGGCGGGACCCTCAGCCAGCGGGCGACGGTGGGGAGGGTGGCTCCCTGCAGTACCAATGTGGCCACGATGACGCCGAAGGCCAGGATCACGAAGAGTCCGCGCGGATAGTACGCGTCGCCGGGCAGGTGCTCGGGCAGCGAGAGCGCGGCGGCCAGGGTGACGGCGCCGCGCATGCCGGCCCACGAGATCACCGCCGGCGCGGCCAGCGGCGGGGCCGGGTCGCGGCGGCGGACCTTCGGGATGAGCCGGGTCAGGTACGTCGTGGGGAACAGCCACGCGATCCGGGCGAGGATCACCACGCCGACGACGGCGACCAGCGCGCCCATGGTGAAGGCGAAGGAGCGCTCGACGTGCGCGACCAGCGCCCGCAGCTGCAGGCCGACGAGCAGGAAGACGGCGCCCTCGAGCAGGAACTTCACCATCCGCCAGAAGGCGTCCATCTGCAGCCGGGAAGCGGCCGACATCAGCGTCGGCATCCGGTGGCCCAGCGACAGGCCGCAGACCACGACCGCGACGACCCCGGAGGCGTGGACCCGTTCGGCCGGCAGGAACACCACCCAGGGTGTGAGCAGCGACACGGCGTTGTCGATGAGCGGGTTGGTGATCCGCTTGTGGACGAAGCCGACAACCAGCCCGCCGGCCACGCCGAACGCGATGCCGCCGATGACCGCGATCGACGCCGTCTCGGTGATCGACCAGCCATCGACCGCCTCGCCGACCGCCGCGGCCACCGCGACCCGCAGCGTCACCAGGGCGCTCGCGTCGTTGATGAGGCTCTCGCCCTCCAGCACGGTGACGACCCGCCGCGGCAGGCCGATGCGCCGGGCGACCGCCGTGGCCGCGACGGCGTCGGGCGGAGCGACGACGGCACCGAGGGCGAAGCAGGCGGCCTGCGGTACCGCCGGCATCAGCATGTGCAGGGTGAACCCCACGGCGGCGGTGGTGAACAACACCAGCCCCACCGCGAGGAGCAGGATCGGGCGAAGGTTGAACTTGAAGGCGGGCACCGATGTCTCCAGCGCCGCCACGTAGAGGATCGGGGGCAGGATGCCGACCAGCACGACGCCGGGGTCGAGCTCGATCTCCAGCAGGCCCGGGATGAACGAGATGCCGATGCCGACGACGACCAGCAGGATCGGCGACAGCATGCCGATGCGGCGGGCGACCACCGAGGTGGCGACCACGACCGCGATCAGTCCGACGACGTTATCCAGCCCGTGCACGCGCGAAAGCTTATCCATGGGACGCGGTTGGGTGATGGGCACGTGCGAAGGCGGCGCCGGGCCTGAGACACTGCACCCGCACATGCGCCCAGCCGTCACGTAGGGGAGGATCATCCTTATGTGTGCCGCGCGACAAATACTTGAGCCCATTGGCCGGGTGTGAGCATGACCGATCTCGGCGCACCGGTGGATCTTCGTAGGCGGCGGATCGGTCCGTTCGCCGGCGAGCGGATCCGCGTGCTGCTGGTCGAGGACGACCCCGGCGACGCGTTCCTCGTCCGGGAGCTGCTCGCGGAGGCCGACGCGCCGTTCGACGTGGAGATCGCGCAGACGATGCGCGAGGCCCGGCCCCGCTTCCGCGACGTGCAGTGCATCCTGCTCGACCTCGGGCTGCCCGACGCGAGCGGCCTCGACGGGCTGCGCCAGGTGCTCTCGCACGCGGCCGGCGCCGCGGTCTGCGTGCTCACCGGCCTGGAGGACGAGCACCTGGGCATCGCCGCGGTGGCCGAGGGCGCGCAGGACTACCTGGTCAAGGGCAGCGTGGACGGGGCCGGGCTGTCGCGCGCGGTGCGGTACGCCGTCGAGCGCCGCCGCGCCGAGGACCAGGCCCGGCTGCTGCGCGAGTCCGAGCTGCGCCAGGCCGAGTCGTCCCGCCTCGAGCGGGGCCTGCTGCCGCAGCCGCTGATGCGCAGCGTGCCGGCCGAGCTGTACTCCATCTATCGCCCCGGCCGCGACCGCGCCCTGCTCGGCGGCGACTTCTTCGACGCGATCGGCGTCGACGGCGGCACCCGCCTGCACCTGCTCATCGGCGACGTGTGCGGCCACGGCGTCGACGAGGCGCCGCTGGGCGTTGCGCTGCGTGTCGCGTGGCGGGCCCTCGTGCTCGCCGGCGTGCCGGAGGAGCAGGTCCTGGACTCCCTGGAGCAGGTGCTGGTCGCCGAGCGGCGCACCGACGAGCTGTTCGCGACGGTGGCGGTGGTCACCGTCGACCTGGCCGCCGGCACCGCCCGCGTCCGCCTCGCCGGGCACCCGCCGCCGATCCTGCTCAGCGGCGGCCGGGCCGTGCCATGCGACGTCGAGCCCGGCCTGGTGCTGGGCGTCGTGCCGGGCATGCCGCGGCCGGCGAGCGAGATCGCGCTGGAGCCGGACGGCAAGTGGGCGCTGCTGCTGTACACCGACGGGCTCATCGAGGGCACGGCCGGCCCCGACGAGCCGTCCGGCGAGCGCCTGGGCGTCGACGGGCTGTGCCGGGTGCTGCAGAGCCCCGAGCGCGCCGCCGCCCCCGACCTGCCGGGCTGGCTCGCGCAGCAGGCCGAGGCGCACAATGGCGGCCCGGTCCCCGACGACATCGCCGTCCTCCTGCTGACACCGTTGGGAACGCCATGACGCCGTCCTCCTGGTCGCTGTGGCGGCGCATCACCGCCCTGTGCGCGATCGTCGCCGGCCTGCTGGGCCTGATCGCGGTCAGCGCCACCGTGACGGCCGCGGCCAACCGGACCGACACCACCAAGGTGATGGACCGGCTCACGCCCGCGCTGGTCAATGCCGAGCGGCTGTACTCCCAGTTGCTGCGCCAGCAGTCCAGCGCGCGCACGTTCGCGTTGTCGGGCCGCGACGCCGACCTCGACAGTTACCGCGACGCCCAGTCGCAGGAAGCTCAGATCCTCGCCGACACCGAGCGCCTGGTCAGCGACGAGCCGGCCCTGGTCTCCGCGGTCCACGACGTGGCGGCGGCGACGGCGGCGTACCGCAACCAGATCACCGAGCCGCTCATCCAGGCCACGCGCACCGACGGCGTGAACCCGGACCGGGCCTCGCCGACGGACCGCTCGCGGTCCGTCTACAACGACGCGGCCGGCCGCATCAGCATGCTCTCGCAGCGCCTCGCCGCCCGCCGCGACGCGGTGGCCCGGCAGGTCCGCGAGACCAGCGACGTGCTCATCCTGCTGCTCGTCTTCGCCGCCGTGGTCGTCGTCGTGGCCGGCGTCTCGCTCGCCCTGCTCCTGCGCCGGCTCGTCACGCGCCCGGTCACCGGCCTCGCGGCCGAGGTGCGGCGGGTGGCCGGGGGCGACTACGACTACGAGATCCACAGCTCCGGCCCGCCCGAGCTGACCGCGCTCGCGAGCGACGTCGACGCCATGCGCCGGCGGATCAACGCCGACCTCACCGACGTACAGGAGGCGCGCCGGCTGGTCGAGGAGGCCAACCGGATGCTCGAGCAGCAGGCCTCGGAGCTGACCCGCTCCAACCGGGACCTCGAGCAGTTCGCCTATGTGGCCAGCCACGACCTGCAGGAGCCGCTGCGCAAGGTGGCGAGCTTCTGCCAGCTGCTCCAGCGTCGGTACTCCGGCCAGCTCGACGAGCGCGCCGACCAGTACATCGGCTTCGCCGTCGACGGCGCGCAGCGCATGCAGCGGCTGATCAACGACCTGCTCGCGTTCTCGCGCATCGGCCGGCTCACTAACGGCTTCTCCGACGTCGACCTCAACAAGGTCGTGCTCGACGCCTCCGCGCAGTTCGACGCCCAGCGCGAGGCCACCTCCGCCGAGATCGTCTTCACCGACCTCCCGGTCGTGCGCGGCGAGGAACCGCTGCTGGGCGCCCTGTTCAGCAACCTCATCGGCAACGCCATCAAGTTCCGCCGCCCCGACGTGCCCCCGCGGATCGTCATCGACAGCCGCCCTGCGGACGACGGCACGTTTGAGATCACCGTCGAGGACAACGGCATCGGCATCGAGCCTGAGTTCGCCGACAAGGTCTTCGTGATCTTCCAGCGCCTGCACGCCAAGGAGACGTACCCCGGAACGGGCATCGGCCTGGCCATCGCCAAGAAGATCGTCGAATATCACGGCGGACGGATCTGGATCGACCCCGAGTACCGCGAAGGTACGCTGTTCCGGTTCACGCTCCCGATGCCCGTCCCCGAACCCGTTGAGGAGTCCGCCTCATGACCGCCCCCGTTGAAGCATCCCTGCCGATCGAGGTGCTGCTGGTCGAGGACGACCCAGGCGACGTGCTCATGACGCAGGAGGCGTTCGAGGAGCACAAGGTCCGCAACAAGCTCAACGTCGTGCAGGACGGCGAGGAGGCGCTGGCCTATCTGCGCCGCGAGGGCCGCTTCGCCGACGCGACCCGCCCCGACCTCATCCTCCTGGACCTCAACCTGCCGCGGGTCGACGGCCGGGAGGTTCTGCAGGTCATCAAGGAGGATCAGGACCTGCGCCGCATCCCCGTCGTGGTCCTGACCACGTCCCAGGCCGACGAGGACATCCTGCGCAGTTACTCCCTGCACGCGAACGCCTATGTCACGAAGCCGGTGGACTTCGACAGCTTCATCGCCGTGGTACGCCAGATCGACGAGTTCTTCGTCAGCGTCGTGAAACTCCCGCCGCGCGGCTGACTTTCGCCCTTTTCAGTCACCTTTACACGGATTTACACGGAAAAGTCCGGCCCGCTCCGCAGGGCCGGACTTTTCCGACATATCATCATTTACCGCGCCGCGCCCGGTCTCGGCCTTGCGGCTTTTTTCTGGTATGGCTTTACCTATGTGGCTTTTTGCCTATTTCGCTTTACCTATGTGGCTTTGCTTATGCGGTCAGCTGTGACACCTTCGACAGCAGCAGCGCCTCGGCGATGCACACGCGCTCGAACTCGGCCAGGTGCAGGCTCTCGTTCGGCCCGTGCGCGCAGGTGTCGGGGTCCTCGACCCCGGTGACCAGGATCGCGGCCTTCGGGAACAGCTCCTGGAACGTCGCGATGAAGGGAATCGAACCCCCTATTCCCATGTCCACCGGCTCCGCGCCGTCCCACGCCTCGGCGAACGCCTGCCGCGCCGCGTCGAACGCCGGCCCGGTCGCGTCGATGGCGCAGGGCTCCCCGAGCTGCTCGAGCTCGATCGTCACGCGGGCCCCCCACGGCGCATGCCGCCGCAGGTGCTCGGTGACCGCGTCGTACACGCGCTGCGCCGAGTCCCCCGGCGCGATCCGCACGCTGAACTTGGCCTTGGCCACCGGAACGAGCGCGTTGGGCGCCCCACCGGTCGCGGGCGCGTCGATGCCGAGAATCGAGATCGCCGGCCGCGTCCAGAGCCGCTCGACGAGCCGCCCGCTGCCGATGAACTCGACCCCGTCGAGCATGCCGGCCTCGGCCCGGAACCGCTCCTCGGGATAGTCCAGCGGCGCCGAGGGCGTGCGCAGCAGCCCTTCGACGGCGACGTCCCCGTGCTCGTCGTGCAGGCTGGCGATCAGCCGGGACAGCGTGATCAGCGCATCGGGCACCGCGCCCCCGTACTGCCCGCTGTGCACGGCGTTCTGCAACACCCGCACCTCGACGAACCCGTTGACGATCCCGCGCAGCCCGGTCGTCAGCGCCGGCTGCCCGATGTCCCAGTTCCCCGAGTCCGCAATCACGATGACGTCGGCCGCGAGGTCCTCGCGATACTCGCGCAGCAGGTCCTCGAGCGACTCCGACCCGTACTCCTCCTCGCCCTCGATGAACACGACCACCCCGACGGGCAGGTCGTCCCCGAAGGCACGCAGGGCGGCAACGTGCGCCATGACACCGGCTTTGTCATCGGCAACCCCGCGCCCGTACAGCCGCCCGTCCCGCTCAACGGCCTCGAACGGATCGCTGACCCACTGCGAGAGGTCCCCGACGGGCTGGACGTCATGGTGCGCGTACAACAAGACGGTGGGCGCACCGGGAGGCGCGGGCCGACGCCCGATGACCGCGGGCTGTCCACCCTTGCGCACGACCCGCACATCGGGCAGCCCCACCCCACGCAGCAACTCGGCAACCGCCTCAGCAGACCGCTCCACGTGACTGTGATCAAACCCGGCGAACGCAATGCCCGGAATCCGGACAAGACGCTCCAGATCGGCGCGTACACCTGGCATCTCCCGCCGGATCGCGGCACGGAGTTCTTCCTCGGTTCGCACTGTCATACGCAGAACTTACTGCGCACGCAGCCCGACCGTGCTCTCCGCTCCCCTTCCCGCCCCCCATCGGCCAGCCCTCAACCCGAGGCTCGCCAACGCCAACTCGGCCAACCACAACGCATGGCACCCGCCACCCAGCGAATTGCCCCGCCCCGCCCCACACCCAGCCACTCTCATGATCGCCACCACCGCCCGAGGTGGCGGCGCCCCCGTCGCGCCACCGCACCGGCCGGAGCCCTTACGCTCGTCCACGCGGACCGTCGAGGCCCTCGGCCTTGAAGTAGCCGAGCCGTGTGCCCTACCTCCGTCGACACCTACGCCTGAGCCTGCGCCCTGCGCCTCCGCCTCCACCGGCTCACCGTCCGAGCCGGCCGGAGCCCTTACGTTCGTCCACGCGGACCGTGCCCTACCTCCGTCCACACCTGCGCCTGAGCCTGCGTCCTGCGCCTCCGCCGGCCCGCCGTCCGAGCCGGCCGGAGCCCTTACGCTCGTCCACGCGGAGGGAGCTCTACCTCCGTCTACGCCTGCGCCTGCGCCGGCCCGCCGTCTGAGCCCTCGGTCCCGTTGCCGCGCATCCAGCCGCGCATCCGGCCCGCACCCGCGCCGACCCAGCCGCCGACGTCCGCGGCGCCGTCGCCGAGCTTGCGCAGCAGCGACACGAGCGGGTCCTGGGACCGGCTGAACGCCTCCCGGTACGAACTTGCCGCGGCCTTGATCTCCTCAGTCACCGATGCGTTGCCGTCATCGTCCCGGCGCGGGTAGTCGCCGGACAGAATCCTCTGGTACTCCCCGCTGTCGATCCACGCCCGCACCTCGGCCGCCCGCGCGACCGGCATCGGGTGCGACCGCGCCGTCACCATCCGGATCTTGATCAGGCTGTCGCGCAGGTCCCCGGCCCGGTCGAACTCGGCCGCCTGCTCCAGGAACGCTGTGGTGTCGACCTCGGAGAGGTCGCCGCCGCCGGCCAGCTTCATCGCCAGCCGGAGCGAGGCCGGCGGGTCCTGGCAGGCGAGCAGCCCGGCCCGGTCCGCGGACAGCTCCGCCTTGCGCCACCACTCCATCAGCGCCGCCACGATCGCCCGCAGCACCATCGACCCAACGGGCAGCCAGGCCAGCCGCACCGCCCAGTCCGTGAGGATCATGACCATCGTCCGGTACACCGCGTGCCCGCTGATCAGATGCCCGAGCTCGTGCCCCAGCATGCAGCGCAGCTCTTCGTCGTCGAGCAGCTCGACGGCGCCCGAGTTGACCACGATGAACGGCTTCGACATGCCGATGCACATGCCGTTGATCGAACGGTCCTGCTGCACGAACAGCTCCGGCAGCTCGGCCACGTCCAGCGAGGCGGCGGCCTCGGCCAGCAGCCGGTGGACCCGCGGATACTGCCGGTGGTCGACCCTGATCGCGTTGCCGAGGAACTGCAGCCGCCAGGCCCGCTCGTTCCACAGCGCGTGCAGCGACTTGAGCACGTCGTCGAACCCGCGCAACTCCCGCAGCGCGACCAGCGCCCCTCGGTCCGCCGGGTGTTCCCAGGCCCGCGAACTGATGCCGGTCAGCACCACCCGCCGTCGCGCCGGAGGATTCCCGCTCTGCGCCTCGTCGGTGCTCATCCGCTCTGCTCCTCCCCGTCCGGCCTGCTCACCGGATCGTCCCCCAGTGTCGCTCCGGCCGTCCACCCGATCGTGCCGATGATGTACTCAATTTCCGGATCATGCGCCTCCATCGGCGCCCCGTCCACCAGCACATCGACGCTCTCCGGCGTCGCGTCCTCGGCGAAATGGCCGTCCTCGCTCGCCATCCACCGCTCCCACTCCGGCCGCAGCGCCTCCCCGTCGCGCTCCAATCCGCGCCGCAGCCGCAGCTCCCGCGGCGCGTCGACCAGCACGCTGAGCGTCAGATCGCCCCGCATCGCCACCGATGCGCTGCCCACTCCCTCGACGATCAGCACGTCGGGCGGCTCGATGGCAGTCCAGTCGTCGAGGAGCCGCTCAAGCCCCCAGTCATATCGCCGGTACGCCCCCGCCTCGCCCCGCCGAAACGGCTCGAACACCCACTCCCGCAGCCGCGGCTGCCAGATCAGCATCTTGGCCCACCCGTCGAGGTAGTCGTCGGTGTTCAGCACCGTCACCCGCCGGCTCTTCTGCAGCTCCTCGGCGAGCCGCCGGGCGAACGTCGTCTTCCCCGACCCGGCCCTCCCGTCGACCCCGACCAGCCGCACCGCCCCCAGCCGCGCCGGCCGCGCCAGCACCTCCGCAGCGAGCTCCCGATACGTCCCTTTCACCATCTCCCCCGTTCCCTGCCCATCCGCACTGCCAACCGGCCCCGAGGTCGCGCCCGGCCCAAGCTTTGAGTCCGCCATCCCCATGCGGGTTGTCTCCACCGTCATCGCGCGCCCGGCGTTCTTCCCCTCGTGCGGTCGGTGCTTCTTCCAAGCATTCCTCGCTTACGGGTCATCGCACCCCTATGGCGCCCAGTCCGTGTTTACGCGTCGTCGCGCCACTATGGCGCCCAGTCCGTCACGCGCGATCGCGCAACCCGACGGCGGCGGCCGTCTCATGCACGCAGTCATCGCGTCCCCACGGTGATCGTCGGCAAACCCGCAGGCGCGCCCCCTTCGATCAGGCGCCACAGCGCGTCGGTGTCGAGATGCTCCTCGACCAGGTCGCCCAGCACGTCCACGGTCCGCTCCCGCAACGCCGCGAACGAGATGTCCGGCGCAACCTCGAACCCGTGCCGCCCCGCGAGCCGCGCCGCCTCCGCCAGGAACGCGCGCCGGAAAGCATCCGACTCGAACGCCCCGTGCCAGTGCGTGCCGAACACGTTGCCCGCGACCGCACCCTCCCCGCTCCCGTCGGGCAGCCTGATCAGCGGCCGTTCCGCGCCGCGTGTGACCTGGCCATGATGGATCTCGTACCCCTTGACGGGCACCCCCTCGAACGCCGTCCCGCTCGGCAGCGCCAACGTCTTGCGCTCCGCGAACGCAATGTCCATCGGCAGCAGCCCAAGCCCCCCGACGGTCCCCTGCCCGCTCTCCACCTCGTCGTCGATGCGCTCCGCGAGCATCTGAAACCCGCCGCAGATGCCCAGCAGCGGCCGCCCGGCCTTGGCATGCCTGACGATCGCGTCGGCGAGCCCTCGCTCGCGCAGCCACGCCAGGTCGTCCACAGTGGACTTGCTGCCGGGGATGACCACCAGGTCGACGTCGGCGATGTCGGCCGGCTCGACCGTCAGCCGGACCTGCACCCCGGGCTCGCACGCCAGCGCCTCGGCATCCGTCGCGTTGGACAACCGCGGCAACCGGATCACGGCGACCCGCAGCCACTGGCTGCCTCGGGCCGGCGCGGGCCGCCCGAGCACCCGCCCGTCGTAGGCCAGCGAGTCCTCCGCGTCCAGCCACAGGTCGTGGGACCAGGGCACCACCCCGAGCGTCGGCCGCCCGGTCAACTCGGTCAGCGACTCGACCCCGGGCCGCAGCAGCCCGGCGTCGCCGCGGAACTTGTTGATGACGAACCCGCTGACCAGCGCCTGATCCTCGGCGTCGAGCAGAGCCACCGTGCCGAACAGCGCCGCGAACACCCCGCCGCGGTCAATGTCGCCGACGACGATGACGGGCAGCTCGGCGGCTCGCGCGAGCCCCATGTTGGCCAGGTCCATGGCCCGCAAGTTGATCTCCGTCGGGCTACCCGCACCCTCGCAGATCACCACGTCGTGCCGCCGCCGCAGGTCGGCCAGTGTCTCCAGCACCGTCGAGCGCAGCCGGTCCTTGATCTCCGCGTAGTTTGCGGCGCCGATGTGACCGACCGCCTGCCCCAGCACGATGACCTGACTGCGCCGGTCCGAGCCGGGCTTGAGCAGCACCGGGTTGAACCGCACGCTGGGCGCGAGCCCGCAGGCGACCGCCTGGAGCGCCTGCGCGCGCCCGATCTCTCCGCCGGTGCCGTCCGGCTCGATCGCGACGGCCGAATTGTTGGACATGTTCTGCGCCTTGAACGGCGCCACGTTGACTCCCTGCCGATGCAGCCACCGGCAGATTCCAGCCGTGAGCAGGCTCTTGCCCGCATCCGACGTGGTTCCTGCGACGAGCAGACCACCCTTGCCTTCCACGCCGCCCATTCTCACCCGGCGGTACGACAAGAAATCCGCCCGGCCGCCGAATGTGATCGACCCATCACCCTCGGCAACCAACCCGCCGCCCACCGCCAAAACTGTCAGAGGCCCCCGGTACGTTCGCCCCATGAAATTCTTGGCCGCCTCACGAGCGGACGCCGTCGGCCTCGTCCTGGGCGCAGTGCTCGACGCCGTCTTCGGCGACCCGCGCCGATGGCACCCGGTCGCCGGCTTCGGCCGGTTCGCCGGCGCGCTGGAGGGCCGCCTATACGCCGACAGCCGGTGGGCCGGCGCCCGGTTCACCGCCGTCGCCGTCGGCGCGCCGGTGGCCGCGGCGGCGATCGCCGCCCGTCTCACCCGCGATCGCCCGGTGGCCCGCACGGCGCTGGTCGCCGCAGCCACGTGGTCCGCGTTGGGCGGCACCAGCCTGGCGCGCGAGGGCCGCGTGATGGCCGACCGCCTGACCGCCGGAGACCTGCCGGCCGCCCGTGAACAGCTGCCGAACCTGTGCGGCCGCGACCCGAACGCGCTGAACGCGCCGGAGCTGGCACGGGCAACGGTGGAGTCGCTGGCCGAGAACACGTCGGACGCCGTGGTCGCCCCGCTGTTCTGGGGCGCGGTGGCGGGACTGCCCGGCATCGTCGGATACCGCGCGGTCAACACGCTGGACGCGATGGTCGGCCACCGATCGGCTCGATACGCGCGGTTCGGCACCGCCAGCGCCCGCCTCGATGACGTCGCCAACCTGGCACCGGCGCGCCTCACCGCCGCCCTGACGGTCGCCGCCGCCCCGCTGGTGGGCGGCAGCCCGGCGCGCACGTTGCACACCTGGCTGCGCGACGGCTCGCACCACCCGAGCCCCAACTCGGGCCAGTGCGAGTCCGCCGCGGCCGGCGCTCTGGGTGTTCGGCTCGGGGGGCGCAATGTGTACGGCTCGCGGGTAGAGGAGCGGCCCCACCTGGGCGACGGACCGCTGCCGACACCGGCCGACGTGCGCCGCGCCGCCACGCTCACGGTCGCGGTCGGAGCGGCCGCCGTGGCCCTGGCCGCCGTCGCGCGTCTCGGCCTCGCCCGTCGGCGCGGCAGCCGCCGAAAACCCTGACGACGGTGGCGCTCGACAACGCCGCACGGCCCGGCCTCGCCCGCCGGCAACGCAGCCGCCGAAACCCTGACCGCGGGGCGCTCAACCAACCTGACCACGGTGGCGCTCGACAAAGTCGCACGGCCCGACCTCGCCCGCCGGTGCCGCAGCCGACGGAACCTGGACCGCGGGGCGCTCAACCAACCTGACCACGGTGGCGCTCGACAAAGTCGCACGGCCCGACCTCGCCCGCCGGTGCCGCAGCCGACGGAACCCGGACCGCGGGGCGCTCGACAAACCTGACCGCGGTTGCGCTCGACAAGGCCGCACGGCTTGGCCTCGCCCGCCGGCGGCGAAGCAGCCGAAATCCCGGACCGCGGGGGCGCTCGACAAACCTGACCACGGTGGCGCTCAACAAAGCCGAGCAGGAGGTGATGCTCGACAGACCTGACCGTGGTTGCGCTCGATGGCGGCGGATTGTCGATGGGGCGTGACTGACGGTTGATGCGAGGAATCGAGGCGAGACGGTTGGAGAGGAGGGCAGTGCGGACGGTGACGAGCGTAGGGACTCATCGATGGGTGGCGGGGGGCTTCTAGCAAGCAGATGGTGCAAAAACAAGAGCTTGTCTCGCATCCGTCACAGTCTTAGTTTGCTGTCGTGCAGCTCGTGCTCCTCCCCGTTCTCGCACCTCTTCGCGACTTTCGGCGCGACGATGTGCATGCGCCTGTGCTCGATGAGTTCATTGGTGGGCTGGGAGTTGGCTACAGCTACGGGCCGCCGTTCGGTCAGCGGCTCGTTACCTGGGCCGACCTGCAACGCATGGAGCTTCCCCGCCGCATGCTGCGCCGACAGGCCGCCCACAACCTTGATGCGCGGCTTGGTGCCGTTGGGGTACATGGTCAGCCGCCGGCGCTCATGCTCACCTTTGAAGGGATCGCGTCCAGCCTGCTGCTTGCCGAAGGGCTGTGGGCGGGGCTCGAACGGTCGGTGCCCGGCGAGCTCGTTGTCGGGGTGCCGGCGCGGGACGTCGTCATCGTGACCGGGTCGCAGTCGCCGCCGGGGCTCGCGAAGGTGCGGCGGGCCGTTGACCGGGTGTTCTTCGCCGGGGATCGGCATCTGCTCTCGCAGAAATTGCTGGTCCGGAGGCGAGGGATCTGGGAGCCGTTCGCGGCCAGTCCGGCGCGGGCGCCTCAGGCCGCGTACTGACGCCCGCCGCCAGCGAGGTCAGCGCCACCGGGCGGCCTGGCCGGCACCGCCCACCCGCCACCGCGAGCAGCACCGCCCACCCGCAGGCGTGAGCCAGCGCCAACCGCCAGCGACATCTGCACCGGCCACCCGTAAGCGAAGTCAGCGCCAGCCGCCAGCGTGGCCGGCGCCAACCGCCAGCGACGTCTACACCGGCCACCCGCAAGCGAAGTCAGCGCCACCTGCCAGCGTGGCCGGCGCCAACCGCCAGTGACGTCTGTACCGGCCACCCGCTAGCGGAGGCGGCGCCCACTGCCCAGCTGTGAACTCGGCGCCGACCGGCCGAGTGTCGAGGTCGGCGCTGTGCGCCCGCCAGCGAGGTCAGCTCCGGGCGGGTCCGTGCGTTGTGCACAAGGCGCCTGGTGGAGTGAAGCGAGGCCGTGCGGGGTGGGGCTGGCCTCACCGGGAACACTGCTGGCAGCGGCAGTGATCGATGGGCGGGTTGAGGCCAGAGTGGGCCTCATGATGAACGAGACGAGAGAAGTCGCGGCGAAGTGGGTGCCGCTTGTGGTCCGGCGGGCGTTCTGGCTCTGGGTTCTGGCTGTCGTTGCGGGGGCGGTTGAGACCGTCTTCGTTGTCGGGAGCGGAGACGCTGGGAGCGGGGGCGACGTCGTAGTCGGGGTGCTGGTGCGGTGCCTTGCCTACGGGGTCGTGCTCGGGCTGGCGATGCTCATGCTGCGTGGGAAGCGGTGGGCGCGGATCGTCCTGGCGCTCGGCGTGGGGATCCTCGGGACGCTCTCGCTGGTCATGGAGCCGATCGAGTGGGTGCTCGATGGGAACTCGGTCAGCGGACTGCTGGAGAGGGCCGACCTCGCCTGGTGGGGGACGGCCGTGTCCCGGGCGGTGCATGTCGGTGCCGTCTGGGGTGGGGTCGTGTTGATGTTCATGCCTGCGGCTAACCGGTACTTCCGGAAGTGACCGTAATATCTGGGCATGCGCCGGGATGTCCTGCTCGCCCTGGGATTTGCGGTTGTCGTGGGCCTGGGTGGGTGGAGGGCTGGGCTGGGGCAGGAGCCGCCGCGGGAGTTGGACCTCGTCGGGTACCTGTTGATGGGGGTTGCCGCCCTCGGGCTTGCGTGGCGGAGGCGGGCGCCGGTCGTCGCGCTCGTCGGCGCCGTTGGTGTCAGCTCCGTCTACCTGCTGGTCGGGTACCCGTTCGGGCCCATGTTGCTGACCGTCGTGTGGGCGATGTTCGAGTATGCGCGGCGCAGGCCGTTGCGGGACTCGGCGCTCGCGGCGGGAGTGGCGGCGGTTGTGTCGGTGGCGGCCGTGTTGCCGCGGCTCAGCAGTCATCTTGACCTGCTGGTCGTAGGGCTGGTGCTGTGGGGGGCCTGCTGGCTCGCCGTGCCCTGGTCGCTCGGGGCGCTCGTGTACATGCGCGGGCAGGCCCAGGCGCAGAAGGAGATCGAGCTGATCCGGCGGGCGCTGCTGGAGGAGCGGATTCGAGTATCGCGAGAAGTGCACGACGTGGCGGGGCACGGGTTTGCGGTCGTGGCCATGCAGGCGGGGGTGGCGCTGGTCGTGCTGGATGAGCGGCCGGAGCAGGCACGGGAGGCGCTGCGGGCGATCCGGGACACCAGCCGGGCGGCGCTGGACGAGTTGCGGGCGGTGATCGAGAACATCGATGCGCCGGCCGACATTGCGGCGCTGGTGGAGCAGGTGCGCGGGGCCGGGGTCGAGGTGGTGCTCGAGCATGATGAGCTGGTGGGGGCCAGCGACGGGCAGCGGCGCATCGCGTACGAGGTGGTGCGGGAGTCGCTCACCAACGTGTTGCGGCACGCCGGCGACAGCAGGACCACCGTCGAGGTGCGGCGGGAGGGCGAGGACGTCACCGTTCGCGTTGCCAATGACAACCGGGGGCGCATCGGGGGTGCGCCGGGGCGCGGCATCGAAGGGATGCGGGAGCGGGTGGCGGCGGCCGGCGGGAGCTTTGCGGTCGATGCGGGGCGGACCTTCGAGATCCGGGCGAGGATTCCGAAGTGAGCGGCTCCGCTATCGGCGGCATTCGGGTTGTCGTGGTGGATGACGAGGCGCTCATCCGCAGTGGGCTGCGGATGCTCATCGAGCGCGAGAACGACCTCGAGCTGGTCGGGGAGGCCGGCGACGGGGGCGCGGCACTGGAGCTCATCCGGCGGGTGCGGCCCGATGTGGCGCTGCTGGATCTTCGGATGCCGGGGATCGACGGGTTGCAGACGCTGCGAGCCATTGCCGATGATCCGCTGCTGCAGGCAACGCGGGTCGTTGTGGTGACCACCTTCGAGACCGACGAGAACGTGTTTGCGGCGCTGCAGGCGGGGGCCGCGGGGTTCGTGCTCAAGGATGCCGAACCGGCGGAGCTGATCCGGGCCGTGCGGGTCGTGGCGGGGGGTGAGGCGCTGCTGTCGCCGTCGGTGACGCGGCGGGTGATTGCGCGGTTCGGCGGGGCCGGCGGACAGGCGGTGGACGTCAGCGCGCTCACCGAGCGGGAGCGGGAGGTCGCGGCGTGGGTGGCGACCGGGCGGTCCAACGACGAGATCGCCGCGGAACTGGCGGTGAGCCCGGCGACGGTCCGGACCCATGTCGGGCGGGCGATGCTGAAGCTCAACGCCCGCGACCGGGCTCAGCTCGCGGTGTTCGCGATTCGGGCCGGGCTGACCGTGCGCCGGGAAAGCGACTCCTGAGAACAGCCAGAAGAAAGCTATGAGCCCGCGAGATCCGCGGCGATGCGGCGCAGGACGTCGGCCACCGGCTCGCCGGTGCGGCGGCTGTGGTCGAGCAGGATGAGGGCGGCCAGGTTGGTCATGCCGGTGAAGGCGCGGCCGACGTCGGCCACGGTGTCCTCGTCGCCGATCATCTGCTGCAGGTAGCCGCTGCGCGTCGCGGCGTCCTGCGGCGCCTGGAACAGCAGCGTCAGCACGCCGATGGCATTGCGCGTGTCCTCGAGGCGACGCTCGTCCATGACCATGAACCTTATCGTTGGGCGATGACGGTCGACGGGCAGCCGGGCACGGGTGCGGCGGAGATCTGTTTCCGGGTGTTCGGGGTGCTGGCGCTGGCGCTGTGGGCCGGGTTCGCGGGCGGCTGCTGCTGATGTCGCCCGCCACCGAGGACCCCGAAGGGTTCAACGCACTCGCGGGGTGGATCTTCTCCGCCTTCGCGCTGCCGCTCGCGCTGATCTTCACCGGCGGGGCGGCCATCGCGCGGGCCACCGCCCGCGGTGGGATCGGGTGGGTCGTTGCGGGTGTCGTCGCTTTCCTCGCGGTGTGCGCTACGCCGTGGCTGTTGAAGGCAGTGATGGCGGTCATTCAGTGAACGACCCGAGAGAGCGCTCTCGCAACCCTCCGAAGGGCTGATTGACTCTTGTCCATAGCTCCCCAGAATTGGCCCACGGGGCGAGTCGGAGGGAGTACCGATGGGCACCGAAACGCGTCGGATCACCGTGCCGTTCGCGGGCGCCGGAGCCGGAACGGCGCCGATGACCTGGGCGCAGCTGGGCATCTGGAAGACGATGGTCCGCACCGGCATCAACATGAACATCGGCGGGACGGTGCCGATGCCGCCCGGCACGACCGTCGAGGAAATGCAAACGCTGCTGCGGTACCTCGTGAGCCGCCACCAGTCCCTGCGCACCCGGCTGCGTTTCCACCCCGACGGCGCCGCCGAGCAGGTCCTGTCCGAGGCCGGCGAGCTCACCCTGGAGCTGGTCGACGCCGACGACCCGGCCGCGGCCGCCGAGGAGGTGCGCGCCCGCTACGCCGCGCAGGCGTTCGACTACGAGCGCGAGTGGCCGGTGCGGATGGCGGTGGTGCGCGGCGGCGGGGCCGTGACCCACGTCGTGCTCATGTACTGCCACCTCGCCGTCGACGGCTTCGGCATCGAGGCGATCGTGCGCGACATGGCCAACCTGGACCCGGCCACCGGCGAGGCCACGGCGCCGGTCGACGCGCTCACCCCGTTCGAGACGGCGGCGAAGCAGGCCGGGCCGTCGGGGCGGCGCGCCGCGGAGAAGTCGCTGCGGCACTGGGAGCACGTGCTGCGCGACATCCCGGAGCGGCGCCTGGGCACGTCGGACGACCCGCGCGAGCCGCGCTACTGGGAGCTCATCCTCCGCTCCCCCGCCATGCACCGGGCGCTGCCGGGCATCGCGCAGCGCACCGGCATCGGGCCGGGGTACATCCTGCTCGCCGCGTACGCGGTGGCGCTGTTCCGGCGCACCGGGCGCAATCCCAGCGTGGCCCAGCTCGTGGTGAGCAACCGCTTCCGGCCCGGGTGCGGCGACTCGGTCAGCCAGCTCGCGCAGCTGAGCCTGTGCTCGATCGACGTGGCCGGCGTGCCCTTCGACGAGGCCGTCCGGCGGGCCTTCACCGCGGCGACGAGCGCGTTCATGCACGGCTACTACGACCCGGCCGGCCTCGACGCCCTGGTCGCGCGGGTCGCGCAGGAGCGGCCCGGGCTGGAGTACGACATCATCGTCAACGACCGCATGGGCGTCATGGCCGGCGCGGACGCGATCGCCGACGGCGGGCCGGTCGCGCCGACGACGACCCGGTGGAGCCGGAAGGTCGACTCGCTCGACGCGGTGCTCAACATCAGTTTCGACGCCGCGCCCGACGCCGTCGAGGTGACGGTCTGCGCCGACACGCACCGGCTCTCCCCGGCCGGCATCGAGGCCCTGGCCTGGGAGATCGAGCGCGTCACAACATTTTCCGAGGACGCTGTCGAAATCGCGGGGGCCTCTTCGACGCAGGGGTGAAGGCGCACCACAGGGCGCGCCCCGCTGATGAAGGAGAGTCCGCGATGTCGTTCCAGGCCTACCTCGACGCCCTCGAGACGAAGACCGGCAAGACCCCGCGCGAGCTGCTCGCCCTCGCCGCCGAGCGCGGGCTGGAGGGGCCGGCGACGAAGGCGGCGCCGGTGGTGGACTGGCTGCGCGACGACTACGGGGTCGGGCGCGGCCACGCGATGGCGCTGCTGCACGTGATCAAGAACGGGCCGAAGATCCCGACGAAGCACGTGGGCACCACCGGCGCGCACCGGGACGAGTCGGACACGCTCTGGCTCGACGGCAAGGCGACCCGGCCGGCCGTTCAGGCGGCGGGGCGCTGAGCCTTGACCGCGGCGACGACCTCGTCGAGGCGGCCGCGGACCTTCGCCGACGTGAGGTGGTCGAAGTAGTCGCGGGACTCGACGATCTGGCCGTCGCGCACGCGCAGGACGAAGATGCCGGGCAGGACGAAGGGCTCGCCCGTCGCCTCGACCGTGCCCTGGTACTCGAACTCGGCGACGATGACCTCCGGGTCGGCGGTCTCGTGGATCGTGATGTTGGTGGCGCGGCGCAGCAGGCCCGGGGAGACGTCGGTCGGGCGGAAGTGCTCGCGCAGCTCGTCGCGGGTGCGCATCGCCGGGGCGCGCAGCGGGTGGAACGGGTGGATGACGTCGGTCTGCTCGGCGTAGAGGTCGGCGAGCTCCTCCCAGCGGCCGTCGGCGACGCCGTTGACGAGCGCGAGGAAGACTTCCTGTGGGCTCATGGGATGCTCCTGTCCAAACTGGTTGAGACCTGATCCGAAGTGTCGACTCCGATACTACGGAGTCACCACTTCGGATAGCAAGGGCGGGAGCGATGAGTACCCCAGGCATGCCCCGGCGCGTCGACGCGCGCGCCAACCGCGGCCGCATCCTGGACGTCGCCGAGGAGGTCTTCGGCGCCGGCGGCGAGTCCGCCTCGACCGAGGAGGTGGCGCGGCTCGCGGGCGTCGGCATCGCGACGGTGTTCCGGCACTTCCCGACCAAGGCGGCGCTGCTGCAGGCGGTGCTCGTGCGGCGGTTCGAGCGGCTGCGCGAGCAGGCCGAGGCCCTGCTGGACAACGAGGAGCCCGGCAGCGCGTTCTACGCCTTCTTCCGCCACCTCGTCGCCGACGCGGCGACGAAGATCGCGATCGGCGAGGCCCTGCTCGACGCGGGCGGCGACGGCGAGGCCTTCCAGGCCTCCAACGGCCTGCGCCGCGCGGTCGGTGCGCTCCTGGAGCGGGCGCAGCGGGCGGGGGCGGTTCGCGAGGACGTGGAGCTGCCCGAGGTGTACGCGCTGCTGGTCGGCATGTCGCGGGCGGCCGCGCACATCGGGCCCGACGACGAGGTGACCGTGCGGGCGCTCGCCATCGTCTTCGACGGGCTCGCGCCGCGGTGACTGTGCGCGGACCCGGCGTGGCCCGGGAGTCACGGACCCGGACCACGGCGGACGTCGCGGTAGCTCGGATCTTCGGCAAAAGGCGCCGCGGACCGTGACCGGCCCGCGGCGCCCTCGGTGCGACGGCGTTATGCCGCCGAGCAGACGTTGCCGTTGAGCGTGAACGCGGACGGCAACAGGTTCGGACCACTGTAGGAGCCGACGAAGCCGATGCTCGCCGAGGCGCCCGGCGCCAGGTTGGTGTTGAAGTCCGCCGGGGTCACGCGGACCGTGGTGCCGGTCTGGGTCCACGTGCCGTTCCAGCCGCTGCTCACGCTCTGCCAGGTGGTCGGCCACGTGAACGTCAGCGTCCAGTTGTTGATCGCGGCGGTGCCGGTGTTGGTGATGTCGATCGCGCCGACGAATCCGTTGCCCCAGTCGTTGGCGTCGGTGATGCGCACGCTGCAGGTGCTCGTCGCGGGCGCGCCGGTGATGAACGTCAGCGGCGGGGACGACCAGCTCACGCGGCCGGCGCCGTCGCGGGCCAGCACGTTCACCGTGTACCGCGTGCCGGGGGTCAGGTTCGCGGCGGTGAACGTCGTCGCCGTGGTCTCGCCCAGCTGCTCGCTGCGCGCGCCGTACTGGCGGTAAACCTCGTACTTCACGCCGGCCTGCGTCGCGGGCCAGGTGAGGGTGGCGCTGCGGTCGGTGACGGAGGCGAGCGACGGGCGGGCCGGCGCCTGCGGAAGGGCACCGGACGGTGACGACGGGTGCAGGGTGAGGACGGTCAGCGAGTAGGGCGGCAGGTTCTGCGCGGCCGCCGTGCCGGTCGCCGCGGAGGTGATGCCCGCGGCGCCGTTGAGCAGGGACTCGACCGTCGGCGCAGCGGCGGACGGCGTGTAGCCGCTGTAGCTGATCTGCACCGGGTGGGCGTTGGCCGGGTCCATGTTCACCAGCAGCACCGTCAGGTCGCCGTTGGCGCGGCGGGCGGCGTGCGCGGCGACGAGCGCGTTGTCGGTGCCGGCGCGGATGAGCTGGTCGCCGGGGCGGGCGAAGGAGTGCATGAGCTTCAGCGCGTGGTACGGCGCGAACGGGGTGTTCATCGGCGGCTCGCAGACCGTGCCGCCGGACTGGCAGCCGCCGCTGGAGAGCATGCCGAAGTCGCCGTAGTCGGTCTGGCCGCCGACCGTGGAGACGTTGCCGATGCCGTTGTGCACGTCCCACCAGTCGACGGTGAACACGCCGTTCTCGAGCATGCCGCTGTAGGTCTGCGCGAGGAACAGCGCGCCGGGCTGGGTGTTCTGGCCGACGCCGACGTTGGTCTCGGTGAGGCTGATGCCGATGCGGGCGGCGTTCGCGCCGGCGTACCGGGCGATCTGGGTCTTTGCCAGGTACATCATGTCGTCGATCTGCGCCGGCTTCGTCAGCGAGTCCGCCTCGGAACTCCCGCCCGGGTACCAGTGCAGGTCGACGAAGTCGATGTACGGGCCGGCGGTGGACAGCACGACCTGGTTCCAGGTGCCGGCGTCGCCGCCGCCGACGAGCCCGTCGGGCCAGTTCGCCGGGGTGGTGAGCACGGCGCCGACCTTGATGTTGGGGTCGACGGCCTTCATCGCCCGGGCGAAGGCGACGACGCCCTGCGCGTACGCCGCGGGGCTCTTGTCGGCGTGGTCGTCGGCCTCCCACGCGGTGCCGTAGTGCCCGTTGCCGTAGTTCTCGTTGCCGATCGTCCAGTAGTTGGCGTGGTAGCCCTTGGTCACGTTGGCGTAGCGCACCCAGTCGGCGGCCTCCTCGGCCGTACCGGTGCCGTAGTTCGCGATGATCATCGGCTGGGCGCCGACGCGCTGGGCCGAGGCCATGAACGTGTCGAAGTCGGTGCCGGGCGCGACGTAGCCGCCCGGGGCGGTGTGGGTCTTCCAGTGGTAGATGTCGGCGTACGAGCCGCCGGGGTAGCGCATCATGCCGACGCCGGCGGCGCCGAGCAGGTCGGACACGGCGGTCGTGCCGAGCTCGGCGTCCCAGATGGCGTCGTTGACCCCGAGCGCGGTGTCGGCCACGGTGGCCAGCCCCGCTTTGGCGTTGACGGTGACGTTGGTCGGGACGGGATCGGCGTACGCGCTGGTCAGCGGGGCGCTGCCGAGCGCGCCGGCCGCGACGAGCAGCGCGAGCGCGCTCCCGGCGCGGCGCACTGAACCCTGAGGCATGGCGGTGCGACCTCTCGATCGGGACGGGGGGAATCGCTTCGACGCTCGAACCCGCGGTGTTCCCAGGCAAGGTCGCGCCCGTCTTGTCGGTGTTTGTCGATGTGTTTGCCGCGAACCTTTCATGGATGCTGGACGGGTGCTCGACTGGCCGTCCGCGTTCGGTGCCTTCCCGCTGACCGGGGAGGGCCGCACCGTGGCCACACGCGCGGCGGCCGACCTCGACGCGTTCCTCGGCCCCGACTGGCTCACCCGCGCGGCGGGCCGCCTGCGCCTGGCCGGCGCGTCCTTCGCCGAACTGGTCGCGCTCTGGGCCCGCCTGCGCCTGCTCGTCGAGTCCAACGTGCAGGGCATCGCGAAGCTGCGCGGCAACCTGGCCCGCAACCCGAGCCGCGACGAGTTCCGCCACGGCATCACGCAGGCCCGCCTGGCGGTACAGGGCCTGCTGGCCGGCGAGCGCCCCGTGCTGGAACCCCCGGTCGGCGACGTGCGCCTCGGTTCGCTACTGCTGGAGCTGCGCGGCCTGTACGAGGCCGGCCCCGGCATCACGCGGCGCATCGTCCGCGCGGTCGAGCTCAAGGCCAAGCAGACCCGCACCGAGCCGGCCGTCTGGGTGTGGATCGAGGACGAGGGCGCGCTGGGCGCGGGCTTCGCCGCCGAGGCCCTGGATCGCGTCTTCCACACCTGGCCGCACCTGCGCGGCGTGGTCCTGTCCATGACCTCGCCGCCCCCACCCCCTCCCACGGCAACGGAACGCTTCGAGCGCGGCGCCCGCTTCGTGCGCACCCTGCCCGGCGGCGCTGTGCGCGAGTCCGTCGTCGTGCATCGGCCGGGCCCGGAGCCATTCGGGTTCCAGCTGGTGTGCTCGCTGTGCTCCGACGAGCCCGCCTGGCTCGACGCGGCCCTGGCTCGCCTCGGCCACCCCGGCGGCCTGCAGTCCCTCGTCCTGGCAAACTCATGAACCGTGCGCTTGATCGACGCTGCCGGCCACGGCGTGGACCTGCGCGTGACCGGATACCAGTTCCCGGACGCCGAGAGCCTCGCCCAGCGGTACAGCTGGCACATGGTGGAGGGGACCGCAACGTGCCCCGACGGTTCGTGGACGTTCCGCTACGCCGCGCTCACCTGCGACGAGACGCCACACGTCGCAGCCTGGCTGCGAGGCGTCGCCCGTAGCGAACGCTCGGCGGCGGCACCCGGCGCTCTGACGTTCACCGAGCCCAACCTGGCCCTGGCCGTCGCCGGGTACCGGTCCGGCCTGGTGGCGCTGGAGGTCGGGCTGGATCTGGAGTTCTCCCCGCCGTGGCACCGCAGGCGCACCGCCGGTGAGCCGTTCGTCGTCCGTTGCCGGCTGGCGCCTGAACAGCTCGAGCGCGCCGCAACCGAATGGGAGCAGGAGATCGCGCCCTACCCGGACGGCCCATAGGCGGTGCGCCCGGTCTGTCCGCAGTGGACGGTGCCCGCCGCACTGTACGACCCTATGCTGTCCGCCATGCCCAGCGTCCGAACCCTCCTCGCCGGCCTCGCCCTGGGCGCCGCGGCGGGCGCCGCCGCGACGTACGCCCTCACCGCCCACCGCGGCACCCCGACGATCGTGCGCGGCGAGGTACGCGGCGTCTCCGCCGACTCCCCGACCGCCGACGTGCACGCGATCGCCTTCCGCTTCGACGGCCGCACCTATGCGACCCCCGGCGAGGGCGAGAGCGTCCCGGTCGTCACCGACGTGCCGTGGACCGACGCCGCGGGCGCACACCACGAGGGCGACCGCCCCGCCTGCCTCGCGACGGGCCAACGCGTCGAACTGGCCGTGCTCGACGTCCGCGGCCAGGGCGCGTGGGCGCCCAACCTGGTTGTCTGGGTGCACTGCCTGACGTGATTTCGTGAGATCCGAGCTACCGCGACGCCCGCCGTGGTCCGGACCGTGACTCCCGGGCCACGCCAGGCCCGCGCATAGTCACCCCCGCGCCTAGCGGCCGCGCCCTCGATATGGGCACCCGCCTGCGCGCCTAGGACGCGGACGGCTCCCCAGGCAGCCCGCCCGCGCGCAGCGTCAGCACGTCCGTCGTCGCGCGCAGCACGGCCAGCACGCCCGGGTCCGGGACGGCGTGGACGGCCTCGTAGTCGCACTCCCCCGCCGCCTCGTCGACGGCGAACGCGAGCCGCGGCTCGCCGAGCGAGAACTGTGCGTCGATCCCGCGCTCGTTGCCGCGCGGGTCCTGCCGGTGCCATTGCCCATCGAGGTGTACGGCAACGAGCCCGTGCAGCACGAACCCTCCGTCGCCGGCCGAGAGCCGCTGGTAGCACAGGCCCGCCGGCACCCCTTCGGCCCGCAGCAGCGCCGCGAGCAGGTGCGACTTGGCGTAGCACAGCCCGACCCGGTGCTCCAGGACCTCGGCGGCGGTGACCGTCACCCGCGGGTCATCGGCGTCGAACGAGTGGCGCACCTCGTCACGCACGAACTCGTACGCCGCCCTGGCAAACTCGGTATCGTCGCGGTGCCGCACACGCAGCTCGGCCGCGACCGCACGCACGGCCGGATGGTCGGCCTGCACGACATCGCCGGCGGCCAGGAACGGATCGCTCGACACGCCCCCGAGCCTAGAGGATGAAGCGCATGCGCATCGGTGTTGCCGGCGCTCACGGCACCGGCAAGACGACTCTGGTCGAGGACCTGACGTCCCGCCACCCCTCGCTGGCGAGCGTGCCGGAGCCGTACGTGCTGCTCGAGGAGCAGGGCTACGAGTTCGACCACCCGCCTTCCCCGGCCGACTACATGGCGCAGTTCAGGGCGTCGCTGCGCCTGCTCCGCCGCCCCGCGGCGAGGGTGGTCTTCGATCGGACACCGCTGGACTTCGTGGCGTACCTCCGCGCGTCGGGCACCGACCTGGAGTCGGACGCGGACGTGGCCGCACTCCGCTCGGCCATGGCGAGCCTCGACCTGCTCGTGGTCGTCCCGATCACACCCCTCCTACCACCACCTCCGGACTTCGCCGACCTGCGGGCGGCGATGAACGACGCCCTGCTGGACCTGGTCTACGACGACGAGGTGCTCGACGGGGTCGAGGTCCTGGAGCTCCACGGCCCGCTCGACGGCCGGGCGGACGCGGTCTGCAAGGCCCTGGCGCTCTAGCGGTCGGGCGCCCTGCGCCGGCCAGACGAAACGGGTTCTATCCGGCCGGGCGCGGCGCTGCGGGGTGACTATGCGCGGACCTGGCGTGGCCCGGGAGTCACGGCCCGGACCACGGCGGACGTCGCGGTAGCTCGGGAGAACTCGAGCATCGCGGCCTTGGCGGCCCCGGCCGCCTCCCGGTCGAGCGCCGGCGGGCTACCGGATCATCGCGCGAGCTGCGCCCCTTGCCGCTCGGCATGGCCGGGTGGCGCCCACCAGGCCAGGTTGGCGGCCACCTGGGCGATCGGCTCGATGATCTCCCAGCCCTCGGCGATCAGGCCGTCGCCGTCGATCCGCCAGATGTCGACGACCACGATCTCCGGGCCCGGGCCGGGAAGCCAGCGCCGCGAGTGCACGACGACGTGGTCGCCGTCGCCCAGCACCCGATGGATCTCGACCTGCATGCCGGCGAGCGGCACCAGCGCGGCCTCGACGGCGGCGAGCCACTCCGCCTTGCTCGACTCGACCGCCCCCGGCCGGTGATGCACGAAGTCCTCGCTCAGGAACGCCCCGAGCGCGCCGACGTCGCTGGTCTCGAGCAGCCCGGCCAGCGCCCGTTGCACGATGGTCTTGTTGTCGATGTTCATGGGTTGCAGTGTTTCCGCGCGCCTTCCGGCTGTCGATGAAATGCGAGTTCATGGCGTTCGGCGCGCGGCGATGAGTACCCTCGTGATCATGGAACCGGTCGGGGAGCTGCTGCGCGGCTGGCGGCGGCGGCGCGGCATCAGCCAGCTGGACCTCGCGATCGCCGCGGACGTCTCGGCTCGACACGTCAGCCTGGTCGAGACCGGCAAGTCGAACCCGAGCGCCGCCATGGTCCTGCGCCTGGCCGACCAGCTCGGCGTGCCGCTGCGCGACCGCAACCGGCTCCTGCTCGCCGCCGGTTTCGCGCCCCGCTACACGGAGCGCCCGCTCGACGACCACGCCCTGTCGGCCGCCCGCGACGCGATCCGCCGGGTGCTCCAGGCACACGAGCCCTATCCGGCGCTGGTCTTCGACCGCCGCTGGAACATCGTGATGACCAACCGCGCCATCGAACCGTTCTTCGCGCAGGTGGACCCCGACCTGCTGCGCCCGCCGGTCAACCTGCTGCGCCTCGGCCTGGACCCGCGCGGCCTGGCCCGCATGGTGGTCAACCTGGCCGACGTGCGCGCGATGTTCCGCGCCCGGATCACCCGGCAGCTGGCCGCCGCCCCCGACCCCGAGCTCGCCGCACTCTACGAGGAGCTCCTCGAGGACGCTCCGGGCAAGCGGATCGAGGCCGACGTCCTGATCCCGATGATCCTGCGCGTCGACGACCGGGAACTGCGCCTCTTCTCCACCATCACCACCTTCGGCACCCCGGTGGACATCACGCTGGACGAGGTCGCGATCGAGCAGTACTACCCGGCCGACGCGGAGAGCGCCGCCTACTTCACGTGAGGTCTGCGGGTGCCGGTTCAGCGGGCCGGGCCGTGAAGAAGCGGACGATGTCCTCCGCTGCGGTCGGGGACAGCATCATCGCCTGGACTCGTGCGGACATTTCGGCGATCGGGTGAATCCTGGCGAACATCGCCTCCTCGTACGTCCGGATTGCCGAGTCCGGGTCGGCGGGGTCGGCGGCGAGCCGGCCGGCGAGCTCGGCGCCGTCGAGCATGGCCTGGTTGGCGCCCTCCCCGACCGGCGGCATGAGGTGCGCGGCGTCGCCGATGAGGGTGATGCCCGGCCGGCCGGCCCAGCGCGTGCCGGTGGGCATCGCCTCGATCAGGCGCGGCACCGGCGCGCTGTCGCCGGCCTCGATGAGTGCGGTGAGGCGCGGGTCCCAGCCGGCGAACATGTCCAGCAGAGCGCGCTTACTGCGGTAGGCGTCGATGGGTTGGTCGTCTGCGCGCAGCGAGATCCCGACCCTTAGGCTGCCGTCGCCGAGGCGTTGCGCTGCCAGGATCTGGCTCACGCCGATGCACCACAGGTTCCCGGGGCCGACCAGCTCGGCGAGATCGGGATGGCGCCGGTCGACGTCGCTGATGTTCAGCTCGACGAGGGTGACCACAGGGGACAGTTGGACGTCGGTCAGCAGGGACCGGACGGCCGAGCGCGCGCCGTCCGCGCCGATGAGGATGTCGCAGCCGGTTCGGTGGCCGCCGTCGAACGTCAGTTCCCAGCCCCCGTCGGGTCGCGGGGTCGCCGCGACAAGCCGGTGCCGCCAGACAACCGTGTCGCCGGGGAGGGAGTCGAGCAGAAGATCACGCAGTGCGCTCCGGTCGATCTCGGGACGTCCGGAGAAGGAGCCGGGTTGCGGCTCATGGTGTACCAGGGTCCGTCCAGTCGGGTCGAGGATGCGATGTTCCTCGCCCTCGGGCCGCGCCCGCGACTGGAACCGGCCGGCGAGACCCGCCTCGGCCAGCGCCCGTTGCCCGGACTCCGGGTGCAGGTCGAGCGAGCCGCCCTGCGCCCGCGCGGATCGGCTTGCCTCGCGTTCGTACACCACCGCATCGATGCCGTGCCGATGCAGGATCCGTGCCAGCGTCAGCCCGCCAAGGCCGCCACCGGCGATCGCCATTCGCATGCTCACCCCGTTACCGTACACTGTATTTGTGGATACACCGTACGGTAGCGAAGCGCTGCCCGTTTGGGAACGGCCCGAACCCCAGCCGCGGGCGGCGCCGGTGCCGTTGAGCCGCGAGAAGATCGCGACTACGGCGATCCGGCTTGCCGACGCACACGGCCTCGACGGCCTGTCGGTCCGCAAAATCGCCAAAGAGCTCGGCGTCGGCCCGATGCGGCTCTACGACTATGTGCTCAACAGATCCGAACTGCTCGACCTGATGGTCGACGTCGTCTATGCCCGGATCGCCGAGGCCGGCCAGCACACCGGGTGGCGCGCCACGGTACTGGCCATCGCCCACGCGACCCGCGACGCCGCCCTCGACCATGAGTGGTTCTCCGACCTGCTCGGCGGAAGGCCACACCTGGGACCCCACGCGCTCGCCGTGGGCGAGGCGACCGCGGCGGCGCTGAGCCAGGCCCCCGGCGTGTGCGGCATCGACGATCTCCAGCGGGCTCTGGGCGCCCTCAACGCCTTCATCATCGGAGCGATCCGCAGAGAGGTCACCGAGCGACGCACCACCCGCTCCACCGGCACCGATGAGGCCGCCTTCCAGGCCAGCCTCGGCCCGTACCTCACCCGCATGTTGCAAACCGGCAGGTATCCCACCGTCGCCCGGCTCGTCATCGACGGCGCCCACCTCAACGCCGAGGAAACCTTCGACCACAACCTGACCACCGTGTTGGACGGCATCACCAGTCGTCCCCCCACGTGACCTACGACCTCGGGTTGAGAAGGCAACCTTTGGTGGGGGCGTCGGTGGCAGCCTGGTCTGGAGGCCGCACGGCGCTGGGTCGGGGGTTACCCCTCACAGCGGTGGCGCCCCTCCCCGCCGCAATCTTGCCCGCGCGTCGCCGCCAGGCATAAGCGCGGGTCGCGGAGCGACCCGTGGGGCGCCGCGGTGATGCGCGACGGCGCCGATGCCTGTTGCTCGACACGCTTCAGTTCAGCCGGTGGATCCGGCGCTAGGGTGCAGGCATGTCCCGTGTGTTGGCGCCATTGCTGGTGGGCGTACTCATGGGGCTGCTGGCGGCCGCGTTGTTCATCTTGCGTCCAGCGTCAGCACGGGAGGAACGAGAGCTACGTCGGGCTTACCTGCAGCGCCGGCGGCGGCGTGAGTGGTTCGCAGGGAAGGAGCTATTCGTAGACCGGCTCGGCTCCACACGGCGCGGCGCCCTCGTGCTCGTCGTCTGCTTCGGGGGCCTCGCGCTCTGGTGTTTCACGTTGGCGACCATCGCGCTGGTTCGCCAATTGCCGTGAGCTCGCCAGGTCTCGCGGTCGCGCCGGCATTCGGCCGTTGCGGTCGGCCAGTTGACCTCGCTCGCTACGCTCACTGACCGTGAAGCTCTGCCGCACCCTGGTAATCGGAAGTCTTCCGCTCGCGATGGCAGCATGCACGGCCACCCCGTCCACTCCGACCGCCACCGGCCCGGCGTACACGTGCTGCGAAGCGGCGGACATCAACAGGGACTATCAGCCGGGCCAAACCCTGACCGTCCACTGGATTGTCGTCCCCGGAAAGCTCAGCACCGGCAGTCCAGCACACGAGGTCGAGCTGAACGCACGCCTGAGCGGCCCGTATGCGACGGTGAGCGACTTGAAGACGGCGTCCGGTCAAGATCCCGCAGGAGGCTCCACCTTCACCGCCGACCCGATTCGCCCGTCCGGCCAGACCGGGGAACAGCCGGTGAGCTCCATCCTGATCCCGCTCGCCGCAGCGCCGGGCTACTACAACCTCATCACGTCAGTCACAGAGGCACCCGCCTCCCACGGCGGTGCGAGCGTCATCCACGTCGTCCCCAAGCCCTGATGGCCGCAGCCGATACCTGCCCGATGACGCCTCGCCGGTCGGTTCGAGGGGCAGTTCCGCCCATCGGACCTCTCGAGCCGAGAAGTACAGGTGAGACTCCCCGGCCATCTGATCAGGCGTCCGGAAATCAGATCGGCTCACATTGTCGAGATCAAGGTGAAGCCGGCCAGTAGATCGTCGAGGAGGAGCCAGAGAAGGTATTGACGTCGACAATCCGGAAGTCCCGGACATCGCCGAGTTCCAGTCGCAAGGTGACCCACTCATGCTCTGGCGCATTCCTCATCAGCTCAATGACGACGGAAGCGGTAGACCACCGCACCGGCCGATCGGAGGAGGAGGTCGCTGACAACCCCAGGCAGGGAAAAATCTTGGAGTTGCAGCCCGACGGCAGAGCGGTCGTCGCGGTCACCACGCAACTCCGGACAGCCCTTGCGATTGCCACGGTCGCGACGTTGAGTGCAGCCGCTCGGCCGTGGGCTGAGACCGACGAACTCGACGGATCGGACCCGGCGGATCTGACCGAGGTTCTGGTTGCCTTGGCCGACCTGGCCCGCCGCGCATCCTCGCGCGGCGACAACCTGTACTGCCTGGTGACCCTGTAGATCACGATCCCGCCGGAGTCGCTCAGACCGGCCGCGCGGCGCCCGTCTGTCACGAGTCGACGTGCGTGGAAACCGGTCCGGTACTCACCACGGCGACGGGTCGTCCGGTCGAGGCCCGGAACCTGAGCACGACGTTCAACCGGCCGATCGCGAGGGCCGGTGCGGCCGTTCGAGTCGTGGCGGGCGGCGCGTATTGGCTGGTGGATGCTGGTGCGCCCGGTAGGGATCGAACCTACGACCTTGGGATTAGAAGTCCCCTGCTCTATCCGCTGAGCTACGAGCGCATGTCGTGGCACAGGCTACCGCCATCCCGGGTCGGATTGGTTGCGGGGAGCCGGATTGCCGTTTGTCAAGCACAGCACGTCGCCTCGGCGGCGGGCAACCCGATTGGGCGGCGGGCGGGCGCGGCGGACGGGGAAATCCGCCACACACCGCCCGCCGCCGGTCCTCAGACGCCCGCGGGCACGCGCGTGCGCGGTCGTCTCCGCCCGCGCGGCGTCGCCTCCGCTTCCTGCTCCTCCTCCTCGACGACCACCTCGTCGCCTTCCTCGCCGGGCCCGCTCGTGTCGCCGGAGGCCAGGCCCGACAGCTCGGCCGCCAGGTCCTCGTCGGCGCGCTCGAACGGGTCGTCGGCATCGTCGACGTCCAGCGACGCGAGCACCTCGGCCGCGAACGGGTCCTCCTCGTCGATGACGGTCACGAACCCGCCCAGCTCCTCGTCGTACGCCCGGCGCCGCGGCAGCCCGTTGATCTCGTCCGCCGGTGCGGTCGGCACCTCCCCGATGCGCGCCTCCGCGAGCTCGTCATCGATGGCGCTCGTCAACGTGTGCGGCCTGACCCGCGCGAACTTCGCCCGCCCGCGCGAGAGGTCGTGCCCGACCGAGTGCGCGTCGAGCTCGTAGCTGACCCGCCGCACGTGGTCCTCGGTCTCCCAGTCCCTGCTGTACAGCCGGCCGGTGACAATCACCGGATCGCCCACCTGCACGCTGCGCGCAACGTTCTCGGCGAGCTGGCGCCAGCAGTTCACCCGCACCCGCAGGCTGTCCCCGTCGACCCACCGCTCGTTGGCCCGATCGAAGCGCCGCGACGTGGACGCCACCTTGAAGTGCGCCACCAGCGCCTGGCTGTCCACGATCCGCCGGCAGTCCGGCGCATTGAGCACGTTCCCGACGACGGTGACCATGGTCTCGAACACGGTCCCTCTCCCTCCGCTGATTGCGTTGACGAGGGCAGCGTGCTCGCAACCGGGCCCGCGCCGCTCCGCCCGGACCCCGAATCTGTGGATAACCGAGTGCTTGTGGACAGGGTCGCGGCGGTCTCGGCGATCTGTTATGGGCCCGCCTCCGACCTGCGAGAACGCGACGGCCCCGCAAGGCCGCCGCCGGCCCGCAACCGCAGAAATTTCTCCGAGCTACCGCGACGCCCGCCGTGGCCCGGACCGTGACTCCCGGGCCACGCCACGCCCGCGCACAGTCGCGCCGCTAGCGACTCAGCCCAGGTAGAGGTCCCTGCGGGCACCCACGAACGCCTCGATCGACTGGGGCGGGACCCCCGTCACCCGCTCGACGCCATCCGCCGTGCGGTCGTAACGGTTGTCCCGATGCAGCTGGGCCATGGTCAGGACGTGCTGTTCGGTGTGCGGCGGCAGGCCCATGCCCGAGAGCCCGGCCTGCCACCGGTCCGGCGGTACGTCCACATAGGACACCGGCCGGTCCAGCGCCCGGGAGTAGGCGGAGGCCAGCTGCGTCATGTCGACCGAGCGCGGCCCGGTCAGCTCGTAGACCTGCCCGACGTGCCCGGCCGGGTCGCGCAGCACGGCGGCGACGACCCGCGCGACGTCGTCCACGGCGACCGGCGAGGTGCGTCCGGTGCCGAACGGCAGCGCGATCGTGCCGTTCTGCCGAATCGAGCGCGCCGCCATCGTGGTGAACAGCGCAGTGTCCAGGAACACCGTCGGCCGGATGTGCACCACGGGCAGGCCGGACCAGTTCAGTACCTGCTCCGCCAGCCAGTGCAGCCGCTGCTGGGGCGACTCCGCGGTGCTGACGGCGGTCATCTGCGACACCGTCATCTGCGACAGGTCGACCAGGGCCTCCAGCTTCCCGTACTCCCGCGCAACGGAGGCCACCACGGTCGCCGCCAGCAGGTGGTCCGGGGACACGGCCATCGAGAAGAGCATCCGGGACACACCCTGCAGCGCGGACGCCACCGTCTCCGGCCGTGTCAGGTCCCCGACGACGACCTCCGCGCCGAGCCCCTCGACCTCGGCTGCTCGCTCGTCCTCACGACGGACCATGAAACGCACCGGCACATCCTGGGCCCTGAGCCGCTCGAAGACCGCACGGCCCACGCCGCCGGCACCGGGGATGAGGACAAGGTTGTCGGCAACCATCAGTGAATCTCCTTCGTTGTACTGGGATATCTGGGTAGATGTGCGTCAGCCGGCGGTGGCGACCCGTCGGGAGCGCAGCCGCACCAGCAGCGCCGCGAGCACCGCCCACAGCGCGAGGGTGACCAGCGGGCCGGCGACGTGCGCGCCGCCGAAGTAGCTCAGATCGGCGACGGCCCGCACGGCGGCGCCAGGCGGGAGCAGGCCCGAAACGATGCGGGCCGGACCGGGCAGCAGGACGACGCCGATCGTGGCGCCGCTGGTCGAATTGCCGACGGTGAGCAGCAGGAGGGTGGCCACCGGGATGCCGAGCGGGCCCAGCCAGGTGCCGAGCAGCATGGTGGTGAACGCTGCCGAGGCCGCCAGCAGTGCGAGCGCGCCCGCCAGGGGCAGGAACGGTGCCGGTAGGGCCCCCAGGACGGGTCCGGTGATGGCGGCCGCGACGGCGCCGCAGGCCGCCGCGAAGCCCCAGATCAGCCGGAACCGGTGGCGCAGGGGCAGCACGCGGCCGAGGCCCAGGGTGTTCTGGGCGATCACGAACCCGGCGAGGGTGACGCCGAACGCCACGTAGAACCCGCACAGTCCACGGCTGTCGAACCTCGCCAGCGGGACGATGTCCGCGGTCTGCAGATGCTGCCCCGAGCGGTTCGCATAGGTGGCGGCGAGGCCGATGACGGCGTTGGTGGTGGACAGGCCGTTGGCTCCGGCCACGTCCAGGCGCAGCCCGCCGCTACCGTCCGGGCCGAGGGCCGCGACGGCGTCACGGTGCAGCACCGCGCTGCGCGCCGAGGCGGCGTCGGCCGTCTGGTGCACGTCGACCCGGTCGCCGAGCGCCTGCCGGACCTCGGCGGCCAGCTGCGGCCCGGTCACGGCCAGCGGCACGCCGTGCGGTTGGGGGTTGCGCTGCAGGGCCACGTACAGGCCGACGAACGCCGAGACGATGACCAGTCCGACGATCGCCGGTTGCAGCCAGGCCCGCACCGGCACCTTCGGGCGGGCGGGCGTCGCGGACTCGATGAGCTCGGGCGGCGAAGTCACAGGCATCTCCAGTGCTGTCGGTTGACGTTGGGGGCGGCGCTGAACCGCCGCATCGACACGGTTTAGATGTCGCTTGCAATCTAACCGGCAGCCAGGATAGATTGCAAATGACATCCATCTGAGGAGTGTGATTCCGTGGGCCGCGTGTCCCAGGTGCAAGCGCAGGCGAACCGGCAGCGCGTCGTGGCCACCGCCGCCCGGATGTTCCGTGAGCAGGGCACCGCGGTCAGCGTGGCCGACGTGATGAAGGCCGCCGGACTCACCCATGGCGGGTTCTACAAGCAGTTCGCCTCGAAGGAGGACCTGGTCGACGAGGCCACCGCCCACGCCTTCGCCGGGCCGGCGACATACTCGGCGGTGACGTTCGAGGAGCACGCCGGGGACCCCGAGGCCGCCCGCCGGGCGCTGATCGAGCAATACCTCTCGGTCTGGCACCGCGATCACCCCGGGGAGGGCTGCCCCGTCTCCGGCTTCGCCGCCGACCTGGGGCGCGAGCCCGGCGAGGCCACCCGCGCCCACCACGTCTTCAGCAACGGGGTGCGCAACCTCGCCGCTCGGCTGGCCACCGGCGACGACGACGGCATGGCCCGGCTCTGCACCATGGTCGGCGCCCTCGCCCTCGCCCGCGCCACCCGGGGCACCCCGCTGTCCGAAGAACTGCTGCAGGCCGCGCGCACGGCGCTCATCGAGAGCGGCACCGGTCAGCCCGAACCGCAGCAGCGCACGGACCGACCTCACGCGAAGTAGGCGCCAAGAGCTGCAGAATCCCCGAGCTACCGCGACGTCCGCCGTGGCCCGGACCGTGACTCCCGGGCCACGCCACGTCCGCGCGCAGTCACCCTCGACCTGGCGGCGCGTTCCCGACGGACATCAAAAGACTCTGCGACGGCACCGGAAGCGGTCGACCGTTCAGGCAGCCGTGGGTCGCACGAAAAGATCGAGGAGGGTGCTCACCGCTTGAACCGGCGCGCGGGGTTGTCGATGCTGATACCACCCGAGGGAGCGAGGGGGCGGCATGACGCGGGGCCGGGCGGTTTGGCTGTTGCTGCTGCTCGTGGCGGCCGCGGCGGCCTGGGCCGTCGCGCAGCAGCTCAAGTTTCCTACCGGGTGGCGGATCGGGCTCGCGGTTGCCGCCGTCGTCGTGCCGCTGTTCGCTGCGGAGCTGCGGGAGCGGTTCAAGAAGGACGACGACCGGGTCAAGGTGTTCCGGGCGCACCTGCGGGGCTACTCGCGGCGGCGTGGGGTGCCGGCCGTCGGGTCGATCCGGGACCTGGGGACGCTCGGCGTGGGGCGGGCGCGGCGCGGGCAGGCCGGCGGGGCGGTGCCCTACGTGGCCCGCGACGAGGACGAGCGGCTCGACGACCTGCTTGCGCACGACGCGTTCGTGCTGATCGTCGGGGATGCCAAGGCCGGTAAGACACGGACCGCGGCGGAGGCCGTCCAGCGCAACTTCCGGCAGCGCCGGCTCATCATCCCGCGCGGCGCGGAGTCGTTGCCGGCGCTGCTCGACGCCGAGATCGACCTCGACGACAGCGTTGTCTGGCTCGACGAGCTCGAGCGGTACCTCGACAAAGGCGGGCTCGCCCGGCTGCTCGACGCGCTCGACGGAGCCGACGCGCCGCGGCACTGTGCGGTTGTCGCGACGATGCGGGCGCAGGCGTACGGGCCGCACATTCCGCACGAAGGCATGCAGTCGCCGGCGTGGCCGCTGCTGTCGCGGGCGCAGCTGGTGCGGTTGCCGAGGCTGCTGACCAAGGCCGAGCGGGACCGGGCCGCGGCGGTCGTGGTCGACCCGCAGGTGCTCAACGCGCTGGACCGGTACGGGCTGGCGGAGTACCTGGCCGCCGGGCCGGACCTCATCGACCGGCTCGAGGACGGGCTGCTGGCCAAGCCCGTCGGGGCGCTCGTCGTGCTCGTCACCATCGACTGGTACCGCACCGGCACCCGCCGCACACTGACGCCCGAGACACTCACCGACCTGCTGCCGGGGTACGCCGCCACGCTCGGCGTCGAGGCGCCCTCGACCGGCGAGGTGCAGGACGCCGTTGCCTGGGCGCGGCAGCCCATCTACGCGGCCAGCTCGCTCATGTCCGACGACGACCACGGGTACCGCGTGTTCGACTACGTCCTCGACCACCACCAGGGGCGGCCGGAGACGCCGCCGGTGCAGAACGCGACCTGGCAGGCGGCGCTCGCGGCCGGGCCGGACGGCGACGAGGCGCTGCGCATCGGGCTCACCGCGAGCGAGCAGGGGCGCGTGGACATCGCGCTGGTCGCGTTCGAGATCGCCGTGGACAACGCCACCACCGTCAACGCGCCGATCGCCGCCTACAACTACGGGTCGGCGTTGCAGCGCGCCGGGCGCGCAACGGAGGCGATGGCGTACTTCCGGCGGGCGGCGGACGCCGGGCACGTCGAGGCCGCCTACGCGGCGGGGCGGCTGCTGGAGGGCGAGGACGCGGAGCGGTACCTGACCCGCGCGGCCGAGCGCGGCCACGCCGACGCCGCGTTCGCCCTCGGGACGCTGCTGCGCGGGCGCGACGCGCGCCGGGCGCTCGAATGGTTGCGGCGGGCCGCGGACGCCGGGCACGTCGAGGCGGCGTACGCGGCCGGGCGGCTGCTGGAGGCCGGCGACGCGGCCGCAGACGCGGAGCGGTACCTGGAACTGGCGGCCGAACGCGACCACGCCGACGCCGCGTTCGCCCTCGGGACGCTGCTGCGCGGGCGCGACGCCCAGCGGGCCCTCGAGTGGCTGCGGCGCGCCGCGGACGCGGGGCACCTGCAGGCCGCGTACGCCGCCGGGCAGCTCCTGCACGCGCAGGGCCGCGGGCCGGACGCCGAGCGGTACCTGCGCCTGGCCGCCGCGCTCGCCGCCGACGAACCGGGCTCGCTGGTGCCGGAGTCGACGCGGGCGCTGGTGCGCACCGGCCGGCGGCGGCCCGCGCTCGACGTCGCCGGTGCGGTGCACTCGCTGGGCGCGGTGATGGCCGCGCACACCGACGGGGAGCTGCAGCAGCTGTCGAACGTGTACCGGCGGCGGCTGGCCCGCGGCGAGACCCTGGCCGACCTGCTGCCCGAGGCCTTCGCCGCCTTCCTGGAGGCGATGCGGCGGGTGCACGGGGCCGCGCTGACCGAACGGCAGCTCACCGCCGGCGCCGCGCTGCACGCCGGGCACGTCGTGGAGATGCGGGCGGGGCAGGGCCACGCGCCGGCGGTCGGGCTGGCCGGGTACCTCGACGCGCTGGCCGGCAACGGCGTGCACGTCATGGCGATGGGCGACGAGGCGGCGGCCCGCGACGACGAGCACATCGGCGCCGTGCACCGATTCCTGGGGCTGCGCACGGGGCGGCTGATCCCGGGGCAGCGCAGCAGCGTGCGGCGGGCGATCTACGACGGCGACGTCGTGTTCGGCGACATCTCCGAGTTCGCGTTCGACCACCTGCGCGACGGGCTGGCCTGGTCGACCGACGAGCTCGTCCAGCGCGGGCTGCACGCCGCGATCGTGCAGGAGGCCGACGTCCTGCTGTTGGACCAGTTCCGCCAGACCTACTCGATCACGGCCGACTTCAACCAGAGCGATCGGTGGTACACCGAGTTCGCCCGCATCGTCGCCCGCATGCAGCTCGGCGAGCACTACCGCGTCGACACGGCAGCGAAGCGGGTGTACCCGACCGAGGCCGGCATCGACATGGTGGAGGACCAGCTCGGCATCGACCGGCTCTACGCCGTGGAGAACGGCGAGATCGTGCACCAGCTGACCCAGGCGATCCGGGCGCGGGCCCTCTACGAGCGCGGCCGGGACTACCAGGTGCGCGACGGCCGGATCGTGATCGCCGACCCGCAGACCGGCGAGCTGCTGCCGACCCGCCGGTACGACAACGGGCTGCGCCAGGCGCTGGAGGCCAAGGAGGGGCTCGCGATCAGCGCCGCCACCGAGGTGCGGGCGACGATCTCGGGTCCGGCGTTCGTCCGGCGGTACGAGCGGCTGTCGGCGATCGCCACCGTCGCGGCCGCCGAGGCCGAGGCGTTCCGCCGCTTCTACGGCACGGCCGTCACCGCGGTACCGACGCAGGAACCATCGGGGCGCGAGGACCTGCTCGACGTGGCATTCCTGTCCGACGAGTCGCGCTGGGCGGCCGCGGCGCGCATGGTCGGCGAGCAGCACCAACGCGGCCGGGCGGTGCTCGTCGACGTCGCCACGGACGCGGAGGCGGAGGCGCTGCGCGACCGCCTGGAGCCGGCCGGGATCTCCGCGAGGCTGCTCACGACCGAGCACCGCGAGCGGGAGGAGGAGGTGCTGTCGCGGGCCCTCGAACCCGGCGCCGTCACGATCGGCGTCAACGTCGCGCTGACCCGCGTCGACATCCCACCCGGCGACCTGTTCGTCCTCGGCACCCGCCGCCGGCTCGCGCGCCGCCTCGACGAGCGCCTCGCCGACCTCGCCGGCCGTCGCGGCGCGCCGGGCGCCGCGCAGTTCCTGGTGGCCCGGGGCGACCCGCTCATGGAGGGCGTGCACTGGATGGTGCCGCAGTCCTTCGACGACGCCATGGGGATGAGCACGCACCTGCTGACCCGCGCGATCGCCGCCCGGCAGCGGCTGATCCGCTCCGTCGAGGTCGACCGGCAGCTGGTCCTGCTGCGCTGGGACGCCGTGCTCGAGGACCACCGGCTGCGCCTGCGCGAGCTGCGCGACCGGGCGCTGGCCGGCGACGGGCTTTCGGAGCTCACCCTGGCGTACCTCGACGAGACCCTGGACGCCTACGTCCACGCCGACACGGACCAGGCGACACTGGTCGCGGCCGTGCGCCAGCTGTTCTGGATCGACGACGGCCCGATCACCAGGGACGGCCTCATCGAGCGCGGACGGGAGATCTGGCACCGCCGCCAGACCGAGCTCGGCGCGGAGGCGTGGCACGAGCTGCAACGCCAGGTCCTGCTCAACGTGATCGACCGGCAGTGGCGCGAGCACCTCGCCGTCCTCGACGACCTGCTGGAAACCGCGCCGCTGGAGCGGATGGCCGGCCGCGAGCCGCTGCACGCCTACGAGGAGCGCGCGGCCCTGGTCTTCGACGAGCTGCTCGATCGGGTCAAGGAGGAGACGGTCGGCTTCCTGTTCAACCTGGAGGTGCGGGTCGAGGACGCGCCCGAGGCGCCGCCCGCGCTGCCGGGCGGCAGCGCGGGCGGGAACGGTCAGACGTAAGACCGCCTACCGGGACAGCCCGAGCAGCTTCTCCGCCTCGGCCGTCATGTCGGCGATGACCTCGGCGGCCGGGCGGACCGATGTCACCAGGCCGACGCCCTGGCCGGACAGCAGCGCCATCTCCTCGAGGTCGCCCGTGGTCGCCTCGCGCATCGGCACCAGGTTGGAGAAGCGGTGCATCGGCACCCGTTCGCCGCCGAGCACCGTCTCGCCGATGACCGGCAGCGGGCCGTCGGGGACGGCGTCCGCGCGGCCGGCCCACTCGCGCACCACCCGGTTGCGCAGCACGCGCATCGGGTTGAACTGCGGCGTCTCCTGGCCGAACAGCGATGTGCTGACGGTGTCCTCGGCCGCCGCCGCGACCAGGCGCGCCTTGTAGCCGTCGTGCGCGGCCGACTCGGTCGTGGCCACCAGGCGGGTGCCGACCCAGACGCCGTCGGCGCCGAGCATCAGCGCGGCGGCCAGGCCGCGGCCGTCCGCGATGCCGCCCGCGGCGAGCACGAGGGCCGGTGCGACCGCGTCGGCGACCAGCGGTACCAACGCGAACAACGGCAGCGTCGAGGCGTTGTGGCCGCCGGCCTCCTGCCCCTGCGCGACCACGACGTCGACGCCGTCCTCGACCGCGCGGCGCGCCGCGTCGACGGAGCCGACCTGCTCGAACACCCGCACCCCGGCGGCGTGCAGCCGGTCGGTCCAGGCCCGCGGCGGGTGGCCCCAGTGGAAGGAGGCGACGGCGGCGCCGGCCTCGCAGACCGCGTCGATCTGCTCCTCGGTCGTGAACACGGTGATGAAGTTGACGTTGAACGGCCCGGCCGTGCCGGAGCGGATCGCGGCGATCGTGGCCGCGATGGCCGGCGCGGGCATCAGCCCGACGCCGAGCGAGCCGAGCGCGCCCGCGTTGCTGACGGCGACGGCGAGGTCGGGCGTCATACCGACGAACGCCATGCCGGCCTGCGCGATCGGCGTGGACAGGCCGAACGCGTCGGTGAATCTGGTCCTCATGCACCCACCGTGTCAGAACCCCGTCGAAACCATGTTGCGTTCCGCGCATCCGGGCGTTGCATTGCGTGCATGCGGTGGTCGACGGGCGGACGTGCGCCCGGTGAGCAGTTCGAGTACTGGCGCGAGATGATCTGCGCGGCCTTCCTCGCGCTGACGCCGGAGTCGGACCTGCGCGGCGGGTTCGCCGGCGCCGTGACGCAGTGGCCGCTCGGTGCGCTGAACCTGGCCCGGATCACGTCGCAGCGCCAGACGGTGCGGCGCACCGAGGACGACATCGCCCGCTCCCCCGCGGCCGGCTTCTACGCCAACCTGCAGGTGCGCGGCACGAGCCTCATGGCGCAGGGCGGGCGGGAGACGTTGCTGCGCCCGGGCGAGCTGGGCGTGGTCGGCACCGACGAGCCGTTCCGCTTCGAGTTCGGCGCCGACTTCGAGCAGCTGTCGTTCTTCGTGCCGGCGCGGCTGCTGCCCGGTCCGGTGCCGACCGCCACCGCGCTCCCGACGAGCGCCGGCGTCGGCGCGGCGGTGCGGCTGGCGCTGGAGTCGCTGCCCGCGGTGCGCCGGCCGGAGCGGCTCGCCTTCCATGCGGCCGGCATGCTGGCGGTGGCCCTGGAGCCCGAGATCCTGGATCCGGTACGGGCGCCGCGCACCCGGGCCGCGGCGGTGGAGGACATCGAGGCCCATCTCACCGACGAGGACCTGTCGCCCGCCGCGACCGCGCGCCGGCTCGGGGTGTCCGTGCGCCTCCTGCACGGGCTCTTCGCCGGCGGGCCGGCCTCCTACGCGGCGACCGTGCGGCGGCTGCGGCTGGACAAGGCGGCGCGCGACCTGCGCGACCCGGCGCTGTCCCACCTGCGGGTGATCGACGTCGCCACCGAGGCCGGATTCGTGAACGTGGCGAGCTTTCACCGCGCCTTCCGGCTGGCGTTCGGCCGCACCCCGAACCAGCTACGCGGTTCGCACACAACGGAAAATAATCAAACATATACGTAGACATCTATACAGGGCGCGGCCACGCTGTGTTCATGAGCGGACCCGAAGGTAACCCCCATGAATAGGCTCAGCCGCCGCACGTTCGTCCTCGGTGGTCTCGCCACCGCCGGGGCCGTGGTCGCGCCCCTGCAGAGCGCCCAGGCCGCCGTCCCGTTCCCGTTCCAGCTCGGCGTAGCCTCCGGCGACCCGGACGCGAACAGCGTCGTCCTCTGGACCCGTCTCGCCCCCAGCCCGCTCAACGCCGATGGGCAGGGCGGCATGGCCAACGCCGACGTCGCCGTCGACTGGCAGGTCTCCACCACCAGCACGTTCGGCACCCTGGTCGCCTCGGGCACCGTGACCGCGCACTACGCACAGGCCCACTCCGTGCACGTCATCGCGGGCGGGCTGCAGCCGGACGCGGAGTACTACTACCGCTTCCGCGCGCAGGGCCACATCTCGCCGGTCGGGCGCACCCGCACCGCCCCGGCGATCGGCACGCTCGGGCGCGACTTCACGATGGCGTTCGCCTCGTGCGCGCATTACGAGTCGGGCTACTTCAACGCGTACCGCGGCATGGCCGACGACCGCCCGGACCTGATCCTGCACCTGGGCGACTACATCTACGAGGGTGGCGCGACCTCCGGCGCCCTGCGCCAGCACGCCGGCGCGAGCGAGATCGTGTCGCTGGCCGACTACCGGCGCCGCTACGCGCAGTACAAGTCCGACCCCGACCTGCAGGCCGCGCACCAGATCGCGCCGTGGCTGGTCGTGCCGGACGACCACGAGGTCGAGAACAACTACGCGAACATGACGCGCGCCGACAGCAGCCCGGCGCTCACCACCGCGCAGTGGACGGCCCGGCGTACCGCGGCCTACCAGGCGTACTACGAGAACATGCCGCTGCGCCCGGCCAACGCCAACAGCGGCAACAGCATCGCGCTGTACCGCCGGGTCCGCTGGGGCCAGCTCGCCACGTTCCACATGCTCGACACCCGCCAGTTCCGCAACGACCAGGCCTGCGGCGACGGCTGGAAGGTCTGCGCGGACGCCGACCTCGCCAGCCGCAGCCTGCCGGGCACCGCGCAGGAGGCGTGGCTGCTCGACGGCCTCGGCCAGCACCTCGGCACCTGGGACATCATCGGCCAGCAGGTCTTCTTCGCCCGCCAGTTCGACGCCAGCGGCGCCGGCAACATGGACGCCTGGGACGGCTACCGCGCCTCCCGCTCGCGCATCCAGCAGGGCTGGGTCGACCGCGGCGTGCGCAACCCGCTGGTGCTCACCGGCGACGTGCACGCCTCGTGGGCCAACAACATCAAGGCCGACTACGCCAACACCGGCTCGGCCAACATCGGCACCGAGCTCGTGTGCACCTCGCTCACGTCGGGCGGCAACGGCAGCGCCACCACCACGATCCCCAACGCGGCCACCAACCCGCACATCAAGTTCTACTCGAACCGGCGCGGCTACGTGCGCACGCGCATCACCCCGGCGCAGGTGACCGCCGACTTCCGCGGCGTGAGCTCGGTGACCGAGCACGGCGTCGCCGCCACCACCGTCAAGTCGTTCGCCATCCTCGACGGCCAGCCCGGCCTTCAGGCCCTCTAGGAGACCGAGTGCAGGTTTTTGTTGCCGCGGCCCTCGCCGCGGCGTCGATGACGTGGACGACCGCCAACAGCACGGCCACCGGGGACCAGGACACCGCCGCGATCGCCGCCAACCGCAACGGCCAGGTCGCCGTCGCGTGGGAGGACGACCGGGACAGCACCGACCCCGCTAACAACAACCACTCCGACGTGTGGGTGCGCCTGTTCACCGACGGCGTGGCGAAGTACGAGCTGAAGCTGTCCGCGGGCGGCACCAGCGGTACCAACTGGAAGCACATCAGCCCGGACGTCGGCCTCGACGACAAGGGCAACGCGGTCGTGGTCTGGGCCGAGGACGCGGACGGCAACGGGGTGTTCAACATCTCCTACCGGGTGATCTCGCCGACCGGCTCGGTCACCGCGTCCGGGCGCGCCAACGCCGACACGGCGGGCGACCAGATCGTGCCGAAGGTCGCCGTCGACCCCGACGGCGCCCCGAACGGCGGCGCGGTCGCGTTCACCGTCGCCTGGGAGGACGTGCAGGGCAGCACGTACACCGTGAAGGCGGCCGGGTACACCGGACCCACGACGAAGGCCTACGAGGTCTTCGCGTCGCAGCAGACCGGCCAGCACCACCGCCCGGACGTCGCGGTCTCCGCGTCCGGCGACGCGCTGGTCGTGTGGGACGAGGACGCCGACGCCAACGGCTACTACAACATCGGCCTCGTCGGCCTCGCCAAGGCCAACGGCGCCGTCAACCTGTCCCGGCGCACGGCCAACAGCCTCGGCGACGGCCAGCAGCGCCACGCCGCGATCGCCGCGGACTTCAACGGCGACTTCGCGGTCGCGTGGGAGTCCGACCACACCGGCACCGCCGGCGTGTGGACCCGCTCGTTCGCGCCGGGCGCGGTCGCGCGCGGCACCGAGGTGGACGTCGCCGACGGCGGCGCCAACCCGGTCATCGGCATCGACGGGCAGACCAACACCGTCGTGGGCTGGACGGTCGGCGGCGCCAACCCGGACGTGTGGGCGCGCGGCTTCAACGCCGACGGCACCACCGCGGGCCGGCTCACGGCGCAGACGCTGAGCCAGACCACGACCGGGCGGCAGGAGCAGATCGGCGTCGCGGTGTCCAACTGGGGCGAGTTCTCGGTCGCGTACACCGACGACAACGACGGCAACACCTTCGACCAGGTGCTGCTGGGCACCGGCGGCGCCAACTCGGATTGGTAGACCGCCAGCTCTTCAGGACGGCGCTCACCAGGCCGCGCACGCTCGTGCGCAGCCACCGGCGGGCGCCGTCCGCGTCGTAGCGGCGAAGCGGCGCATCGTCAGCCGCCCACGGGTCAGCGGATACCCCGCCCGCACCTCCGGCGGCGGTCTGCGGGCTCTCGCCGAGGAAGCGCAGCCGCACGCCCCGGCGCCTGTACGCCGCGTGCCTCCTCGTCACGGCCGCCGGCATCGGCCTGTGCGCACCGGCCCTCACGTCGGGCGTGCTGCAGGGCCTTCACGCTGCTCGGGCCGGGCTGGGCTCGGGCCTGAACTCGGCGGCCCGGGAGGTGGGTGCGGCGGTGGGGGGTCGCGGTGATCGGCTCGGTCATCAACTCGCACGCGTCGTTCGCGGCGGGCATCTCGGTTGCTGGCGGGCATCCTGGCCGTGCTTGGCGTCCTCGTGGTCGCGATGTGGCCCCGTGTGCTCCGGTACTGACTGACCGCCCGCCCGCGCGGTATTGTTGAAGTGTCAACAGGCTGTCTCGCAGAACAGTGCGGGCGCAGATAAATCCAGACGCTGACGCGTCCGGATTTATCCGAATATCAGCATAAGGAGCGCGCATGATCCAGATCGAGGTCTGGTCCGACATCGTCTGCCCGTGGTGCTACATCGGCAAGCGGCGGCTCGAGCGGGCGCTCGCGGCGTTCGACGGCGATGTGTCGGTCGAGTGGCGCAGCTTCCAGCTCGACCCGAGCACCCCGATCGGCGACCCGCGCCCGGTGGCGGAGTCCCTCGCCGCGCGCAAGGGCCTGTCGCCCACCCAGGTGCGGGGCATGTTCGCGCACGTGACCGGGATCGCGGCGGAAGAGGGCCTCGCGTACGACTTCGATCGCGCCCGGACGGCCAACACGCTGGACGCGCACCGCCTGCTGCACTTCGCGAAGGCCAACGGCCGGCAGGGGGAGCTCAAGGAGCGCCTCATGCACGCGTACTTCACCGAGGGCGCCGACGTCGCCGACCACGCCGTGCTGTCCTCGCTCGCCGCGGAGGCGGGCCTGGACGCGGTCGCGGCGAAGCAGGCGCTCGCCGACGGGGCGTACGCCGAGGACGTCGAGGCCGACATCGCGCAGGCGCGCGCGTACGGCATCAGCGGCGTGCCGTTCTTCGTGTTCAACCAGCGGATCGGGGTGTCCGGGGCGCAGCCGCTGGAGGTCTTCGAGCAGGCCCTGCGCCAGTCGTCGCTGACCGTCCTGGGTTCGCCGTCGTCCTCGTCCTCCGACTCGGCGGCCAGCGAGTGCACGGACGACTCCTGCGCGATTTGACGCACGTGCATTTGGGGCGCGCCATCTTAGGCCGTGCAGACGCACGGTCAAGTGGGGCCGAGTGCGGCGTGAACATGAGTGACTACTTTCCGGCAGGCAGGGACCCCACCTCCGGTTCTACTCTGCACTCATGACCGCTGATGTACTGCACAGCTACCGGATGCAGGTCGCCCGCGGGGTGCGCCGGCTGGCTGCCGACGACACCGAGCAGGTGGCCCGGCTGCTGGAGCGCGACGGTCATCCCCAGGCCGAGACGAACATCGCGGAGCGGCTGCAGCGCTGGTGCGAGCACCCCGACGGCGCCGCGTTCGTGTGGGACGAGCGCGGCCAGCTGCTCGGCGTGGTCGCCGCGCACGTCATCCCCTCGTTCGAGACCGACGGCGCCTGGCTGCGCATCGTTGCCCTGGCGGTCGCCGAGGCCGCCCGCGGGCGGGGCATCGGCACGAGCCTGGTCGCGGCGGCCGAGACCTTCGGCCTGATGCGCGGCTGCTCCAGCGTCGAGGCCACCAGCCTGCGCACTCGCGAGGGCGCGCACGCGTTCTACCGCGCGCTCGGCTACCAGGACCGCACCGACGCGGCGGGCCGGTTCCTGCGCCAGCTGCCCTGATCCAAAGGCACGATTTCCGCACCCCTAAATGCCCGATTTATCGGTACTTAGGGGTGCCGCCATTTGCCCGAATCGCGCCCTGTCCGATTTGTGAGTTCGGGCGGGAGGAGCGAATACTCACGCGCCCAATCGGGTACCGAGCGCCGTCGCAATCTTCACCAAACCGTCCTCGGCGCCGGCCGGCAGATCCCCGCCGTCGAGGTTCACCACCGACAGCACCACGATGAGGTTGCTCACCCGCATGCTGATGACCTGCGGCGCGCCGATCGCCTGCGTGCGCTGCCGGATCGCCTGTTCGCCGACGCCGTCGAGCTTCTCGGTGTCCGTGCCGGCGACGGCGGTCAGGAAGCGCGACGCGAGCTCCGGGCCGCCGACGGTGCCCTGCTTGGTGACGACGGTGTACCCCACGTTGACCTGCACCTTCCCGTCTGTGGCGGTGCAGTTGTCCCCGTCGGTCTCGACCTTGACGGCCGCGCTCTGGTTCGCGCTCGGGTTGGCGCTCGGAGCCGCGCTCTGGTTCGCGGCCGGGTTGGCACTCGGAGCCGCGCTCTGGTTGGCGCTCGGAGAAGCGCTCTGGTTCGCGCTCGGGATCGCGCCCGGCGCCGCGCTCGGGTTGGCGCTCGGCGCCGCGCTCGGGTTGGCGCTCGGCGCCGCGCTCTGGTTCGCGCTCGGGTTGGCGCTCGGCGCCGCGCCCGGGTTGGCGAAGGCCGGCGCGATCATCGCCGGGTCGAGCACGCCGCAGCCGGGCGCCGCCTTGAAGCGGCCCGCCTCGGCGAAGAGGCCCAGCGAGTAGGCGATACCGAGGCCCGTCGCGACCACCGCCGCGAGCACCGCCACCGAGACCAGGACAATTCGCCGGAGCCGCTGCATCGCTGCAGTGTAGGCGTCGGCGAATTGTCGTACCCCCATGCGAGCATCTCGGTGCGCCCAGTTCGGCCGGGCTCGCTCGGCTCGTTGGTCCGCCGTTGATCTTTGCCCGACCTGAAGTCCCGATTAAGCCCGTGGCCTGCGGACCACGGCACTGATATCACCGATGGCAGTGGAACCACATGCACCGTTTGCAGAGACAACCATGACCGTCCCGAGACAGCGCCCGTCAAGCCGGATGGCGGCCCCCGCGGCGCGGCCCGTTGAACACAACACCGCCGGACGGTTCCTGCTTCGCACCCTCTTCTGGGGCGGCTTCGTGCTCGCGCTGCTGCCCTGGTGGCTCGGGACGAAGGCGGGCTCGATCGACACGAAGGCGGAGCTGTTCCAGTCCGCCGGCCGCGTGACCGGTCTGATGGCGGGCTATCTGCTGCTGGTGCAGGTCATCCTCATGAGCCGCCTCGGCCGCCTGGAACGCTGGATCGGCGCCCGCCACCTCGGCCTGTGGCACCGCGAGCTCGGCGGCTCGGTGCTCATCACGATCCTCGCCCACGCCGCCCTGATCACGATCGGCTACTCCTACGCCGACCGGACCGGCTTCACCGACGAGCTCGGCACGCTCCTGACCGAGTACGAGGACATGGTCACGGCGTTCATCGGCGCCGGCATGCTGGTCATCATCGGCCTGCTGAGCATCCGGGCGCTGCGCCGAGCCCTGCCCTACGAGCTGTGGTACTTCCTGCACCTCACGTCCTACCTGGCGCTGCTGCTCGGCTTCGCGCACCAGTTCTCCGACGGCCAGGAGCTGTTCCGCCCCGGCCTCGGCCGCACGGTGTGGATCGGCTTCTACGTCGCGACCATCGCCGCCGTGGTCCTCGGCCGCATCCTCGGCCCGCTCTCGCTCAACCTGCGCCACCGCCTGCGCGTCGCCGAGGTGGTGACCGAGGCCCAGGACATGATCTCGATCTACATCACCGGCGCCCGCCTGGACGACCTCGACGCGCAGGCCGGCCAGTTCTTCCGCTGGCGCTTCCTGGGCCGCGGCCTGTGGTGGCAGGCCCACCCGTTCTCGCTGTCGGCCGCCCCGAACGGCCGCTGGCTGCGCCTGACGGTCAAGACGGTCGGCGACCACACCAGCCGCCTACGCGCCGTGCGCGCCGGCACCCGCATCTTCGTCGAAGGCCCGTGGGGCGACTTCACCGCGAGCCGCCGCGTGAAACAGCGCGCCCTGCTGATCGCCGCCGGCAGCGGCATCGCCCCGATCCGCGCCCTGCTGGAGGAACTCCCGCCGGGCGCGACCGTCATCTACCGCGCCAGCGCCGTGCACGACCTCCACCTGCGCCACGAGCTCGAGGAGCTCTCGGAGATGCGCCACGCCCAGCTGTGGTTCGTGGTCGGCGACCGCCGCGACCCGGGCCCCCGCCGCCTCTTCACGCCGGCCGGCATGCGCGAGCTCGTCCCAGACATCACCGAGCGCGACGTGTACCTGTGCGGCCCCGACGGCCTGGTCGAACAGTCCCTGCACGTCCTGCGCCGCCTGCGCGTCCCCCGCCGCCAGGTGCACCTGGACCCTTTCGAGTTCTGATGCCCACACCACGCCGGCCGCTGCAGCCACCTACGCCACCCGCACCGCCACAGGCGCCAACAGCCACGCGGCGTCTCGCCCTCGCGCCGCCGCAAGCGCCCACCGCCATGCGGCATCTCGCGCACGCAACACCCCAGCCGCCGCTCCTCGCACCGCCACAGGCACACACCGCCATGCGGCGTATCGCCTTCGCGCCGCCGCAAGCGCCCACCGCCGTACGACGTCTCGCGCAGGCAACACCCCAGCCGCCGCTCCTCGGACCGCCGCAGGCGCCGACCACGCGGCTTCTCAGGCCCACTCCGCCGCGGCGCTCTCCCGGGACCGCGACGGCCCACACGGTGCATCCCCGGCGCGTCCAGGCATGCGACCCGGCCCGGCAGCGAACGGACCATCGCCACACCGAGGCAAGAGGAGTTGGTACGGCGTGCGACGCGCTCTGATGGCCCTCATGGGCACCGCGGCGGGCACGATCCTGCTCGTCGGCGCCAAGGCGGGGTTCAGCAGCCCGGCCACCGACCAGGCGACGCAGCCCCAGGCCGGAAACAGCCCACTGCCCGGCGGCTCCCCCGCGCCCGCGGTTCCCGGCGCCGGGGCAAGCCCTGCGCCGGGGGCGTCGGGACCGGCCGGCGCGCCGAAGACCACCGCGCCGGGTCAGCCCGGCAGCACGAAGACCACGGCACCGGCCGCGAAGCCGGCCACGACGGCACCGCGACGCACGACGATGAAGGACGGGACCTTCAACGGCAACTCGATCTACGTCGACTACGGCAACGTGGAGCTGTCCATCGTCGTGTCCGGCGGAAAGATCACCGACATCAAGGTCCTCGACTCGCCGAGCGACCACTCCCGGTCGGTCCAGATCAACAACGGCGCCCTGCCGAAGCTGCGGACCGAGGCGCTCGCCGCCCAGAGCGCCGATATCGACACCGTGTCCGGGGCCACGTACACGAGCAACGGCTACCGCCTCTCCCTCCAGTCCGCCATCGACCGCGCCTTCCAGGCCTGACCCGCGCCCGCGATGACATCCGCCCGCCGACCCGCCCCCAGCGCGTCGGCAACGTGTAGGCAACGGCCATCGCGGGCACATGTGAGTGCGCGGAAGAACCGACCGGCTCGCGCTCCGACCGCAGTGGAGTTCGATTCCGGGGTGGTGATCGCGTGAACCGCGGCGCGACAAGGCGGCACGACGGTCCCGGCGATCCCGGCGCTGCCTTGCGTGTTCGCGTGAACCGCGGCGGCACGAGGCGCGGCGGCGGCCCGGACGATCGGGACGCAGCCTTGCGTGGTGGCGTGAACCGCGACGCCGCGAGGCGTGATGGCGGTCCGGACGATCGAGGCGCCGCCTTGCGTGGTGGCGTGAACCGCGACGCCGCGAGGCGTGATGGCGGTCCGGGCGATCGAGGCGCCGCCTCGCGTGGTGGCGGGGACTGCGGAGGCACCGGCGGCGAGCGCGAGGGTTGGGCGTTCGGCGCTGCGGGGTGCGAAAAGGTCGGCTGCGGCGGCATCCTGGAGGGCCGCCCAAGCGTCTTCAACACTGTTCGCCGTCGTGGGGACGGGGATGTCGGTGGCGGGATCGAGGGCCGGGGCGGCGCTCGGGGCGAGGGGTGGTGAGGGGTGCACAGCCTCGTACGGGTCGAGCATGTGATGGGGATGGCGATCAGCCTCGACCTCGACGACGATCTGCCCGTCGACGAGCTCGAGCGGCTCGCCGATGGGGTGTTCGACTGGCTGCGGGTGGTGGACGGGACGTTCAGCACCTACAAGCCGGAGAGCGAGATCAGCCGGCTCGGCCGGGGTGAGTTCCGGCGGGAGGACTGCTCGCCGGTGGTGGGCGAGGTCCTCGACCGCTGCGCCGAGCTGTGGACGGAGACGAACGGCTACTTCGACATCAACGTGGGCGGGGTGCTCGACCCGTCCGGGTACGTCAAAGGCTGGGCCGTCCAGCGCGCCTGCGACCGGCTGCTCGAGCAAGGCTCGGCGAACCACTGCCTCAACGCCGGCGGCGACGTCTTCGTGCGCGGGGCACCGCGCGGGCGGGACCGGTGGCGGGTCGGCATCCGGCATCCGTGGGAGGCCATGTCCGTCGCGTGGGTGCTGGAGGTCTCCGACACGGCGGTGGCGACGTCCGGCACGTACGAGCGAGGGCTGCACGTCCTCGATCCCTTCCGCGGCGTGCCCGCGACGGACCTGCGCTCGGTCACCGTGGTCGGCCCCGACCTGGGCACCGCCGACGCGTACGCAACCGCGGCCCTCGCCATGGGCCACGCCGGCATCGACTGGCTCGCCACGCTGCCGGGCCACGAGTGCGCGGTCGTGACATCGGACGGACGCGCGCTGCGCTCGGACGGACTCCCGGTCGCCGCGCAAACCACCCCCTGACGGAGGCCGCAACGTAAGGCGGGCGAACGGGTGCGGACGGTGCATCGGCGCGAAGGGCCTCAAGCAGCGGCGCGACATGGCGGCCGGAAAGCGGCCTGGCGGCACTCCGGCGGCGTGCGCCACCTCGAGCGCCGCGTCATGAGCCTAAGACCGCTCAAGACGGCCCACGAACGCGGTGCGGGTCAAACGGCCAGGCGCGGCACGAGCCCAAACGGCCCACGAACGCGGCACGAGCCCAAAACGACCCACGAGCGCGGTGCGGGCCAGGAAGCGGCCAGGCGCGGCACGAGCCCAAAACGGCCCACGAGCGCGGTGCGGGCCAAAGCGTCAAGTGCGACACGAACCCGAACGGCCCACGAACGTGTGCAAAGCCGAACGCAGGGTCCGGGAACGGTCAGGCCACTGCCAGGTCCAGGTATTCGATCAGGTGCTCGTGCGTCGGGGCGCTGTCGTCCGGCTTGAAGCGTAGGTAGCGCAGCCGTTTCCCGGTGCCCTCGAGAAGGCCGTGCGGGTCGGGGAGGTCGGCGCCGTGCTCGAAGCCGACCGACACGCAGTCGGTGCCGGGGAAGACCGCGGCGACATACCCACGGGACGGATGGTGGAAGCCCAGCCCGTGCCAGCCGCGATAGACGCGCTCGGTCAGCTCCGGGCGGGCGCTCAGGATGACCTCCCGCAGGTGGCGGGTCAGCGCGCCGATGCTTGCACAGTGATCTTCCAGCAACTCCTCAAAGCCCGGAGGGGCAACACCCGTCATGCCCACACCTCACCACACAGGTACGACAATTTCCGGCCCCAATTCCTGCCTGCTGGACTACCAGTCGAACTCCAGGCCGCGGACCTCGCCGCCGGGGAGGCCGCGGCGCGCACGCCGGACTGCGTCGACGGGCCCGGGCGCATGTCGTCGAAGCGCAGGCCGCCAGGGCTGCGGCCGGCGGCGCCGTGCTGGAGCGCCATGCGGCCGGCGCCCGATGGCAGTGCGGCCGCCACCCGACCGGCGGTGCGGCCGACGCCCGACGGCAGTGCGGCCGACGTCCGACGGCGGTGCGGCCGGCAGGAGGGTGGCGTTCGGGCCGGAGCGCACGCCGGCGAGCCACGGCGCGCAGGGTGATGGCGAGCTCACGGGCCGTTCAGAGGTACCGATGCATGATGTGGAAATCGACCAACCCGTGTTTCGTGCTGTTGAAGCCGTCGGGGATCGTGCCGACGATGATGAAGCCCAGTGAGCGCCACAGCCGCACAGCCACCGTGTTGGTGGACACGACGGCGTTGAACTGCATCGCGCGGTAGCCCAGCTCCCGCGCCCGGTCCAGGCAGTGCTCGCCGAGGACTCGGCCCAGGCCGCGGCCGCGGGCCCGCGACGAGACCATGAAGCTCGCGTTGGCCACGTGCGCGCCCAGGGTGTCGCGGTTGGGCCCCACCTTGTACATCCCGAGCACGTCGCCGTCCTCGACCGCGACCCACTGCTCCCACGGCGGCGCCAGCAGCCAGTGCTCGCGCGCGTCGGCCTCGGTCGAGTCGGGCGCGTTGTCATAGCTCTCGCCCGCCGCGACGACCTCGTGCCACACGTCCCACACGCCCGGCCAGTCATTGTCCGCAAAGCGCCTGATCTCCACGCTGTTCATTCAACACGCAAGGTGGCAGGCTCTGCATTCGTGTTTGACGTGTTGCAGGACGCCTTCGGCCGCCAACCGTCCCCCGACCGCACGGTCGTCATCGTGACCGCGGTCGCCGCGCTGCTCGCGGTGCTGCTGCGGCCGGTGTGGAAGATCATGCGCAACTTCGTGACGATCGCGCACGAGGGCGGGCACGCGCTCGCCGCCGTGCTGAGCGGCCGCCGCCTGTCGGGCATCCGCCTGCACTCCGACACCTCCGGGCTGACCCTGAGCAAGGGTCGCCCGAACGGGCCGGGCATGGTGGTCACGGGCCTGTCCGGGTACATCACGCCGTCGCTGCTGGGCCTGGCCGCCGCGGCGATCCTCGGCGCGGGCCGGATCACGATCCTGCTGTGGCTGCTCCTGCTGCTGCTCGTGCTGATGCTCATCATGATCCGCAACTTCTACGGCGTGATCTCCGTCGTGGCCGCTGGCGCGATCATCTTCGCCGTCTCCTGGTTCGCCGACTCGCAGATCCAGGGCGCCTTCGCGTACGCGTTCGCCTGGTTCATGCTGCTCGGAGGCGTGCGGGCGGTGTTCGAGCTGCAGCAGTCGCGCTTCCGGCGGCAGGCGCCCAACTCCGACGCCGACCAGATCGCGCGCCTGACCAGGGTGCCCGCGATGGTGTACGTCGGGTTCTTCGTCATCGTCGTCCTTGCCTGCCTGGCCTTCGGCGTGCGCCTGATGCTCGGCCCGGTCGGCGACCTCATCGGCTAGTTACGCGGCGTCGACTTCTCCCTCACACACGGCACGATCCGGGTGGGCATCCTTGCGTCCATCCATTAGAATGTGTGTACGAAAGACGCTCTTGACCTGGGAGGAGAGCGCCAGTGACCGCGCCCACAACCACCACCGGAACCGTCCCCTACGCGACCCTGCTGAGCTTCACCCGGTATGTCGGCCGCACCGGACCGCGCAAGGCGAGCTTCGTCGGCGGGCTGCGCCGGCAGCGCGAGTCCGGGCACGGGTTCAACCCACACGGCCAGCTGGTGAAGGCACTGAAGGCGGACATCCAGTTCCGCACCGGCGGCACCTACCTCAACGCCGTCGTGGACCAGGTCAACGCGCGGTGGAAGCCGCTCTACGAGTCGGTCGTGCCGGGCGCGCTGCGCTACCTCGAGTCGCTGTCGACGCCCGTCGAGGTGACGCCGACGAGGGACGCGCTGTGCATGATCGGGACGTTGCCCGTGAAGATCAACCCGCACTTCGGGTTGCGGTATCCGGACGGTCGGGGAGAGGCCGTGCGGCTGCACTTCGATGAGGACCCGCCGCTGGATGAGGCTGCGGTGGCCACGTTGCACCTGATGGGGCGGCATATGGATCTGGTGCTGCCCAATGCGTCGGCGGTGCTGGTGGATCTGCGGCGTGGTGAGGTGCTGCGGCCGGATCCGGCTGTGAAGGGCGACGAGGTGGAGCGGTGGCTGGCTGGGGAGGCTGCGGCGTTCTCGTCCATGTGGGGTGTTGCTTAGGAGCTTCGTTTCGGGGGGCGGGGCCGGGCGGGGGCCGGGGGACGGCCGCTGCTCTGGGCGTGCTGTTGGGCAGTGGCTTGGGTTGTGACCGCTTGATACGGGGCGTCGAACCTCAAGACGGGGCTGCTCTTTGGGCAGTGGTTGAGGTTCTGACGGCCTACTAACGCTTTACTCGCCCCCCAAAAACGCGGAGGCGGGCGTGGCTTTGCCAGCCCCCCGGTCTGCCACGTCCGTCTCCGCGGAAGCAATACGGGGAAAGAGACGCCGGTTTCCGCGAAAAGCGCGCCGGCACGATCCAGGGCGCCGATCGGGGCGACTATGCCCGCGCGCACGGCCACGGGGATGAAGACCGCCATGGAGACGAAGCCGCGCGTCGGGCGGTGCCAGCGGACCACGGGGTCGTCAGGTGCGGGCCGCACCTGAGGGGTTGGTATGCGCGATTTGCCGCAGTCGTCAGATGCTGCAAGGCGCCGCATGATCACTACGTAGCCGGGTGGTCACCCATCGATGCTCTCCGGTGTTAGGTTGACCGCGTTGCGCTTCCTCGCACTCGCGCACCCGGGGCGACCAGGGAGAAGAGAGAAAGGGATGCCATGACGGAAGGCCGGCATCATCGGCGTCGCCACGACGACCACACGGAAGACGGGATCTACGTCCCGCCCCCGCGTGAGGTGCCGCGACCCCGATCAGAGCCGGCCGGCTGGCCGCCGCCCACCCCGCCCACCGCCGCCCCATCCCCGTGGGCCCCTGCGGCAACGGGTGGCCCGCCAACGGCACGGCCGGGGGATCCGGTCGGGCATCCTGCGACGGCCGCCACGGACCATGCGCGATCGTCGGAGCCGTCCGTGCGCCCCTCCCCCTGGGCACCGGGCGACGACGACGAGTACTCCGACTATCGGGAGGAGTACGAAGAGGAAAACCCGTACGTGCCGGTGGAGAACCTGCCCCCGGCTCCGCCGGCGCGTACGGTCGCGGACGAGCGGGAGACGTGGCTGCCGCCGCTGTACCCGCAGGAGTGGCCGCCCGAGCCGGGCCGCCGGGATTGGGCTGTGCCGCCGCCGGCCGAGCCTCCCGCGGTACCACAGGCGGATGAAGCGAACGGGCGCTCCTCGGCGACCGCGTGGTGGATCGCGGTCGGGGTGATCATCGTCGCGCTGGCCGTTGCCGCGGGCGTGCTGGTCGGGCTGAGCCTGGCCGCGCGCGGTGGCGAGCAGCCCGCGAGCGGGGCGGCGGGGGCCACGTGTGGCGGGCGGGAGGTGCTGCGGACTACGGCGGCGCCCGAGATCGCGCCCGCGGTCGAGCAGGCGGCCGCCGACATCGGGGCCAACCAGGCCGGCGGCTGCAAGCTGGTCGCGGTCACGGCGCAGCCGCAGTACGCGGGCGGCGAGGCGTGGATCCCGGCCACCGCGGCGTGGGCGAGCCTGGCGAAGTTCCAGTACGCGCCCGAGCCGGTCTCCCTGGCCCGCTCCCCCATCGTCGTCGCCGCGCCGCGGCCCTTCGCCGAGTCGCTCGGCTGGCCCGGCAAGCAGCCCACCTGGGCCGCGCTGGCCGCCGGGCTCAACGCCGGGCAGGTGCCCAAGCTCAGCATGGGCAGCCCGCTCACCGACACCGCCGGGCTGCTCGCGGCGCTGGAGGTGCAGAGCGCGATGGCCCGGACCACGAACGACCCGGGCAACGCCCAGATGCGCGCCCTTTCGGTGCGTGCGCACCTGGCGGATGCCGACGCGTCGCCGGCCGGGCTGCTGGAGCGCATGGGGCAGCAGAGCGACCCCGCGCGGGCGCTGCGCGACGTCGGGCTGTTCCCGGTCACCGAGCAGGATCTGTGGGGGTACGCCAAGACGCGGCACCCGGTCGCGCTGGCCGGGATCTACCCCGCCGACGCGATCTACGAGGCCGACTTCCCGCTGCTGCTCACCCCGGCGGCGGCCCGCGACGGCGAGCTGAGGTCGCTGGCCACCCGGCTGGGCGAGCGGATGCGGGCCAAGGACTTCGCCGCCGTGCTCACCGGGCGCGGGCTGCGCTCGGCCGCGGGCGACGCGACGCCGTCCGGGGACGGGCTGGCGGCGCAGTACCAGGCGCCGCTGGACCTCCCGGCCACGACCGCCGAGTGGGCGGCGACGTGGGCGAAGTACAAGCGGCTGGCGTAGCACACCGCTCTTCGGCGAGGACGCGGCGGCGCCCTTCACCGTCGCGCTACCGTTCGGACTGATGGGCGGCAGCGTCGGCGGCGTGCCCGCGCCGGGAGGCGATGCGGCAGGTCGCGGCGAACTACGCGGCGTCGGCGACATTCACCGACGGGCGCGACCAGGACTCCCGCGCGAGCGCGATGGCCAAGATCTTCCTGGCCGCACACACGCCGCGATAAGCGGCGTGTGGGAACTGCCCGAAGGGCTTTATGGGAACTGCCCGAAGGGCTTTCAGGAAATCGGAACGCGCTAGGTGCATCTGCCGCAATCCGGGTAGAAACGCGGAGCCCTCGACCGGGGCGATGCCATTTGTACGCGATTGGGGTGATGGTCCATGAGCGGGCCTATCGTGGGCAAGCGCCGCCTCCGTGCCGAGCTGCGGCGGTTGCGGCGGGAGCGGGAACTGACCCAGGACCTGGTGGCCGCCGAGATGGAGTGGTCGCTGTCCAAGCTCATCCGTATCGAGAACGGCACCGTCGCCATCTCGGTGAGTGACCTTCGCAGCCTGCTGGCCTACTACCGGGTCCACGACCCGCGAACCGTCGACGAGCTGCTCGAGCTCGCCCGCGCGGCGAAGCGTCGGATGTGGTGGGACGAGTACCGTCCGATGCTGGTCCAGCAGCTGATTACCTACGTCGGGTTCGAGGCGGAGGCGACCCGCATCGGGGAGTTCGCGCCGATCATGTTCCCGACGCTGCTGCAGACGCGGCGGTACGCCCACGCCACCGCCGACCCGGAGTCCCCGCTCACCGAGCGGCGCGTCGAGTTCCACGCCCGGCGCCAGGAGGAGCTGTTCAACCGCGAGGAGCCGCCCCGCGTGCAGGTCATCCTGGACGAGTCGGTGCTGCGGCGCGGTCCGGTCCCGGGCGACGACGCCCTGCTGGTCGACCAGCTGGAGCACACGATCGAGTTCGCGCAGCGGCCCTACGCCGACGTGCGCGTCGTGCCGATCAACGCGGGCTACCACCCGGGCTGGGAGGGAGACTTCACGCTGCTGGAGTTCGGCACCGACGACGGCGTCCTCTACCGCCAGCAGCTGCTGTGGGAGGAGCCCGAGCTCATCGGGCAGTACCGCGGCATCCTCGAACGGCTCGCACAGCGAGCCCTGTCGCAGGAGGCGACGCTCGACCTCCTGCGCCAGGTCGCCGGTGAGCTCAAGTAGGGCGTGCGGCGGGGGCCGCGCAGGTGCGCGGCCCCCGCTGGCGACTTACAGCTTCTCGTAGCAGGGCTTGTCGAGCTTGTAGTCCTTCGCGGTCGGCCCGACGAAGTAGTCCTTGACGAGCGGGACGTCCGTCGTGCCGTTGCCGCCGGCCGGGTTGTAGACCAGCGACTGGCGGAACTGGCCGTCAGTGCCGCCGGCGTAGTTGCCGGCGCCGTCGGGCAGCATGCCCTCGTAGTCGACCTTGGTGAGGCCCTTGGCCGCCTTGAGCAGGCCGGCCCGGGTGAGGTCCTTGTTGGCTTCGGCCGCCTTGAGCGCGGCCAGCAGCGGATAGGACCAGACCCAGCCGGAGGTGTATCCGTCGTTGGGCGTGATCGACGAGCCCAGCGCCTCGCGCATGGCCTTGTGGCCGGGCGAGTCGGTGGTGAACGTCTTCCACGGCGCCGTCTGCAGGTAGAGCGCCTTCAGGGCCGGCGCCGCGGGGCTCTGCAGCAGGCCCGGGTTCCACGACGGGCTGGTGCCGATGAACTTGCCGGTGAAGCCGCGCTGTGCGGCGCCGCCGACGACCGCGGCGGTGTCGGCCGGGCCGGTGGTGATGATGACGAGGTCGGGCTTCTGCGTGACGATCGCGGTGACGGCGCCGGCCTGCTTGTCGGTGCCGCTGTCGGTCTTCACGTCGATGAACTTCATGCCGAACTTCTCGGCGGCGATCTTCGCGCCGGCCGCGGCGTCGTCGCCGTAGTCGCCGGCCAGGTGGACCGCCATGACGGTCTTGGGCTTGAACGTGTCGTTGGCATAGTCGACGGCGTTCATCGACTCGAAGCAGTAGTTCGCGCCGGACTCGAGGATGTTGTCCTCGAAGGCGTAGCCGGAGGTCCAGGCCGCGGGGGCGGCCAGGATGTTGTTCTGCTTCATGTCCGGCAGGATCGCGGCCGTGGTCGGCGAGCCCAGCGACTGGGCCAGCGCGAGAACCTTGCCCTTGATCTCCTGGTACACCTCGTTGTGCGTCTGCGGGTTGTACTTGTTGTCGCGCACGTACGTCTCGGCGTCGATGTCATAGCCGCCGATGCCGCCCTGGGTGTTGACCCGCTTCCAGAACGCCTTCTGCGCCTCGGTGATCGGCACGGCGAGGGCGTGGAACGGCCCGACGGTCAGGTCGGAGATGATGCCGAGGTAGATGCAGCCCCGGTCCTTGTGCTCGGATTTGGGGCAGGGTTCCTTGGTGATGCCGACGTCGGTCTTCATGCCGGTGGCGGACTGCTGGTCGGTGTTGTCTTGGCCACGGCAGGCCGAGAGCCCGGTCACGGCGAGCACCGCGGCCAGGGTGAGGGCGCCCAACCTCTTCATTGAGGCTCCTTTGGGGGTGTTAGTACGAGAACGGCCAGGCCTTCCAGTAGTTGCGCAGTCGTATCCACACGCCGAACAGCCCGCGCGGCTCGAAGATCAGGAAGACGATGATCAACACGCCGTAGAGGACGGTTTCGAGCTGGTAGGCGTTTGGGGACTCCGACGGGGAGGTGCTGATGAACGGCAGGAACGACGGAACCTCCCGGGTCAGCCGCGGCAGCAGCGTGATCAGGAAGGCCCCCAGGACGGCGCCGCTGACGGTGCCGGCGCCGCCGATGAGGACCATGGCGATGTACTGCACCGACAGCAGCAGGTCGAACGAGGTCGGGTCGAAGTAGCCGGCACCGACGTAGAGCAGCGCACCGGCACAGCCGGCGAAGAACGACGAGACCCCGAAGGCGACCGTCTTGTACCTGGCCAGGTTCACCCCGATGACGCCGGCCGCGATGTCGCGGTCGCGGATCGCGGTGAGGGCCCGGCCGACCCGCGAGCGCGCCAGGTTGCGCGCCGCGAGAGCCGCGATGAGCAGCAGGACCAGCATCAGGAGGTACAACTTCTGGTCCCGGGTGAGGAAGGCGTCCGACGTGTTGAGGTCGTAGCCCAGCAACGTCGGCGCCGGGGGCTGCCGGCCGACGCCGGGCCCGCCGGTGAGCGAGGACCACTCGTTGATCACGTGTCCGCCGATGAAGACCAGGCCGAGCGTGACCACGGCCAGGTAGAGCCCGCGCAGCCGGGTGGCCAGCGGCGCGACGAGCATCCCGGCCAGCGCCGCGACCAGGCCGGCCGCGGGCAGCCAGACGAGCACCTCGGTCACGCCGAAGCCGATCGTGCGCGCGTCCGGGTCGCCGGCGATCGCGGCGGCGGTGTAGGCGCCGATGGCCAGGAAGAACGCGTGGCCGAGCGAGACCTGCCCGGCGAGGCCGGTGACGATGTTGAGCCCGATCGCGCCGATCGCGGTGACGCAGGCCAGCCCGAGCAGCTGCAGCACGTCGTCCTGCGCGAGAAACGGCATGCCAAGGGCAACTAAAAGCCCAAAAAGGACGAAAAATCGTTGAGTGGTACTGCTGAACAGCGCGAAATCCTGCGAATAGGCCGTGTGCAGCAGCGGACGGTTCCTCATACGCGCGTGACCTCCCGGGTGCCGAACAGGCCGTAGGGGCGGACGAGCAGGACGAGCAGCATGACCACGTACGGCGTGACGACCGAGAAGTTGCCGCCGAGGAACGTGAAGTGACCCTGGTAGGTGGCGGTCACCTCCTGCACGACGCCGACGACGAGCCCGCCGATGACGGCGCCGGGCAGTGAGTCGAGGCCGCCGAGGATGATGACCGGCAGCGCGGTCAGCGCGACCAGCCACAGCGACTCGCTGACGCTGCCGCCGACCGCGGCGAAGGTGCCCGCCACGGCGGCGAGCGCGCCGGCGAGGGCCCACGACATCGCGAAGACCGAGCCGACGCTGACGCCCTGGGCCAGCGCCGCCTCCTGGTCGTAGGCGGCGGCGCGCATCGCGAGGCCCGTTTTGGTGTACCGGAAGAACGCGAACAGCCCGGCGATGAGCACGGCGGTGGTGAGCGCCATCGCGATGTGCCGCTGCTCGACGACGATCCCGCCGGGCAGCTTGAGCACCTTGAGCCCCCACGGGTCGCCGACGTGGCGCACGTCGAGGCCGATGAAGGCGTTGTCGACGACCCGCACGGCGATGTCGATGCCGAGCGTAATGATGGCGACGGTGAACACCGGCCGCCCGACCATCGGGCGCACGGCGAGCCGCTCGACGCCCAGCGCCAGGCCGCCGGTGAGAGCGGCCGCGACGATCAGCGCCAGGAAGAAGCCCAGCGGGCCGACCAGGTAGGTCACCAGGACCGCGCCGGCCAGCATGAACGACGGCTGGGCGAACGAGATGACCCGGGTCGCCTTGTAGATGATGACGAAGCCGAGGGCCAGCAGTGCGTAGACGCTGCCGGTGCCGAGGCCGCGCAGCACGCTCTCGAGCAGATCCTTCACGCGGGCCCCCGTTGCATGTCGTCTTTCCGGTACATCTCGTCGACCTCCGCCCGGAAGGCCGCCGCGACCGCGCCGCGGCGCACCTTCTGGGTGGCGGTCAGTTCGCCGGTCTCGTGGTCGAGCTCCTTGGGCAGCATGCGAAACGTCTTGATCTGCTCGACGGGTGCGCGTGCGGCGTTGACCTCGTCGACGGCGCGCCGCACGAGCGCCACGACCTCCTCCTTCGCGGACAGGTCGCGGTACGTCGTGTAGGCCAGGCCCCGCCGCTGCGCCCACTCGCCGACGGTCTCGAGCTCGATGCCGACCAGGGCGGTGAGGTAGGCGCGGCGGTCGCCGACGACGATCGCCTCCTTGATGTAGGGCGACGCCTTGAGCGCGTTCTCGATCTCGCTCGGCGCGATGTTCTTGCCGCCGGCCGTGATGATGATGTCCTTGGCCCGGTCGGTGATGCGCAGGTGCGTGCCCTCGACCATCGCCCCGATGTCGCCGGTGCGCAGCCAGCCGTCGGCGGTGATCGCCTCGGCGGTGGCGTCCGGGTCCCGGAAGTACCCGGCGAAGGTGCCCGCGTGCCGCGTCTGGATCTCACCGTCGTCGGCGATGCGCACCTCGACGCCGGGCTGGGGCTCGCCGACCGTGCCGAGCCGGATGCGACCGGGCCGGTTGGCGGTGGCGATCGCGGTGTTCTCGGTCATGCCGTACACCTCGTGCATCGGCACTCCGATGCCCATGAAGAAGCGCAGCACCTCGGGCGCGACCGGCGCGGCGCCGCTGGCCGCGTAGCGCACGTGGCGCAGGCCGACGCGCTCCCGCAGCGCGCGATAGCACAGCAGCCAGCCCACGGCGTAGCGCAGCCGGCTGCCGGCGGTGTGCCGGCCGCCGTTGGCGGCGAGCGTGGCGCCGATGCCGTCGGCGACCCGCAGCCACAGCCGGGCGTTGGCCCGCTTGAGCCGCGAGGCGCCCGCCACCCGCGTGGTGACGCCGGCGAGCATCTTCTCCCAGATGCGCGGCACGCCGAAGAGGATCGTCGGCTGCACCTCGCGCAGGTCCTGCTGCACCGTCGCGATCGACTCGCCGAAGTGCACAACCACGCCCGAGGCGGCGTTGAACCACGTGGTGAAGACGCGCTCGGCGACGTGGCACAGCGGCAGGTACGACAGCAGCACGTCGCGCGGGCCGGGCGGCGGGTCGGTGAGCCCGCCCTCGCCGAGCAGCACCGAGATCGCGAAGTCCACGTTGGACACCGTGAGCATCGCGCCCTTGGGCCGCCCGGTCGTGCCGGAGGTGTAGACGAGGGCGGCCAGGTCGTCGGCCTCGGCGGCGAGCTCCGGCTCCGGCCCCGGCCCGTCCTGCAGCAGGTCGTCCCAGGAGGTCAGGATCTCGTGGCGGTACCGGTGGCGGATGCCCTTCGGGTCGAGATACACGATGCGGCGCAGGTCCGGGCAGTCGTCCAGCACCGCGAGGGCCTTGTCGACCTGCTCCTGGTCCTCGGCGATCAGGACCTTGGCGCCGGAGTGCGCCAGCAGGTAGCGGATGTCGCCCGCCGGGTTGGTCGGGTACAGCCCGACGGTCGCGGCCCGCAGCGCCACCGTGGCGACGTCGGCGAAGAGCCACTCGGGCCGGTTCTCGGACAGGATCGCCACCCGGTCGCCCGGGCCGATGCCGAGGCCGCGCAGCGCCTTCGCGGCGGCGCGGGCCGTGTCCCAGTACTGCCGCCAGGTGATCTCGCGCCAGATGCCGCGGTGCTTCTCGCGCATCGCGACCGCGTCCGGGGTGCGCTGCGCGTGGTCGCGCACGAGCGTGGCGATGGTCATGGCGTCTCGCCCACCTTCGGTCCGGACTCGCCCAGGTACGCGCGGATCACGTCGGGGTTCGCCTGGACGTCCTTGGGAGCGCCGCACGCGACCGGCACGCCGAAGTCGAGCACCAGCACCCGGTCGGCCAGGTCCATGACCAGGCCCATGTCGTGTTCGACGAGGATCATCGGGATGCTCAGCTCGTCGCGGATGTCCAGGATGTAGCGGGCCATGTCCTCGGTCTCCTCCAGGTTCATCCCGGCGACCGGCTCGTCGAGCAGCAGCAGCTTCGGCTCCATGGCCAGGGCCCGGCCGAGCTCGACCCGTTTCTGCACGCCGTAGGGCAGCAGCCCGACGGGCAGCCGGCGCCACTGGGCCAGCTCGAGGAAGTCGACGATCTCCTCGACGCGGGCCCGGCTGGCCAGTTCCTCGCGCCGGGCCCGACCGGCCCACGCGATGGCCGCGAGGGTGCCGTAGCGGATGTGGTGGTGCCGGCCGAGCATGAGGTTCTCCACCACCGTGAGCTGGCGGAAGAGCTCGACGTTCTGGAAGGTGCGGGCGACGCCGAGGCGGGCCACCCGGTCGGGCCGCGCGCCGGTGATGTCGGCGTCACCGAGCAGCACCCGGCCCTGCTGCGGCCGGTAGACCCCGGAGATCACGTTGAAGATGGAGGTCTTGCCGGCGCCGTTGGGCCCGATGATCGCGAACAGCTCGTCGGCCCCGACGGCGAAGTCCACCCCGTCGATGGCCTTGACGCCGGCGAAGCTGAGCCGGACGTCGCGGAACTGCAACACATCGCTCACGACAACCACCGCTTCCGGCGCTTGTAGTGCTTCACGTCGCGGAAGGAGTGCGCGGCGTGCGAGCCGAGGTAGAACTCCCGGATGTCGTCGTCGGCGAGCAGCTCGGCGGATGGCTTGTCCAGCACCACCTTGCCGTTCTCCAGCACGTACCCGTGCTCGGCCACCGACAGCGCCATGGTCGCGTTCTGCTCGACCAGCAGCACGGCCGTGCCGGCCCGGTTGATCTCGGCGATCAGGTCGCGGACCTGCTCGACCATCCGCGGCGCGAGGCCCAGGCTGGGCTCGTCCAGCAGCAGGTACCGCGGATCGGACATGAGCGCCCGGCCCATCGCCAGCATCTGCTGCTCGCCGCCGGAGAGGTAGCCGGCGATCGACCCGCGGCGCTGCTTGAGCACCGGGAACAGCGTGTACATGCGCTCCATCGCCTCGGCGGCGCCGCGGCGGCGGGTGTGCGCGCCGAGCCGCAGGTTCTCCTCCACGGTGAGCTCGGCGAAGGTGCGCCGGCCCTCCATGACCTGGCTGATGCCCCGCCGGACGACGGCGGCGGGGCGCAGGCGGTGGATCGGGCGGTCGTCAAGGCTCACGGAGCCGCGGGTCACGGCCCCGTCGTGCACGTCGAGCAGGCCGGAGACGGCCCGTAGCAGGGTGGTCTTCCCGGCGCCGTTGGCACCGAGCAGCGCGACGATCTTGCCCTCCGGGACGGCGAGGCTGACGCCCCGCAGCACCAGCATCACATCGTCGTAGACGACCTCGAGGTTCTGGACCCGTAGCACCTGGCGGACCCCCGAACTATTTGCATCGTCGGTGTATGAAGTTACACGTATTTAACCCGCTCTCTCAGAAGAATCAAGCCCCAAATATGTAACCGTCAACACCATCCCCGGCTTCGATGTCACGGTGTGATGTTGACGGCCAACCGGCAGTAATTCGGACTTTTCCCCGCGTTATATGTCGAGCGGGACACGCGCCTTTCGCCGGGCGGATGATCACGTTAAGTTAGGCGCTGGCCTGCTCGGCAGTCCGTCATCCACCCCGGATGACGCCGGGCGAGCGCCGCCGAATCGAGCTCGACGCACCGCCCCGATCCCCTCGTCGCGGTGTGCATCGAACCGGGGACCCAGAGTGTCAATCGGGGTGAATCCGCATCGCTGCGGTAGGGCGCCTTCCTCTTCCCGCCCGAACCCGTCAGCTAACCCGGTAGGCGGCACCACAGTGAAGAAGGGTCTTTCCTTGTCCACTGGACACCGCGCCAGGCGCTCGGTGGTGCGAACCCTACTGATCGGGCTCGTGTCACTCACCGTGCTGGCGCCGGCCACGGTCGCGCACGCCGATCCCTCACTGTCGGAGATCGAGGCGCAGCTCGACAAGTCGAGTCAGGAGCTCGAGGCGACCGTCGAGTCGTGGAACCACGTCAATGACGAGCTCACCTCGACCCAGGCCAAGGCCGCCGACTTGCAGACCAAGCTCAAGCCCCTCGAGGACGGGGTCGCGGCGACCGGCGCCAACGTCGAGCAGTTCGCGATCGCGCAGTTCAAGACGGCCGGCAACATGCGCGGCCTCTCGCTCATGCTCAACGCCTCGTCGTCGGGCGACCTGGTCGACCAGCTCTCGATGCTGCAGCAGATCACGCACAGTCAGAACGCGGAGATCGCCGGCTACAAGGCGGCCCGAAGCAAGTACGACGGCGAGAAGAAGGCCCTCGACGAGACGCTGGCCGCCGTGACCGCCCAGAAGACGCAGCTCGAGACGCAGCGTCAGAAGATCGAGGGCGACATCAAGAAGCTGCAGGACCTCAAGAACCGGGCGACCGCCGCCGGGTCGACGAAGGTCAACGGGTCCGGCGTCACCAACGCCAAGGCGCCTGTCATCGACGACGCGACACGCCAGAAGGTGGTCGACTTCGCCTACGCCCAGCTCGGAAAGCCGTATCTGTGGGGCGCGGCCGGTCCGAGCAAGTACGACTGCTCGGGTCTCACGATGGCGGCCTGGAAGCAGGTAGGCGTGAACCTGCCGCACAACGCCGCCGACCAGTACAGGACGGTGGTGCACATCAGCGCCTCCCAGCTACTGCCGGGCGACCTGATCTTCTTCTACTCGGGTATCTCGCACGTCGGGATGTACACCAAGCCCGGCAAGATGGTCGACGCGCCGACCACCGGAAAATGGGTGGAGGAAGTGTCGTACGCCGGCCGCCCGATCGTCGGGTACGGCCGCCCAAAGTTCTAGGCCGCAGCGCTCTCCGGACGCCATGCCCCGCAGAATGGGGGCATGGCGTCTTGGGATCCAGGGCAGTACAACCGGTTCGCCGACGAGCGGGCGCGGCCGTTCCGTGAGCTCGTGGCCCGCATCCCGACCGCCGGGGCGGTCGCCGTCGTCGACCTCGGCTGCGGCCCCGGCTCGATGACCGCCACGCTCGCCGAGCGCTGGCCCGACGCGGCGATCCTGGGCATCGACTCCTCGCCGGCGATGATCGAGGCCGCCTCGCGGTTGCAGACGCCGCAGCTGCGCTTCCAGCTCGCCGACGCCGGCTCGTGGCGCCCGCAGCGCGGCTCCGTCGACGTCATCGTGGCCAACGCCTCGCTGCAGTGGGTCGCCGGCCACGAGACGCTCCTGCCGGCCTGGGCCGCCGGCCTCGACGACGGCGGCACGCTCGCCTTCCAGGTGCCGATCGCCGCGTTCGACCCGGGCTTCGGCGAGGTGGCCGCCCGGCCCCGGTGGGCGGACCGGCTCGCGGGCGCGCTCGGCAGCACCGGGCCCCGCTCGGCCACGCCGGTGCTGGCCGCCGAGGAGTACGTGCGGCTGCTCAGCGCCGCCGGCCTCACCGTGGACGCCTGGCAGACGACGTACTACCACGTGCTCCCCGGCGACGACCCGGTCTTCGAGTGGTTCAAGGGCACCGGCCTGCGCCCCTACCTCGACGCCCTGGACCCGCAGGCGGCGCAGGAGTTCTCCGCCGAGGTCCGCGAGGAGCTGCGCGCCCTGCACCCGCGCGAGCCGTTCGGCACGATCCTGCCGTTCCCACGGCTCTTCGTTGTCGCCCATCGGCCTTGATCCGCGTCGCGCGCTTTACAGCCCGGCCCGGGCGGCCTCCATACGCTGGCGCGCGTGAGCAAAACTGCCAAGATCGTCATTTTCAGCGTGATCGGCGCCTTCGTGCTGTGCTGCGGCGGGGGCGTCGGCGGGCTGTTCTTCGTTCTGAACTCCGCCGTGAAGGCCCCGAAGGCCGCGGCCGAGGACTTCCTGACCAAGCTCGAGGCCGGCAACAACGAGGGCGCCTACGCCCTGCTGTGCCGCACCACGCAGAACAACTACGACCGCGAGGAGTTCGACGCCCTCGTGCAGAAGGACGCCCCGACCAAGCACGACATGAGCTGGGGCGGCTCGTACAGCAGCGAGAACGGCCTCGAGACGGCGTCGGTCACGGCCAGCCTGACGCACAAGGGCGGATGGAGCGGCGACCACACGTTCGCCCTGCGCAAGGAGGACGGCGCGTGGAAGGTCTGCGGCGACCCGTACTAAGAGCGCCGGTCCGTCAGACACACAGCAAGAAGCCCCGGGTCCCTCGCCCCGGGGCTTCTCACTCTGTTGTGTACTAGGTCGTCGGTGTTGTGCTAAGCCGCTTGCAGGCCCTCGGCGCGGGCCAGCTCGCGCAGCCGGCCGAGCGCCTGGATCTCCAGCTGGCGGATCCGCTCGCGGGACAGCGAGAACCGGGTCGCCACCTCGGTCAGCGAGTGCTCCCGCCCGTCCTCGAGGCCGTAACGGGCCCGCATGATGCCGGCCGAACGGTCGTCGAGGTGGTTGAGCAGGCCCTCGATCCGCTGACGCTCCAGGGCGGCCAGGACCACGTCCTCCGGCGACGGTGCGTCGGAGTCGGCGACCAGGTCACCCAGGTTGGTGTCGCCGTCGTCACCCACCGGGGTGTCGAGCGAGACGGTGTCCTGGGACCAGCGCATGAGCTCGTGCACCCGCTCGACCGGGACGCCGAGCGCTGTGGCCAGCTGCTCCGGCTCCGGCTCGTTGCCCAGCTCGCGGGTGAGCTGACGCGCGACGTTGCGCATCCGGTTGACGTCTTCGACGAGGTGCACCGGGAGCCGGACCGTGCGCTCCTGCTGCGCGATCGCCCGGCTGATCGCCTGGCGGATCCACCATGTCGCATATGTCGAGAACTTGTATCCACGCACGTAGTCAAACTTTTCGACGGCCCGCACGAGGCCGGTGTTGCCCTCCTGGATCAGGTCGAGCATCGGCATGCCGGACCGCACGTAACGACGGGCGATCGAGACCACCAGCCGCAGGTTGGCCCGGATGAACCGGTCCTTCGCACGCTCGCCGTCGGCCACCAGGCGGTGCAGCTCCGCGGCGGTCACGCCGTCCGGGATCTCCTCCGAGTCCAGCAGGTGCTCCGCATAGAGCCCGGCCTCGACCGCCTTGGACAGCTCGACCTCAGAAGCGGCGTCGAGCAGCGGCGTGCGGGAGATCTCATGCAGGTACACGCCGACCAGGTCGCGCTCCTCGGCACCTGAGTCGGATCGCATCTCCACTTTCACGTTCTCCACTTCGGGCCCCTCCCCGCTCCATCCTTCGCCTTCCCCGTTTCACCCTGCTAAAACGGGTGCCCCCCAGCTATGCCCCCTACACAACAGTCAAAGCGCGTTCCGAATTCCGCCCTCAGGGGCGATTCGGTGACGACCCCTGAGAGTTGCACCACTTACCTAGACGCTCGGGAGGCTGCTCCGGTTCGCTTCGGTTGCAACAAGTGATACGTGGTGTTCCTGCCCGTCAGACGCCTGAATTCGCTGTGAGTTCCCTGGGAACGCCGGTGCGGGGGGCACCGGGCGCTGGTCGGACACGGGTGTAGTTCGGCAGCTGTCGGCGGTACGACACCCTTTTGCGGCAAGGAACTACCGCGCATGCCATTGCCGCAACAACTCGGCCTCTTCGTCGATACCCAGCCCGTTGTTTACATCGATGTGCGCTGCGTCACGAAATGCCGCAAGGGTGTCCCGGACCGTCTCGGCGAGTGGGCGGGTGCGCAGGCCGGCGGCGATCGAGGCGCTCACGTCGCGGCTGAGGAACCCGGCGTACTCCGGCAGCGGCAGCCACACCGGCAGCGACCGCGGCCCGCTCCACGGCGCCACACCGCGCTCGGCCAGGAACTCCTGGTCGACCCAGGTGAGCGACTGCGTCACCCCGGCGCCGGCGGCGAGGCCGTCGTGGAACTCCTGGCGGGTCATCGGCGCGCCGATGCCGTCGAGCGCGCCGGCCAGCCCGTTCGCGGGCGCCGCGATGATCCACTCGGCCAGGTCGCGCACGTCGATGACCTGCACCGCCTCGCCCGGCGTCCCGGGCGCGAGCACCTCGCCGCCGCGGGCCGCCCGGCGCACCCAGTAGTCGAACCGGCCGGTCGGGTCCTCGGGCCCGACGATCAGCCCGGCGCGCAGCAGGAACGTGCGGTCCGCGCCGAAGCCCTCGGCGGCGAGGCGCTCGCAGGCGACCTTGCACCGCCCGTAGGTCTCGGCGTCGGCCCGCGGGTCACCCTCGTAGTCCGGCGGCAGCAGCGGCGCGTCGGCGGAGCGCTGGTGCGGCGTGGCGACGTCGGCGTACACCGAAGCGCTGGAGACGAGCGTGTAGTGCCCGGCCCGGCCGGCGAGCGCCGCGACCGCGTGCCGGACGTGGTGCGGGTGGCGTGCGACGTCGACGACCGCGTCGAACTCGCCCTGCAACGCCGCCAGGCCGCCGGGGTCGTCGCGGTCGACCCGGACGAAGCGCGCGCCCTCGACGGGCTCGCCGGACTCGCCGCGGGCGGCGCAGAGGACGTCATGGCCGGCGGCGAGGGCCTGCCGGGCGACGGCGCGACCGAGGAACACGGTGCCGCCGAGAACGAGGATCTTCATCCGCCGAGCATGGCCGCGTGCCCGGCGTCGCGGACGCCGCGTTCGCCAGCAGCGGATCAGCTGAGAACGAAACTCACGCCCGGTGCGAGGACGGCGGGCGGTGCGGGCGGGTCTTGCGGATCACGAAGGCGAAGAGCGCGAGCGCCGCGGCGACCGTCGCGACCACGGCCGGCCACAGCGACCAGTGCCGCGACGACGGCGGCGACGCCTGCATCGCGGCGTCCACAGTGGAGGGCCGCGCGGCGGGGGCCGAGGCGACCGGCTCGAAGGACCAGATCCGCAGGTAGTCGATCTGGAACTCGGCGGGCAGGGCGGTCGAGGACGTCGGCGTGCCGGCCCGGTCGCCGGTGGTAACCGCGAAGCCGAACCAGCGCGGCTCGGTCGACACCGCCGGATCGAGCCAGCGCTGCTTGGCATCGACATACACCCGGAAGCCCGACGGCGCCCACTCGATCACGTAGGTGTGCCAGTCGCTGAACGGGCCGTCCAGCGCCTTGGTGTGGATCTGGCTGCCGTCGCCGTTGCTCACGAGGGCCTGCTCGGCGCCGGGCCGCGCCGTGATCTCCAGCTGCGAGCCGTGCTGCGCGGCCTGGCCGTCGACGGGCCGCAGCAGCGCCACCGACTCGATCCCGGCGCCGACGGGCACCCGGGCCCTGAACTCGTAGCGGCCGAACTGCTGCACGGCGCCGACGCAGCGCAGCTCGCCGGTGATGAACGGCTTGCCGGCGTAGGTGCGCTGGTGCAGGGCCAGGCGCAGGTGCCCGTCGGAGACGGTGACCGCCTCGGGGCGGAAGTAGCCGGCCTGCGCGCCTTCGGGCGCGCCGTCGTAGGCCGAGCAGCCGGCCGGCAGCACCCCGGCGTCGTCGAAGGAGTTGGAGAACACCGGCCGCCAGCCGACGGGGTCGCTCGCGTCCGCCCATCCGGGGAAAATCAACGCGGTCGAAGCGACGACGACCAGCACGGCCGCGACTCGCCTCAGCATGGTGACCGCCTCCGCACACGCGGTGAACTATCCCGGGCAACCTACCGGACACCCACGGGAATTGCACCGTCGCGCAGCGTCTACCTCCGGGTCCATACCCGTTTGTACGGCCAGTTCCGGAAACTCCGGATGCGGACCCTCGCCTTTACCCGCATGACACCAACCCGACGGCAAGTCATGCTCGCGCCCGATCGATGCCTTCGGAAGGATGTTGATCGACGCATGTGTCCATCCAATAGGGAGAGATCATGGCCCAGCCTCGCGCCCGCGGCTGGCGAATCGCGCAGCACCTCGCGGTGCCCGCGCTCGCCGTCGCGGTGGTCGCTCTGCTGCCATTAGCCAAGACCGGCAACAGCCCGGCCGCCGATCGGTGGACGCCGCTCACGCCGGCCAAGGTCGCCTTCACGCAGAAGACGGGGGCGACGACCACTGCTCAGCTGCTCGGCTTCAACGACTTCCACGGCAACATCGACCCGCCGACCGGCAGCGGCGGCCTGGTCAACGGGGTGCCCGCGGGTGGCTCGGAGTACCTCGCGACCTACCTGAAGAAGCTGCGCGACGCCGCCAAGTCCGACGGCGTCAAGAACAGCGACACCGTGGTGGCCGGCGACAACATCGGCGCCTCGCCGCTGGTCAGCGCCGCGTTCCACGACGAGCCGGCGATCGAGGTCCTCAACGCGATGGGCGTCGACCTCGCGTCGGTCGGCAACCACGAGTTCGACGAGGGCGTCACCGAGCTCTACCGCATGCAGTTCGGCGGTTGTCACCCGACCGACGGCTGCCAGGACGGCGACGGGTTCTCGGGCGCGAAGTTCCCGTACCTCGCCGCCAACGTGACGAACAAGTCCAACGGCCTGCCGATCCTGCTGCCGTTCACGATCCGCTTCTACGACGGCGTCCCGGTCGCCTACGTCGGCATGACGCTCGAGGGCACCCCGGGCATCGTCAACCCGGCCGGCATCAAGAACGTCGACTTCCACGACGAGGTCGAGACGGCCAACAAGTACGCGACGATCCTGGGCTGGCTCGGCATCAAGTCGATGGTGCTGGTGATCCACGAGGGTGGCGCGCAGACCAGCCCGCCCGCGCCGCTGGACCCGTCGGGTTGCGCCAACTTCGCCGGCCCGATCACCGACATCACCAAGGGCCTCAACCCGGCCTACGGCGTGGTCGTCTCCGGACACACCCACCGCTTCTACACCTGCGAGCTGCCCAACTCCTCGGGCGCCAACTCGCTGGTCACGAGCGCGGGCTCGGCCGGCACGCTGGTCACCGACATCCGGGTCACGCTGGACAAGAAGACCCGCAAGTTCGTCGACGCGTCGGCTACCAACGTGATCGTCGACAATGGCGTGAAGAACCCCGACGGGACGTACCAGAAGGACGCCTCCGGCAACCCGGTGCGCAACCCCGCCCTGGTCGACGCCAAGGTCAAGACGATCGCGGACAAGTACCGCGTCGCGGTCGCCCCGCTGGCCAACAAGGTCATCGGCAGCATCACCGCCGACATCACCACCACGCAGGCGCCCTCCGGCGAGACCCCGCTCGGCGACGTGATCGCCGACGCGCAGCTGGCCTACACGAAGGCGTCCGCGGGCGCGCAGATCGCGTTCATGAACCCGGGCGGCATCCGGGCGTCGCTGACCTTCGCGAACTCTCCCGGCGGCGAGGCGCCCGGCCAGGTCACCTACGGTGAGGCGTTCACCGTCCAGCCGTTCAACAACCTGGTCGTGACGCAGTCGTTCACCGGCGCGCAGATCAAGGACGTCCTCGAGCAGCAGTTCGTGGGCTTCCAGGGCCAGACGGTGCAGCGCATGCTGCAGGTCTCGGCCGGCTTCACCTACACCTACAGCGCCTCGGCGCCGGTCGGGTCCAAGGTCAGCGACATCAAGCTCAACGGCGTCGCGATCGACCCGGCGGCCACCTACAAGGTGACCACGAACGACTTCCTGGCCAACGGCGGCGACGGATTCCTGAACCTCGCGAAGGGTACGGGCCGCGTCACCGCGCCGGGCTTCGACGTCGACGCGCTGACCGCCCACCTGGGCACCGGCCCCATCGCGCCGGGTAGTGCCGACCGGTACACGAAGATCGCGTAACCAACGAACAACCCCAAAAAGGGGTAAACGGGCGGGCGGCTGGGTTTTCTCGCCGCCCGCCCGCACGTATGCTCGCAGGCGCTGCCAGTCGACAAGGTCGAGGAGTGTTGATCTGTGGACCGTCCCAACTGGGCTCCCGCGGACGTCGACCTCGACCGGCCGAGCGTGGCGCGGGTCTATGACTACTACCTCGGCGGCTCGCACAACTTCGCCGCCGACCGCGCGTTCGGCGAGCAGGTGCTGCGCGTGATGCCGGCCGTCGCCGGGCTCGCCCGCAGCAATCGGGCCTTCCTGCGCCGCGCGGTGCGCGAGCTCGCCCGCCAGGGCGTCCGGCAGTTCCTCGACCTCGGCTCCGGCATCCCGACCGTCGGCAACGTCCACGAGGTGATCGCCGACGCCGGGATCACCGACGCCCGGGTGGTCTACGTCGACCACGACCCGGTCGCCGTGGCGCACAGCCGGGCCATCCTCGCCGACGTGCCGGGCACCGCGGTCGTCGCCGGCGACCTGCGCTCCCCCGCCGACGTGCTGGCCCAGCCGCAGGTGCAGGGGCTGCTCGACTTCACCCGGCCCGTCGCGTTCCTGCTGGTGGCGGTGCTGCACTTCGTGCCCGACGAGATGGGGCCGGCCGATATCGTCGCCGGCTACGCCGCCGCCGGGGTGCCCGGCAGCTACCTGGTGCTCTCGCACGCGGGCCTCGACCGGGCGCTCACGCCGGCCGAGGAGGACGCCTACCGGCTGTACCGCACGTCGCCGACGCCGCTGATCCTGCGCTCGAAGGAGGAGGTCGCGAAGCTCTTCGGCGACCTGACCCTGCTCGAGCCCGGCGTCGTGTCCACCCACCACTGGCGGCCGGACGGCGACGAGGAGCCGCCGGTCGAGGGCAACGCGATCGGCAGCGCGGCCGTCGCCCGCAAGGACTAGCCCGGCTGACCATGACCGCACTCCGCCCCACGCCGACATCGTGGGACCGCCCGCATCGCGCAGCCGAACGGATGGCGCGCGCCTGGTCGCTGGCCATTGCCGGCACCAGCTACGTGTCGATGAACGGCCTGGAGGTCCAGGACTTCCTGACCAGCCTCGCCACCCGGATCATCCACGCGCTGACCTCCGAGGTCTTCGACCCCGCCGACGTGCGCGAGGTCGGCTCGACCCTGGTCGCCGCCCACTTCACCGAGCCCACAACGCTCGAGCGCACCCTGGCGGTGCTCGCCGAGCAGTTCGGCAACGCTCCGGTGAAGCGGGTCGCGCAGGTCCAGGGCGCGCTCGCGTCGGGCTACGCGCTGGCGCTGCGCGACCGGGTCCTCGACGAGCAGGAGGAGATCCGCACCGCGGCGCTGTGGGCCCGCGCCCGGGCCGAGGAGGGGCGGCGGGTCAGCGAGGCCCGCTTCCAGGCGATCTTCGCCGGCGCCGCGATCGGCATGAGCGTGAGCACGGTCGACGGCCAGGTGATCGAGGTCAACCAGGCGCTGTGCGACATGCTCGGGTACACCGCCGACGAGCTGCGCGCGATGTCCTTCGAGGACTTCGTGCTGCCCGAGGACCCGCCGACCGCCGGCGCGATGTTCGAGGAGGTGCTGACCGGCGGGCGCGACCAGTTCCGCATCGAGAAGCCCTACGTCCACAAGGACGGCCACCGGGTCTGGACCGACCTGGTCGCCTCGATCATCCGCGACGAGGACGGCCGCCCGCGTTGGCTCGTGGCCATGTTCGAGGACATCACCGAGCGGCACCTGCTGCAGGTGCGCCTGCGCCACCAGGCCCTGCACGACCCGCTGACCCAGCTGCCCAACCGCACGCTGTTCTTCGAGCGGCTCACGGCCCTGCTGGAGTCGGAGGAGGACGCCGACGCCCGCGTCGGGGTCTGCTACCTCGACGTCGACGGCTTCAAGGTCATCAACGACACGCTCGGCCACGACATCGGCGACCAGCTGCTGCAGACCGTGGCCCGGCGCCTGGCCCGCTCCATCAGCGACGACCGGCAGCTGGTCGCGCGGATGGGCGGCGACGAGTTCGTGGTGCTCGTGGAGGGCTGCGGCGGCATCGACGACGTGATCGCGGTCGCCGAGACGGCCCTCGACACCGTGCGGGCGCCGGTCCACGTCGGCGGCCACGAGATCAGCATCTCGGCCAGCATCGGCGTGGTCGAGCAGCCGCTGCGCGGCACGAGCACCGGCGAGCTCATGAAGGCCGCCGACACCACGCTCTACTGGGCCAAGGCCGACGGGCGCAACCGCTTCGCGCTGTTCGACGCCGAGCGGCACGCGCGCGAGGTCACCCGCTACGAGCTGTCGGCGAGCATGCCGGCCGCGCTGGAGCGGCGGGAGTTCTTCGTGGAGTACCAACCCCTGGTCCGCCTCAGCGACGGGGTCACCACCGGCGTCGAGGCGCTCGTGCGGTGGCGGCACCCGCGCTTCGGGGTGCTCGGCCCCGACGCGTTCATCGGCATGGCCGAGGAGACCGGGCTCATCGTGCCGCTGGGCCGCTGGGTGCTGCACGAGGCCTGCCGGCAGGCGGCGCAGTGGCGGCGCGAGGTCGCCGACCGGGCGCCGATCATGAGCGTGAACCTCGCCGTGCGCCAGATGCGCGACCGGACCATCGTCCGCGACGTGCGGGCCATCCTCGACCAGACCGGCCTGCCGCCGGCCGGGCTGCAGCTGGAGCTCACCGAGAGCGCCGTCATGGGCACGGGCGGCGACCCGATCGAGGCGCTCAAGGCCCTGGCCGAGCTCGGGCCGCGCATCGCGATCGACGACTTCGGCACCGGCTACTCCAACTTCGCCTACCTGCGCCACCTGCCCGTGCACAGCCTCAAGCTCGCGGGCTCGTTCGTGGCCGGGCTGCGCCCGCCGGAGCGGCCGGACCCGGTCGACCAGGAGATCGTGGCGGCCGTCATCGGCCTGGCGCACACGCTCAAGCTCAGCGTGACCGCGGAGGGTGTGGAGACCGCCGAGCAGGCGGCCCGCCTGCAGGAGCTGGGCTGCGACACCGCCCAGGGCTGGTACTACGCGGCCTCTGGCCCCGCCTCGGCCATCAAGCTTTAAGGCCCAAGCCATCATGTTTTAGCAAAAAGGCCGGTGCGCTCCGGAGCGCACCGGCCGGATTATCGGATCGGCCTCAGCTGGCCGCGTACGGGTTGACCTCTTCGTGCATGTCCGTCATGAACTGCGACCACATGTCGTGCTCGTCCGGGTCGGCCCCTACCAGGTCGTAGTGGCCACTGTCCAGGAAGTCCGTGTCCAGCTGCCACTCGGGAACCTCCAGGTCCGGCTCGTCGAAGCCCAGCGGCTCGTCGTGCTGGTGGTCGATCTCCCCGAGGTCGGGCACGTCGTGCAGGTCGCCGTTGTCCGCATAGTCGTGCTGGTCGTGCTGGTCGTACTGGTGGTGGTCGTCCGCCAGGACATGGTCGACTCCGCCGTCATGGTCGACGTGGAGATCGTGCTCCATGCCCCAGTCGAGGTCAAAGTCGCTCATAACCTGCTCCCGGTCTTCTTCGGCCCCTCTGGTGAGGTACCTCTGCAACGGTAGGTTCGTTACGCGCGACCCTGCTCCCCGAAACGTGCCAAGCGATTTACGGCCTCGGCCACCAGAGGCTCGACCAGGCCACGCCGAAGTCGTTGCAGGGGTGGCCGTCGGGGCCCGACCACAGCACCTGGATGCGCCGCGACCGCCCGCCGGGGTGGTCGCGGACGCGTCGAGGCGCAGCCCTACCGCGTGCGGCGGTCGAGCCAGCCGTCGCCGTTGACGTCCTCGTAGCGGGCGTCCATGACCCCGTCGTGGTTGGTGTCGATCTCCGAGGAGTTGATCAGCCCGTCGCGGTCGGTGTCGTGCCCGATGAACTCGGCGCGCCCGTCGCCGTCCGTGTCGACCACGATGTCGACGCCGCCGTCGGCCCGGTTGACGTACGTGTGCTGGTCCCACCGGCCGTCGCCGTCCCAGTCCACGCGCGTGTGGTAGCCGTCGGTGGGCGCCTGCCCCGGCACCTGCGCGTGCCCGGCCTGCTGCGCGAGCCCTTCGAGGCCGCCGGCGATACCCGCGCCGTGCCCCGCCTGCCCCAGCCCGGACTGCCCCGCGCCGTACTGCGTCGCCTGCTGCGCCAGCCCGGCGAGCCCGCCGCCGAGGCCGGGCTGCTCGGCCGTCGGCCCGGTGAAGCCGGCGAGCCCGCGCGCGACGCTCTCCCCGCCGATGCCGGCGGGCGGCTGGAACGGCGTGTCCGCGGCGGGCGGCTCGATCGGCGTGCCGCCGGTCGCACCGGCGTAGGTGCTCGCCTGGTACACGGTGCCGGACGAGCGGACCTCGCTGTGGTACTCGGTGTGGGAGGACTCGTGGTGGCTCTCCGTGTGCACCTCCTCGTGCCCCGAGGAGGCGTGCTGCCCACCGTGCACCACGTCGTCGAGGTGCCGCCCGATCGGGCCGGAGCCGGCCGGCTCGGGCGCCGCGTGCCGGCCGCCGCCGTACTGCTCCACGGCGTCGTGCATGCCCCGGCCGGCCTGCGCGCCGCCGACGTCGTGCCCGGCGAACCCGTGGCCATGGCCGTGCAGCACGTCGTCGAGGCCGGAGCCGATCGCGGAGAACACCCCGAACATGCTGGCCTTGCTCGTGCGCTGCTCGACGTGCGTCTGCCCGCCGGCGTCACCGACCTGCGACCGCAGGATGTCCAGTTCGTCGGGCGTCAGCCGGTACCCGGCCAGGGCCCCCTGCGGGTCCGCGGCCAGCTGCGCCTTGAAGGCCGGGTCGCCGAGCAGCCGCTCGAGTACCTCGTCGAAGTCGGACATCGCATCCCCCAGTTGGTGAATCGGTCGAGCAATGACGGATCAGTCGAGTTCGGGCATCGGGATCGGCTGCGGCCGCGGCCGGCAGGTCCCGCACTGCACCGCGTCCTCCACGACGAGCCCCTCGGCTCGGCCGCGGCGCTGCGAGCGGTGCACCTCCAGCAGGTAGGGGCCGAACTTCGCGTGGTCCTCACACAGCCCACGCCCGCAGAACCGGCACGACCCCCGCGCCGCCTTGGCGCAGAACCAACAAAGCACGGTCTCTCCTCGTCAGCCAATGATGGTGCAGTCGTTGATGTGCACGGAAGCGCTGCCCGCCCTGGAAACGTTGCCCGCCGCGTCGGCGATCACGGCGCTGATCGTGATCGTGCCGGCGTTGCCCTGCCCCGGGAATGGCCCGAGGGCGGCCGACCATTTTCCGTTGCTGCCGGAATACTTGAGGGTCTGTGTCGACCCGTCCAACGTATAGGTCAGCGATCGGATCGTGAGGCCCGTGGCGCCGGCGTTGTCCGAGCCCACGATCGTCACGCTCGACGTCGTCGGCGTCGACGACGGCGTCCCGAAGTAGCAGGCGCTTCCGCCATAGGTGCGGTAGATGTCGTTCGGCGCGGCGCGAACCGTGACGGTGGGCGCGGTCGTGTCGGGCGGCGGGGGCGGAGAGGTCGTCGGGGCGCCGGTGGTGGGGCGCGCCGTCGTCTTCGTCGGGCCCGCCGTCGTCTTCGTCGGGGTGGCCCCCGCCGACGGGGACGTGGAGGCCGAGGTGGATGGGGAGTCGCTCGGGCTCGGGGACTCCGACGGGGTGTCCGTCGGGGACGGCGCCACCGTCGGGGTGCCGCCCGGCTTCGGCAGGGCCACGCCGTCGCCGCAGGTGAGGTCGGCCTGGTTGAACGGCTCGACGACCTCGCCGTTGAGCTTGACGACGCCGCGGCCGACCTCTGGGTCGTCGCCGGCGGACAGCGCGAAGCGGGCCGCGCCCTCGTTGCGCACGTCGCCGATGGTCAGGCGCAGCGGCTTGAACGCCGTGGTGGTGCTCGTCGTGTCGACCAGGAGGCGGCCGTCGTCCAGCACCAGGGCGGCGTTCGGCTCGATCGGGGTCTGCTGGCCGCTGACCAGGTCGCCGATCTTCACGTCGGCGCCGGCGCACAGGACCGTCGCGCTGCCGCCGCGGAACGTCAGGGTCGCGGTGGACTTGGCGTTGACCCGGACCGAGTCGCCCTGCTGGACGTACAGCTTCTCGTTGCGCGCCAGCGGCCGGTCGCTGCCGTTGACGCGGACCGTCGCGCCGCCGCGGGTGACGGTGACCAGCGCGCTGTCCGTCGGCATCTCGGCCCACACCGGGCCGGTGAACAGGTTGGCGCCGGTCAGGAAGAGCGCGAAGAGCAGCAGCAGGACCAGCAGCCACCACAGCTTGCGCTCGAAGCGGCGGTCGACGCTGTCGTCGCCGGGCGGCGGCGGGCCGGGCGGTGCGGCGAGCGGCGGGTAGTTCGACGGCGGGTGCGCGCCCGACATCGGGCGGCGCCCGCCCGACGGCGTCGCTTCGGCCTGGCGGCCCAGCAGCAGCGGCAGGCCGCCGACCGCGGGCAGCAGCCAGGCGCGGGCGGGCGTGCGGGCGGTGGCGACCTGGCCGGGCGAGCCGTCGCCGTACGGGCCGATCATCGAGCCGCGGTGCAGCTCGACGCCCTCGGGCAGCTGCAGCGAGCCCGACTCGACCACGAGCGCGTCGTTGCCGGTGCGCAGCACGACCGGCTGGCCGGGGCCGAGGTGCATCGGGCGGGCGCGGGTCAGCAGGCCGAGGCGGTCCTCGGGGCCGAGGTTCTGCAGGGCCGGCGTCTCGGCGACCAGCGTCTCGAGCTCGGCCCACTCCACCGGCGGCGGGCCGGGCAGCGGCCCGACGGCCGATGAGACCGACGAGGACGGTATCGCGAGCAGCGTGGTGCCGGCGGTCGTCCAGCCCAGCGCCGCGGGGGCGCCGGTCAGCGCGTTGGCCAGGCCCACGACGCCGCCGCGGCCGACGCGCTCGCGCACGCTGCCGGTCGGGTCGCCGGGGCGGCGGGCCTCCAGGGCGCCGTCGACGACCACGTACACCGACTGCTGCGCGGCGCCTGCGAAGACGAGCTGCTCGCCCGTGCGCGGGTGCACCCAGCGGGCGTGCTCGGCGAGCCTGGCGAGGGCCTCGGGCGGCAGGTTCGACAGCGCGGAGGCGCTCAGCGCGGCGAACCGGCGCGGCTCGTCGCGCACCAGCTTGCGCTCGCCGAGGCGGTCGCGCAGTCGCCGCCCGCGCCGGCGCAGCCAGCCGAAGAAGAGGTACACCAGGGGCGCCAGCAACCCGGCGCAGACCACGACGAGCAGGATCCGCCCGAGCCAGCCCGCGTTCCACAGGCCGGTCACGACGCCGGCGACGCGGTCGGTGTACACGCGATACATGAGGTTGATGGCGATCGCGAGCCAGATGACGGCGAGCATGCCGTAGAGCGCGACGAGGCGCCCCTCGCGGTCGAGGTCGGCGAAGCGTGGCGGCCGGCGGCGCAGCCGCGCGATGACCCAGGCCAGGCCGCGCGCCCGCAGGTTGGGCACCTCCAGCCAGTCCATGAGCAGGTAGTACCCGTCGAGCGCCATGAACGGGTTCAGGTTGAACAGCGCGTTGAGGTACCACGCGAAGGCCAGCTTGAACGTCCACGGCTGCAGCTCGGGGAAGAACACGCCCAGGATCTGGCAGGCGCCGGCGAGGATCAGGCCGGTGGCCGGGCCGGCGACGGTGGTCACGATCCGGGCGCGCCGGCCGGCCATCCACACGTCCGTGGTGTCCACGAAGACGGATGGGATCCCGAAGTACACCAAAAAGCCCGCAACGGGCACGCGCCGCCCGGCATGCTTGGCGCCCAGCGCGTGCCCGAGCTCGTGGCAGCCCAGCGCCAGCACGTTGAGGCCGAGCAGCACGAGGGCGCCGGCGAAGTAGGAGTCGTTGGTGAGGAACACGGACTGGTCGGCGCGGAACCAGTTCCACACGAACACGCCCAGCCCGGCCAGCGCTACGAGCCCGGCGAGCACGGCGAACACGCGGGTGAAGAACAGCCGCCCGCCCGCCTTGTAGAGGAACGTGACGACCGGGTCGACCTTCGCGAGTACCACCCGGCGGCCCTGCGCGGTCGCGACGATCGCCTTGCCCAGCCGGATCGGCCACGGGCGGCGGTGGACCCGCTGGAGCCGGTGGAACGCGTCCACGGGCAGTTCGGCGAGCATGCGGTTGCCGGCGAGGTCGGCGACGATCCGGGTCACCTGGTCCGGCGCGAGCCGACCGGAGATCCGCGCGAACTCGGCCACGAGCCGCGCCACGGTGCGGCTGCCGTCCATGAACTGCGCGAGGCGGAACTCCTCCGGCGTGAGCCGCAGGTAGCTCGACTCGCCGGCGTCGGGCGAGCGCAGCATCACGTACTCGACGCCGCGGGCCGACGTCAGCGTGACCGCCTCGACGCCGTCGCGCAGCAGCGGGCGGGCGCGGGCGGGGTTGAGCCGGTCGGTCACCGCGTGCCACAGTCCGACGTCGGACGGGCCTAGCGGTACACCCGGGGCGCGCCCGGCAAGGGCCTCCCAGACACTGATGCGCGTCTCGATGACGGCCACTGTCGCTCCTGTTCGGACACGGTTCCGGCCACGGACTCTAGGCGCGTTTGCGGTCCGCCGGAAGGTTGCGTCCCGAACGTGACAATGCTTCGGCGAAGATGGCAGCGTGTACATCCTCGCCATCGACCAGGGCACGACCTCCACCCGTGCGATCGTGTTCGACGCCGACGGCGCCATCGTGGCGCTTGACCAGCGCGAACACCACCAGAGCTTCCCCCGTCCGGGCTGGGTCGAGCACGACCCGGTCGAGATCTGGCACAACGTCCAGGCGGTCTCGACCCGCGCGCTGGACCAGGCCGGGCTCTCCCGCGCGGACGTCGCCGCCATCGGGATCACCAACCAGCGTGAAACGACCATCCTGTGGGACGCCCGCACCGGCGAGCCGGTGCACCCCGCCATCGTCTGGCAGGACACGCGCACCGACGGCGTCATCCGCGCCCTCGCCGGCGACGCCGGCCCCGACCGCTTCCGCGACCGCTGCGGCCTGCCCCTGGCGACCTACTTCGCCGCCCCGAAGGTGGTCTGGCTGCTCGACAACGTCCCCGGCCTGCGCGCCCGGGCCGAGGCCGGGGAGATCCGCTTCGGCACCGTCGACACGTGGCTCATCGAGAAGCTCACCGGCCGGCACGTCACCGACGTGACCAACGCCAGCCGCACCATGCTCATGAACCTCACCACGCTGGACTGGGACGACGACCTGCTCGCCGCCTTCGGCATCCCGCGCGTCATGCTCCCCGAGATCGGCTCGTCGTCGTTCGTCTACGGCGAGGCGAAGACCATGCTGCACGGCGTGCCCGTCGCCTCGGCCCTCGGCGACCAGCAGGCGGCCCTGTTCGGCCAGACGTGCTTCGCGCCCGGCGAGGCCAAGTGCACGTACGGCACCGGCTCGTTCCTGCTCCTCAACACCGGCACCCGCCCCGTGGCCAGCGAGCGGGGCCTGCTCACCACGGTCGGCTACCGCATCGGCTCGGCGGACCCGGTGTACGCGCTGGAGGGCTCCATCGCGATCACCGGCTCGCTCGTGCAGTGGCTGCGCGACAACCTCGGCCTGATCTCCTCCGCACCCGAGATCAACGACCTCGCCGCGACCGTCTCGGACAACGGCGGCTGCTACATCGTGCCCGCGTTCGCCGGCCTGTTCGCCCCGCACTGGCGCCCGGACGCCCGCGGCGTCATCACCGGCCTCACGGGTTACGTCACCAAGGGCCACCTCGCCCGCGCGGCCTTGGAGGCGACGGCGTGGCAGGTCAAGGACGTGGTCGACGCCATGATGGCCGAGTCGGCGGTACCCCTGGAGACCCTCAAGGTCGACGGCGGCATGACCGCGAGCGACCTGCTGATGGGCTTCCAGGCCGACGTGCTGGACGTGCCGGTGGTCCGCCCGACGGTCGCGGAGACCACGGCCCTTGGCGCCGCCTACGCCGCGGGCCTGGCGGTCGGCTTCTGGCCCGACACCGAGACCTTGCGCGAGAAGTGGCACATCGACAAGCGCTGGGAGCCGTCGATGTCGGCGGACGCGCGCGATCGCGGCCACGCTCTCTGGCTGCGGGCGGTCGAGCGCTCGTTCGGCTGGGCCGACTGACCAGGAGGCGGGCGCAGAAAGGCGGCACGCCCGCCAGGCGAGCGCAGAAAGGCGGCGCACCCCGCCAGGTGCGCCGCCTCTCTTTTGGGAGGGGAAACCAGCCTCGGTGCCGTGGTCAGCCCAGCAGCTGCTGCGCCACGGTCTTTGCGGTGTTGCTCGAGATCGCGAAGCCCACGCCGATGCTGCCGGCCGTCGAGCCCGACGTGGCGATCGCGGTGTTGATGCCGATGAGCTGCCCCGACGTGTTGACGAGCGCGCCGCCGGAGTTGCCGGGGTTGATCGCAGCGTCGGTCTGGATGGCGCCGGGGATCTTCGTGGCGGCGGAGCGGTTGTCCGCGCCCTCGTCGATGGTGCGGTTCAGGGCGCTGACGATGCCGGAGGTCACGGAGGCCTCCAGGCCCAGCGGGCTGCCGACCGCGAGGACGGTGTCGCCGACGTGTACGGCGGAGCTGTCGGCGAAGGCGAGCGGCGTGTAGCTGCCGCCACCGACGATCTTGACTACGGCCAGGTCGGAGGTCTCGTCGGTGCCCACGATCTGGGCCTGCGCGGACTTGCCGTCGGAGAAGCTGATCTGGACCGTCGTGCCGCGGGCGGTCGCGACGACGTGGTTGTTGGTGAGGATGGCGCCGTCCTGGGTGATGATCACGCCGGAGCCGACGGCGGAGCCGGTGTTGATCGACACGACGCTCGGCAGGACCGCCTGTGCGACGTTGGCCAGGTTGGCGGAGCCGGACTGCGAGCTGGAGTTCTGCGCGCTGATCACCGTGTCGCTGGCGGTCGCGGCCGGGCGGAGCTCCAGCGCCGCGTACCCGCCGCCGACCGCCGACACGACGGAGAGCGCGACGGCGGCGACCACGGCGGCGACGCTCTTGCCGAGGCTCCGGCGCTGCAGCGGTGCCGGGACGGCGGTGACCGGCGTCACGAAGGGTGACGCTGGGGGGTACCACTGCGGCGGGTGCTGCATGTGGGGCACGTGCGGCGGCACGTGGTTGGACGGCATGTGCTGCTGGTGTTCCGCGGCCGGCTCCGGCACCCATCCCTGCTGTTCGCTCATGCCTTGAGCTTGCCGATGGCAGCTTGCGGACCACCGGGAGCGGCCTGGGAAGCGGCTGTGAGGGGAAGGCGAACCTGGAAGGTGGCTCCACCACCCGGGGTGACGAAGACCGACACCGTGCCGCCGTGCACCGCGACCAGCGCCGCGACGATCGCAAGGCCCAGCCCGCTGCCGCTGTGCGCGCCGCCGGCCTGCCGCCGGGTCCGCGCCTTGTCTACCCGGTAGAACCGTTCGAACACGCGGGCCGCCTGCTCGTCGGTCAGTCCCGGTCCGTGGTCCACCACCTCGATCAACGCGTCGGTACCGTCACGACGCAGCCGAAGCTCAATAGGAGTACCGGCGGGGGTGTGCGTGAGCGCGTTGGTCACCAGGTTGCCGACCACCTGCCGCAGCCGGGCCTCGTCGCCGTTGACCTCGATCGGCTCGTCGCGCTCGATCTCCAGGTCGATCTCGCGTTCGGGCGCGACCGCGCGGGCCGCCGACGCGGCGTCGGTGGCGATCACGCGCAGGTCCATGTCGGCGAGGCTGAGCGGGCGCTCCTGGTCCAACCGGGCGAGCAGCAGCAGGTCCTCGACGAGCAGGCCCATCCGGGACGCCTCGTCCTCGATGCGGCGCAGCAGCGCGGATGTGTCCTCGGGCTCGCGGGCGGCGCCCTGGCGGTACAGCTCGGCGAAGCCCCGGATCGTGGTCAGCGGCGTGCGCAGCTCGTGCGAGGCGTCGGCGATGAACTGGCGCATCCGGTCCTCGGAGGCCTCCCGGACACGGAACGCCCCTTCGATCTGCCCGAGCATGACGTTCAGCGCGGCGGCGAGGTGCCCCATCTCGGTCTCGGGCGGGCTCTCGGGCACGCGCCTGGTCAGGTCGCCGGCCGCGATGGCCGCGGCGGTGCGCTCGATCTCGCGCAGCGGCTGCAGGCTGGTCCGCACGATCGTGACGCCGACGGCGGCGATGACGACGAGCACGCCCGCGCCGATGAACAGCTCCGCGGCGACGAGCTCGTCGACGGCGCTGTCGACCATCGAGAGGTTCTCGGCCACGCCGACGGCCCCGCCGCCGTTGGACGGCTGGGTGATGAGCACCCGCCAGCGCTCGTGCGTGCCGGCTGCGCGAACCGTGTAGGGCTCGTTGAGCCGGTCCAGCACCTGCTGCGCGTCGGATGGCAGGGGCGGGGCGTTCTGGGGCGACACACCGACCGGCATCGGGTGCACGGAGCCGTCGTCGTCGCGGGCCCAGTAGAAGTACATGTAGTTGCTGGGCATCGTCATGTCGGTCTGCTGCGTCGTCATCCGCGCCACCCGCTCGGCGCTGACCGTGGTGGAGAGCGCGCGCAGCTGGTTGTCGACCTTGTCGATCATCGAGCTGCGCATGACGAGCGCGCTGGCGACGCCGATGACGAGCAGCGCCATGGTGACGAGCGTGAGCACCGCGGCGACGAGCTTGACCCGCAGCGGCACGTCGGCGATGAACCGCACGACGGCCCCGGTCAGACGGGCAGGCGCAGGACGTAGCCCACGCCGCGCAGGGTGTGGATCAGCCGCGGCTCGGCGATGTCGACCTTGCGTCGCAGGTAGGAGATGTAGGACTCCACGATGCTGTCATCGCCGCGGAAGTCGTAGTTCCAGACGAAGTCCAGGATCTGCGCCTTCGACAGGACGCGGCCGGCGTTCAGCATGAGGTACCGCAGGAGCTTGAACTCCGTCGGGGACAGGGCGATCGTCTGCCCGGCCCGGCTCACCTCGTGCGTCTCCTCGTCCAGCTCCAGGTCGTGGAAGACCAGCCGGTTGGGCCCGGGGTCGCCCGCGGTGCGCCGCAGGACGGCCCGGATGCGGGCGGTGAGCTCCTCGAGGCTGAACGGCTTCGTCACGTAGTCGTCGCCGCCGAGCGTGAGGCCGCGGACCTTGTCCTCGGTGCCGTCGCGCGCGGTCAGGAAGACCACGGGGAGCCGGACGCCGCCCTCGCGCAGCCGCCGGATCACCTCGAACCCGTCGAGGTCGGGCAGCATCACGTCGAGCACGACCAGATCGGGCTTGCTCTCGCGGGCCGCGGTGACCGCCTCGCTGCCGGTGGTCACCGCGTCAACCGCAAAACCGGCAAAGCGCAGGCTGGCGGAGAGGAGCTCGCGGATATTCGGGTCGTCCTCGACCACGAGCAGCCTCGCCTCAGCCTGCGCCACGCCTGGCGACGATGCACCCCCGGATTGTGCGACGCCGCCTCGTACCCCCATGCGCATATCTTTCCGCCCTCCGCTGGAGTAGGGCTGGTTGTTGCCTGGGAAGTTCCTGGGCGACCAAAGCTCTACCTCAGCAAGCGTCTCACCTGGTCGATCGCACCGTCCAACACGACGAGCGTCGCGCGCATCGTCTCCTGGCTCGCCCGCCCGGTGCGCGCCAGGCGCCGCACCTCGGAGAGCAACTGGGCGGCCTTCTCCTCCAGCTCACGCACCGCGTCGGAGGGCGGCTGCGGCGGCCGGGTGCTCGCGGCGCCCGGTCGCGGCGGGTACCCCCAGCCGAACGACCCCGGCCCCGGCGGCGGCGTGCCGCTGCGCACCTGGCGGCTGGCCTCCTTGAGCTCCCGCTTGAGGTCGCGCACCGAGCCGCGCACACCCTGCTCGACCTCGTCGGCCAGCGTCGAGAGGTCGGCGAGGGAGGCGTTGATGTCGTTCTCGAGCGACTCGATCTCGCCGGCGCGCCGCTGCAGCTCGTCGAACCCCGCCGGGGTGATCTCGTAGACCTTGCGCCCGCCTTCAGCCGTGTGCGTGATGAGCCCGTCGGCCTCCATGCGCTGCAGCCGCGGGTAGATCGTGCCGGCCGACGGCGCGTAGAGCCCATGGAAGCGGTTCTCGAGGAGCCGGATCAGCTCGTAGCCGTGTCGCGGGCCCTCGTTGAGCAGCTTCAGCAGGTACAACCTCAGGCGCCCGTGACTGAAAACCGCGCTCATGCTTCCACTGCTTCCTCGTCACCGAGTTCCTCGTCGTCGACTGGCCGCCGCAACAACGAGATCGTGCCAGATGTCGCGTTGGCGGCCAGCCGCCCGCCGGTCCCCGTCCCGAGCCGCCCGGTCACTGTGTTCTTGCTGTGCTGCTCGAGCTCGGGAAACGCGTTCACGACGTGCCCGGAGATCGCGTTGAGGCTGACCCGCAGGTCGCTGTCCTCGCGCACCCGGGCCGTGATCTCCCCCGACACCGTGTCGAGGTGCACCTCGGTGCCCGCGGGCGGATTGTCGAGGTCGCAGGTCACGGAGCCGGAGATGGTACGCGCACTCACGACCCCCGCCGTGGAGTCCGCGACCACGATTTCCCCGGACACCGTCTCGAGGTCGACCTCTCCCCCGAGCGTGAGCCCTTCGATCGACCCCGACACGATCTTGCCGGTGACCCGCCCGTCGATCCCCAGCAGCGTGATCCGCCCGCTGGTGACGTTGACGTCGGCCCCGTTGCGCAGCGAGGACGCGATGACGGACCCGGACGCGACATGCAGCCGCACGGCGGCCTCGACGGGCACGACGACGGAGATGTCGACCTTGTACCGCGACCCGAACAGCCACCACAGAAACCCGGGCCAGCCTTTGGGAAACTCGTGCTCGATCGAGAGCCGCCCCCCTTCGAGCGTGACGTTGACGGGCTGGTCCCCGATGGACGTCACCTCGAGCCGCGCCGGCCCGTCCGCCCCCACAACGTTGATTCGCCCCGACACCAGCGACACACTCAGGTCGGTAACTTCCTGCTCGAAGCCGAGCCTCTGCGGCTCATCAATCGTCCACGCGGTCATCGCGCACTCCTCGCTCGCTCCCGTACGAGGAATGTATCGCAAGACGCGATACATCGCGACTGTCCTTCGCGACACACTCGCGTCTCGTCGGACGAATCCGCGCGCTCTACGAAAAGTCGGGCACTCCGTGCCACGACTTTTCGGACTTTTCGCCTGACGACCTTTAAATCCGATAAGTCTGGCGCGCCAGCGCCGGACTTATCGGATTCCGAGCTATATGAGCGAATCGCGGGAGAGAGGGACAGTCAGGTGGCCACTACCGCCGACGCCGCCCGAGCCAAAACCCGGCGCGGGTGCGTCTGGCGGTCGCAAGGGGCCGGGTGCAGCTTGGGGTGCGCGCGCAAGCTGATCGACAGGTCCCGCGCCGCCAGGACGCGCTTCAGGGAGACCAGCAAGGTCTCGTCGCCGATGAAGGCGGCCACCGTCGACACCACGCCGGCCTGGGCGAACGTGAGGCGGACGGGGACGACCGGCACGCCGGCGTCGACGGCGGCCTGGAACATCGCGGGGCGGAAGGTGCCGCCCATGCGGCCGCACCACGTGGTGCCCTCCGGGAAGACCGCCACCACGCCGCCGGCGGCGATGTTGCGGCTCACCTCGGCGACCGTGGCCGGCAGGGTCTTCGGGCGGGAGCGGTCGACGAAGACGGTGCCCAGCGTGGCGGCCAAGCGGCCGATGAGGGGCCAGGCGCGGACCTCGCGCTTGGCGAGCAGGCGGGCCGGGGCGTGAGCGAGGATCACGATCACGTCCAGCCACGAGACGTGGTTGGCCACGAGCAGTGCGCCGCTCTGCGGGATCCGGCCGCTCGCCGAGTGCTTGATGCCGAGGCCGGCCAGGACGGCGCGGGCCAGGCCCCGCTGGGCGTGGACCAGCTGGCGCTGGGGCAGCAGGGCCAGGACGGGGACCGAGAGGGCGGCGAACAGCAGCACGGCGCCGGTGACGACGATGCGCTTGAGCACGATCAGGCGCGGCACGACGCGGGCGGTCGGCTCCGGCAGGCAGTCGGTGCCGCAGGTCGAGCGGGGCAGCCAGAGGCTGTCCATGACAGCCATGGAGCTCACTCCTGTCCGAGGAAATGACGCATGTACCGCGGGTTGACCCGGTCCAGCGACAGCAGCACGTAGAAGTCCGCGCAGTCGAAGTCGGGGTCGTGTGCCGGCGCGCCGCCCACCCAGGCGCCGAGGCGCAGGTAGCCCTTGAGCAGCGCCGGGACGTTTACCTTGGCGGCAGGCTCGACCTCGCTCGTCCAAGGGTTGCGGGGGCGCACGCGCCACGCCGACGGCACCAGGTGCTTGCGCTGGGCCAGGTCCCACACGCCCGCGGCCGTGACGCCGCCGTCGGCCAGCGGGACCGAAGCGCAGCCGCCGAGCCAGCGGTGGCCGTGCAGGTGCATGTAGCGGGCGATGCCGGCCCACATCAGGTTGATCACGGCGCCGCTGCGGTGGTCGGGGTGCACGCAGGAGCGGCCGGTCTCCACCAGGCCGTCGCGCAGCTGGGAGAGGCCCGACAGGTCGAACTCGGTGTCCGCGTACAGCCCGCCGGCCGCGGCCGCCCGGTCCGGCGGGAGCATCCGGTAGGTGCCGACGACCTCGCCGGTGAGCTCCTCGCGGATGATCAGGTGGTCGCAGTACTCGTCGAAGGCGTCGACGTCGAGGCCGGACTCGGTGCTGTGCAGGGTGGCGCCCAGCTCTCCGGCGAAGACCTCGTGGCGGAGCCGTTGTGCGGCCCGAACCTGGGCGCCGTCGGTGGCCACCAGCAGGGTGTAACGCTGCAAGTCGCCCAGGTCTTGCGGGCCGGCGGCGACGGCGAGAATCGTCATGCGTTCGGTGTAAGCGTCGACCCCTGCGGATGGCTGACGCTCACAGGTTTCCCTGATGGCGCGCGGGTGAACTGTGGTTACCGTGGTCAGGCATGGCGGGATATTCAGGCACACCGTTACCCAAGAAGCTCGGTGTCATGGCGGGACATCGCGTCCTGCTCGACGGCGCGCCGCCGGGATTCGAGCTGGCGGACCTCCCGGCCGACGTGGTGCTGCACCGGCGGCTGGTGCCCGGGATGTACGACGTCATCGTGCTCTTCTGTCCCAATCGTGCCCGCCTTCGCCGCCGGTGGCCGGTCCTGCATCGGCTGACCCCGCCGGCCGGTTCGCTGTGGGTGGCGTGGCCGAAGCGATCCTCGGGGGTGGCCACGGACCTCGACGAGCACGAGGTTCGCGAGTATGCCCTGGCCAACGGGCGCGTCGACGTCAAGGTTTGCGCCATCGATCCAACCTGGTCGGGGCTCAAGCACGTCATACGAGTGGCCGACCGCCCGTAACCGGTCCCCCGCGACGAAGCGAAACCCGGAAATTCCCCTGAGACGTGCGGGGCGGGGACGACGGGCTTGTCCGGCCATGCCATATTGACGGCTTCACCCAGTCCCCACATGGAGGGAGCGGCGCGTTGTCCAGCGGGCAGATCGTCGTCTCCGGCCTGACGAAGCAGTATCGCAGCGTCAGAGCCGTCGACAATTTGTCGTTCGTGGTCGAACCGGGGCGCGTAACCGGCTTCCTCGGTCCGAACGGCGCCGGCAAGACCACCACCCTGCGCATGATGCTCAACCTGGTCACCCCGACCGCGGGCACCGCGACGATCGGCGGGCAGCGCTACGCCGACGCGCACGACCCGCTGCGCCTGGTCGGGGCGATCCTGGAGGCGTCGGCCGCGCACAAGGGCCGCTCGGCCCGCAACCACCTGCGCTGCGTCGCGGCCGCGGGCGGTTTTCCGATGTCGCGCGTCGACGAGGTACTGGAACTGGTCGGCCTGACCCCGGCGGCCAAGCGCAAGTTCCGCGGCTACTCGCTGGGCATGAAGCAGCGCCTGGGCATCGCACAGGCCCTGCTCGGCGACCCGCAGGTGCTGGTCCTGGACGAGCCGGCCAACGGCCTGGACCCCGAGGGCATCCGCTGGATGCGCGGGCTGCTGCAGGGCCTGGCCCAGCAGGGCCGCACCGTGCTGGTCTCCAGCCACCTGCTGTCGGAGATGGAGATCCTCGCCGACGACGTCGTGATCATCGCCGCCGGCAAGCTCATCACGCAGGGGCCGGTCGAGCAGATCATCGGGCAGAACTCGGCGCAGGCCTCGGTGCGCGTGCGCACGCCGAACATCCAGGAGCTGGTGGCCGCGGTCCGCGAGGCCGGCGGCGCCATCAACCCCAACGGCAACGGCTCGCACATGATCACCGGGCTGGACGCTCCGGCCGTCGGCAAGCTCGCCCTGCAAGCCGGTGTCGAGCTGCACGAGCTCGTCGCCGAGCGCCCCGACCTCGAGCACGTGTTCCTCGAACTGACCAAGGAAGGGGCGGGCATCCGATGATCCGGCTCATCCGCGCAGAACTGATCAAGCTGCGCACCACGAACATGTGGTGGATCTTCCTGCTCTGCTCGCTGGCGTTCATCGGCCTCGCGCTGCTGATCAACACGGCGCAGGCGCACCAGGAGCTGCAGACGCCCGAGTACCTCAACAGCCCGCCGCCGTCCGGGCTGCCGCAGGAGCAGCAGGACCAGATCCTGGCCGATCAGCAGGCCGAGCGCGACCGGATCGCCGCCGGGCGGACCGCCGCCGGGCTCGCCCTGAAGGCGGCCAACATCTACACGTCGGGGCAGTTCTTCGGGCTGCTGCTGGTGATGCTGCTGGCGATCCTGCTGATCACGAACGAGTTCTACCACCAGACGGCTACGGCCACGTTCCTGGCGACGCCGAAGCGAACCAAGGTCATCGTCGCCAAGCTGATCACCGGCGCCGCTATGGCATTCGGGTTCTGGCTGGTCGCCACCGCCATCGACATCGTCGTCGGCGCGATCTTCTTCGCCGACCTGGGCTACTCGAGCAGCCTCGGGCACTGGACGGCGCAACAGGCGATACTGCTCAACCTGCTGCTGTACATGCTGTGGGCGATCTTCGGCATCGGCATCGGGGTGCTCCTGCGCAGCCAGATCGGCGCGACGATCACCGCCGCGGTGCTGTACACCGTCGGCACCTACGCGGCGCTGGCCGCCCTGGCCGTGATCCACGAGTACCTGATCAAGGAGGACTGGGTCATGGAGGCGGCGGTGTACATCCCGTCGCTCGCCTCCTGGCACATCGTCGGCACGCTGCAGAACCAACTGGGCGACGTCCACCTGCCGCCACGCTGGATCGGCGTCGTGGTCATGATCGGCTACGCGGTGGTGCTCGGGGGCATCGGCACGCTCATCACACGCAAGCGCGACGTGGCGTAACGGCAGGCTCAGGAGGCCTCAAGAGTTCGGCAAGATATGGGTGCAAGATCTAGGACAGTTGTGGCCGCCATATGGCGGCCACAGTTGTAAGGGTGAACGCCACCACGTCGTCTACATGGTCACTCCCGGCGGCGTCGGCGACGAACGAGCGTTAGGCAGCGCGTAGCCTGGACCCGGACATCCGTAACCCCTAGAACTCGCGTTTGGAAGAGGCGATCAAGAGCCGTGTCGACCCAAGCGACCAACTCGCAGGAGAACCCGCTGGCGGGATTTGGCCCGAACGAGTGGATCGTCGAGGACATGTATCAGCGGTACCTCGCCGACCCGGCCAGCGTGGACTCCGCGTGGCACGACTTCTTCGCCGACTACAAGCCCACCCCGGACGCCGCGACGGCGCCCGCCGTCGCGGCTGAGCCGGCAACCGTTGCAGTGACCGCGCCCGCGAAGCCCGCGGTCGCCAAGCCCGTCGAGAAGGCCCCCGAGAAGAAGGCCGTCCCCGCCAGCAAGCCCGCGCCGACCAAGGAGACCGCCGCACCCTCCGGCGGCGCGAAGCACGTCCCCCTGCGCGGCGTGGCCGCCCGCATCGTGCAGAACATGGACGCCTCGCTGGAGGTGCCGACCGCCACGAGCGTGCGCGCCGTGCCGGCCAAGCTGCTGTCCGACAACCGGATCGTGATCAACAACCACCTCACCCGCGGACGCGGCGGGAAGGTGAGCTTCACGCACCTGATCGGATACGCGCTGGTCCGGGCGCTGGCCGCGCACCCGGAGATGAACAACAACTTCGCCGAGATCGACGGCAAGCCCAACCTGGTGCAGCCCGAGCACGTCAACCTGGGCATCGCGATCGACCTGGCGAAGCCGGACGGCTCGCGCTCGCTGGTCGTGCCGAGCATCAAGGCCGCCGAGTCGATGGACTTCCGGCAGTTCTGGTCCGCCTACGAGGACATCGTGCGCCGCGCCCGGCGCAACGAGCTGACCATGGACGACTACGCCGGCACCACCGTGTCGCTGACCAACCCGGGCGGCATCGGCACCGTGCACTCGATGCCGCGGCTCATGACCGGCCAGGGCGCGATCATCGGCGTCGGCGCGATGGAGTACCCGGCCCCCTACGCCGGGATGTCCGACGAGACCCTCGCCGACCTTGGCATCAGCAAGATCATCACGCTGACCAGCACCTACGACCACCGGATCATCCAGGGCGCGCAGTCCGGCGAGTTCCTGAAGGTCATGCACGAGCTGCTGCTCGGCGAGCACGGGTTCTACGACCAGATCTTCACCGCGCTGCGCATCCCGTACGAGCCGGTGCGCTGGGTGCGCGACGTGGCCCGCACCTCCGAGGGGCAGATCGACAAGGCGGCCCGGGTCGTGGAGCTCATCCACGCCTACCGGGTGCGCGGCCACATGATGGCCGACACCGACCCGCTCGAGTTCCGCATCCGCCGCCACCCCGACCTCGACGTGCTCGAGCACGGCCTCACGCTGTGGGACCTCGACCGCATGTTCCCGGTCGGCGGGTTCGCCGGCAAGCAGAAGATGAAGCTGCGGGCCGTCCTCGGCGTGCTGCGCGACTCCTACTGCCGGCGCGTCGGCGTGGAGTACATGCACATCATGGACCCGGAGGAGCGGCGCTGGATCGCCGAGCGGGTCGAGAAGCCCTACGAGAAGCCCGGCACTGACGAGCAGAAGCACATCCTCAACCGCCTCAACGCGGCCGAGGCGTTCGAGACGTTCCTGCAGACGAAGTACGTCGGGCAGCGCCGCTTCTCGCTGGAGGGCGGCGAGTCGCTGATCCCGCTGCTGGACGAGATCCTGCAGAACTCGGCCGAGGGCGAGCTCGACGAGGTCGTCATCGGCATGGCGCACCGCGGCCGGCTCAACGTGCTGGCCAACATCGTCGGCAAGCCCTACGAGAAGATCTTCTCCGAGTTCGAGGGCCACCTGGACCTGAAGTCCGCGCACGGCTCCGGCGACGTGAAGTACCACCTGGGCATGACCGGCAAGTACACGCACCCGGACGGCGAGCACGCCACCACGGTCTCCGTCGTGGCCAACCCGTCGCACCTGGAGGCGGTCAACCCGGTGCTCGAGGGCATCGTGCGGGCCAAGCAGGACCGCATCGACCTCAAGCTCGAGGGCTACACGGTGCTGCCGCTGCTCATCCACGGCGACGCCGCGTTCGCCGGCCAGGGCGTGGTCGCCGAGACGCTCAACCTGTCGCAGCTGCGCGGCTACCGCACCGGCGGCACGGTCCACGTCGTCGTCAACAACCAGGTCGGCTTCACCACCGCGCCGGAGTACTCGCGCTCGTCGCTCTACTCGACCGACGTCGCCCGGATGATCCAGGCGCCGATCTTCCACGTCAACGGCGACGACCCCGAGGCCGTCGTGCGCGTGGCGCGCCTCGCGTTCGAGTACCGCCAGGCGTTCAACAAGGACGTCGTCATCGACCTGGTGTGCTACCGCCGGCGCGGGCACAACGAGGGCGACGACCCGTCGATGACCAACCCGCTGATGTACGCGATCATCGACCAGAAGCGCTCGGTCCGCAAGATCTACACCGAGGAGCTCATCGGCCGCGGCGACATCCCGATCACCGAGGCAGAAGCCCTGCTCAAGGACTACCACGAGCAGCTCGAGACGGTGTTCAAGGCCACCCGCGACGCGTCGTCCTCGCCTGCGGCGCGGCTGACCCGCCTGCGGGAGCCCGAGCCGGAGCCGGTGATCGAGACCAAGATCGATGAGTCGGTACTGCGGGCGATCGGCGAGGCCCACGTCAAGCTCCCCGACGGCTTCACGCCCCACAAGCGCGTCCAGCAGCTGCTGGACCGGCGGGCGAAGATGGCAACCCAGGGCGACATCGACTGGGGCTTCGGCGAGATCATCGCCTTCGGCGCGCTCGTCAACGACGGCGTCACCGTCCGCCTGTCCGGCCAGGACTCGCGGCGCGGCACGTTCGTGCAGCGCCACGCGTCGATCGTCGACGCCGAGACCGGCGTCGACTACCTGCCGATGTCCGCGCTGATCAAGGACAACGCGAAGCTCTTCATCTACGACTCGCTGCTGTCGGAGTTCGCGGCGATGGGCTTCGAGTACGGGTACTCGGTGGAGAACCCGGACGCGCTGGTCATGTGGGAGGCGCAGTTCGGCGACTTCGTCAACGGCGCGCAGTCCATCGTGGACGAGTTCATCTCGTCCGGCGAGGTCAAGTGGGGCCAGCTGGCCTCGGTGACGCTCCTGCTGCCGCACTCGCACGAGGGCCAGGGCCCGGACCACACGTCGGGGCGCCTGGAGCGGTACCTCCAGCTGTGCGCCGAGGACAACCTGCGCGTCGCCGTGCCGACCACCCCGGCCAACCACTTCCACCTGCTGCGCCGCCAGGCGCTGTCGCCGAAGAAGAAGCCGCTGGTGGTCTTCACCCCGAAGTCGCTGCTGCGGCACCGCCTGTGCGTGTCGGGCGTGGAGGACTTCACCACCGGCACGTTCCAGACCGTGCTGGCCGACCCGGGCGTGAAGGGCACCGCGCTGGACCCGGCGGCCGTGAAGCGCGTGCTGCTGTGCTCCGGCAAGGTCTTCTACGACCTGCTGCAGGCGCGCACCGACCGCGACATCACCGACACCGCGATCATCCGCGTCGAGCAGCTCTACCCGATGCCGATCGACGAGCTGCGGGCCGCACTGGAGCAGTACCCGAACGCCGAGGACTTCGCCTGGGTCCAGGAGGAGCCGGCAAACCAGGGCGCCTGGTCGTTCATCGCGCTGAACCTACTGGAGCAGCTGCAGGGCGTCGGCCTGCGCCGCATCTCCCGCCCCGCGGCCGCCGCACCGGCGGTCGGCTCGACCAAGCTGCACGACGCCGAGCAGCAGGCCCTCATCGAGGCCGCACTGCCGAAGCGCTGACGCATCTGGTACTCCACGGGGCACGGCGTTCGCTAGCCGTGCCCCGTCCCCTTTCTCTGGAGGCTCGTCGCACCATGTACTTCACCGATCGCGGCATCGAGGAGCTGGCACAGCGCCGCGGCGAGGAGGAGGTCACGTTCGAGTGGCTGGCCGAGCGCCTGCGCGACTTCGTCGACCTCAACCCGGAGTTCGAGACCCCGATCGAGCGCCTGGCCGTCTACCTGGCCCGTTTGGACGACGAGGACGAGGACTGACCGCGCCGTCGCTTCGATAAGTCGGGCGCTCCGCGCCACGACTTATCGGACTTATACCCCGGCAGGGCATAAGTCCGATTCACCGCGACTCACCCCTGCACGGCTCTGCGTGGCCCGGAAAGTCGCATAACCGAAATATCAGATATGTCCGTCGCGGAGCGGCGGACATATCCGATGCAAGCCTGCGCACGCCGCCGCGAGCCTCCGACCCGACCGCCGCCCACGCCGCCGCAAGCCCCCGCACGCCGCCCACAAGCCGGCTCACGCCGCCGCAAGCCCCCGCACGCCGCCGCAAGCCCGCTCACGCCGCCCGCAAGCCCGCTCACGCCGCCCTCGCCCCCGCGAACCCATGACCGCCGCTGTAAGCCCGCGAACGCCAAATGGGTGAGCCGTTTTGCCCGTCTATGTACCGACAAAACGGATATGTCGCCCGGCCGATGTGAGCCGAAGGGGATAGGGGCGAACTTCCCGAGGCTAGCCGTGTCCGCCAAATGGGTCATCCAATGACAACCTGGTGTAGTCCGGCAAGCCAATCGATTGTCCCCAGTCGGGCGATAACGGCCTACCGCGGCGTGCACTTACATTCTTCACGTGCCCCCGCGTCGCACCCGAACTGCAACCGTGTCGCTCCTGACCGCCGCCCTGCTCATCGTGGGCGGCGCTTTTGCGGCCTCGGGGCCTGATGACAACGGGACGCCCATCAGCATGCCCGCCGGTGCGGCCGCCGTCGAGACGACCGCGCACCCGCCGTACGCCGTCGGGGTGCGGCACTTCGAGTTCGCGCGGGGCAAGGAACGGCCGCTGCCGACGACGGTGTGGTACCCGGTGCGCGGCTCGTCCCGGCAGAACCGCGGGCGCACCCTGCTCGACGCGAGCCCGCTGCCCGGCGAGTTCCCGCTGCTGCTGTGGAGCCACGGCTTCTACAGCAACCCGCAGATGCAGGAGGGCATGACCAAGTTCCTGGCGGAGTCCGGGTACGTGGTCGCGGCCCCGGCGTACCCCTTCACGAAGAAGGACGGGCCGAGGTTCGACAAGACCGACGTGCCCAACCAGGCCTCCGACGCGTCGTTCGTCATCTCGAAGATGCTCGACGCGTCCAACCCGCTCTCGGCGAGCATCGACGAAAACCGGCTCGGCGCGGTCGGGCACTCCGGCGGCGGCACGACCACGGACTGGCTCTTCACCGGGCGCCGCGACCCGCGGCTCAAGGTGGGCGTGATCTTCGCGGGGCGGCCGACCACGGCGTACAAGGGCACCCCGGTCCCGCTGCTGTTCATCCACGGCGACAAGGACCCGGTGGTCGCATACAGCCAGGGGCGCGAGTCCTACGGCAAGGACCCGTGGCCCAAGGCGTTCCTGACCATCGAGGGCGGCGAGCACGGCGCCGGCACCAACGACCCCGAGCGCGGCCACGTGCAGGCGATGGCCACGCTGCTGGACTTCCTCGACTGGGCGCTCAACGACGACGACGCGGCCCGGCTGCGCCTGGTGAACGACGCGACGCTGACCGGCTACACGCGCTTCGAGTCCTCGGGGATCTACCCCAGCGCCACGAACAGCACCAGCGCCACCACGACGACGACGGCCACGCCGACGCCGGCCCAGAGCAAGGTCCTGGACTTGGCGGGCTCAACCGGCTGACTCTGGGTCTGGTCCACCCACGCCTGAAACGCCTGCGTGTTCTGACTGGGGTCGATGCGCTCATCGGGCATGGCCGACAGAATACCGAGGTCGACACTTCCGACAGTGGCCGAACAGTGTCGGATTGTGGCACTCTCCCCCGCGTGGGCTACCGCGAGCGTTCCTGGTGGGGCTGGGGCCATGCCGACGAGGCACTCGACGACGCGGCCTGCCGCCGGCTCGCGGAGCGGGCGCTGCGGCCGTGGATGCCGATCGACGGCTCGGTCATTCCGCTGCCCTTCGATCCGCTGCTCGGGCCGCCGCGGCTGATCCCGCCGTCCATCATGGAGGAGACGTTCCTCGCCGACTCGATGAGCCGCGCCTCCCACGCCTACGGCAAGGCCTTCCGCGACGTCGTGCGCGCCCTGCACGGCGAGCTGCCCAACCCGCCCGACCTCGTGTGCATGCCGCGCACGGTGCACGACATCGTCGCCGCGCTGGACTGGGCCGAGGCGGCCGGCGCGGCGGTCGTGCCCTACGGGGGCGGGACGTCGGTGGTCGGCGGCGTGGAGTACCGCGGCGATCGCCCCTGGGTGTCCCTCGACATGAGCCGGCTCAACCGGATCGCCGAGATCGACGACGTCAACCGGGCGGTGCGGGTGCAGGCCGGCGTGTTCGGCCCGGCGCTGGAGGAGGCGCTGCGCCCGCACGACCTGACGCTGCGGCACCTGCCGCAGAGCTTCGAGTTCTCCACCGTCGGCGGCTGGCTGGCGACGCGCTCGGGCGGGCACTACGCGACCGGCCCGACGCGCATCGACGCGTTCGTCGAGGCGCTGCGCGTCATCACGCCGCAGGGCCCGGTCGAGTCGCCGCGCGTGCCCTCCAGCGGCGCCGGGCCCGACCCCAACGCGCTGTTCCTGGGGTCCGAGGGCGCGCTGGGAGTCATCGTCGAGGCCTGGCTGCGGGTGCAGAAACGGCCCAGCGAGCGGGCTTCGGCCGCCATGAGCTTCCCGGTGTACCTCGAAGCGGTGGCCGCCGCCAAGAACATCGTGCAGGCCGGACTGCGCCCCGCGAACTGCCGGCTGCTCGATCCCGTCGAGGCGATGCTCAACGCCGGCGCCCAGGACGGGCAGGCCCGACTGATGCTGGGGTTCGAGGGCGCCGATGCGTCATTGCTGCTGGGCGCGGTGGAGATCTGCCGGGCTCATGGCGGTACCGATGCGGAGAAAGGCGAATCGCGGGGCTTTCGCGAGGCGTTCCTCAAGGCCCCCTACACCCGCGACGCCCTGGTGCGGCTCGGGCTCGTCGTCGAGACGGTCGAGACGGCGTGCACCTGGAGCCGCTTCGAGGCGCTGCACGCCGCGGTCCTGGCCGCCGCGCAGGCCGCCGCACCGACGGGGGTCGCGGTCGTGACGTGCCGATTCACGCATGTGTACCCCGATGGGCCCGCCCCCTACTTCACGATCATCACCCCGGGCCGGCGCGGCGCCGAGGTGGCGATCTGGGATGAGATCAAGGCGGCGGTCAGCGACGCGATCGCCGACAACGGCGGCACGATCACGCACCACCACGCCGTCGGGCGCGACCACCGGCCGTGGTACGACAACGAGCGCTCGCCGCTCTACCAGGATGCGCTGCGCGCGGCCAAGCGGACGCTAGACCCGCGCGGGATCCTCAACCCGGGCGTCCTCGTCTGAGGCGCCCGGCTCGCGCGCGCCCGGCAGCACGCGGCGCAGCAGCGCGCCGAGGCCGATGAGCAGCAGCCCGAGCAGGAAGAACGCGAGCGTGAAGCCGATCGAGTTGCGGGTCACGCCGAGCGCGTGCTCCTTGTCGAGGTCGACGAACGGATACGGGTACTCGTGCACGAACGCGCCCCGGACCAGCGCGAACACCAGGTACGCCAACGGGTAGGCGAGCCACACGGCGGCGAGCCACCACCGCACCCGCTCCCGCTCGATCACGAGCCAGGTCACGGCGGCGAGGATCGGGGTGACGGTGTGCAGCAGGAGGTTGTGCACCGTGTGGGCGCCCGAGTCCTCCTGGTAGAAGGGGCTGGACGGGTTGGCCAGCAGCGCGTGGTACACCGTGCCGGTGATGACGCTGTAGAGCGTCGCCGCGCCGCGGACGGGGGCCGGCACCGCGCGGAACACGGCCACCGCCGACACCGCCGCGATGACGACGCTGCTCTGCACCGTGAAGTACACGAACGCGCCCAGGTCGCCGTGGTTCCACACAAGCAGGAACACGATCCCGGCGACCGCGCACACGGCGGTCAGCGCGCGGAACACGACTGTCATGCCGCGCAACGTAGCCCGATTTCGCCCCCCGGGGAAGCGGCACCGGTGGTAGGCCGCCCGTACCGTTGGTCTCATGCGCCCGCGCATTGCGATCGCCGCCCTCGCCGCAGCCGCCGCGCTGGCGGGTGGGTGCTCGGCCAGCCCAGCGCCCACGCGCTCGGCCACCCCGACCGCCACCCCCGCCGCGACGGCAGTGCAGCGTCTCGCCGCGGTCCAGCTCCCGCCGCCACTGGCCCTGCCGAAGTCGGCACTGTCGGTGTCGTCGCAGCAGATGACGTACAACCGGGATGGCCGCATGCTGCGAACGGTCATCTGGACGCCCGACCAGCCCGGCCGCTACCCCGCCGTGGTGTTCAGCCACGGCCTGAACGGCACGCCGGAGGAGTTCGCGCCGCTGCTGAAGGTTTGGGCGGAGGCCGGCTTCGTGGTGATCGCCCCGGCGTACCCGAACACCACCCGCGGCGCGTCCGACTTCGACATCTACGACGTGCTCAACCAGCCGGCCGACGCGAGCTTCGTCCTCGGCCAGGTGCTCGACGGCCCGCTCGGCGATCGCATCGACGCCGACCGGCTGGCCGCGGCCGGGCACTCGGCCGGCGCCATCACCACCGTCGGCCTCTTCACCGCGAGCCGTGACAAGCGCCTGCGCGCCGGCGTCATCCTGGCCGGCAGCGGCCTCGGCGTCGGCACGGCCTTCACCGGCAGCCCGGCGGCGCTGTTCTTCGTGCACGGCGACGCGGACCCGATGGTGTCGTACGCCAGCGGCAAGGCCACCTACGACCTGGTCCCGTGGGCGAAGGCGATGCTCACCATCCCCGGCGGCAACCACAACGACCCGTACCTGAGCCCCGACACCACGTCATTCCAGACGGTCTCGGAGAGCACGCTGCAGTTCCTGCGCCTGGAGCTCTACGGCGACCAGGCCGCGCGCTCGTCCTTCACGCCGTCGACGGACCTGGACTCGCACCTGTAGCCCATCGGGGCACGAAAAGTCCGGCACGCTCCGCGCGCCGGACTTTTCGGACTTATCACGATTTTATGTCAGCTAGTGTGATCCAGTACGACCTTGCCGAAGACGTCGCCGGACTGCAGCAGCTCGAAGGCCTTGCGGGCCTCCGAGAACGGCACGACCGAGTCGATGATCGGGCGGATGCCGGTGCGGGCCAGCAGCGCCATGAGGTCGGCGAGCTCGTCCGGGGTGCCCATGCTCGTGCCCAGGATCTCCAGCTGCATCGCGAACATCCGCCGCAGGTTGACCCGCGGAAGGTACCCGCTGGTGGCGCCCGACACGACGATCCGGCCGCCCAGCTTCGCGCACTTCATCGAGTGCTCGAAGGTGGCCTCGCCGACGGTCTCGACGACCACGTCGACGCGCTCGGGCAGGCGCGCCCCGGGCTCGACGGCGGTCGCGCCGAGCGCCGCGATCCGTTCGCGTTTGGCGGCGTCGCGGCTGGTGGCGTACACCCGCGCGCCCAAAGCGGTCCCGATCAGCACGGCGGCGGTGGCGACCCCGCCGCCCGCGCCCTGCACGAGGACGGAGCCGTCCTGCTCCAGCCGGCCCTTGGTGGTGAGCATGCGGTACGCCGTCAGCCACGCCGTGGGCAGGCAGGCCGCCTCCGCGAAGGAGAGCTCGGCGGGCTTCGGCACGAGGTTGTACGCCGGGACGCTCACCCGCTCGGCCACCGTGCCCGGGTAGTACTCGGACAGGATCGTGAAGTCACCCTTGTCGGTGTAGACGACCGGGTACACCACGACCTCGGCGCCGTCGGGGCCGATCCCGGCGGCGTCGCAGCCCAGGACCATCGGCAGCTGCTCCTGGCGCAGCCCGACGCCCCGCAGCGACCACAGGTCGTGGTGGTTGAGCGCGCTGGCGCGCACCTCCACCACGGCCCAGCCGTCACGGGACGCCGGTTCGGCGGTGTCGCCGATCTCGAGCACGGAGAGCGGGTCGGCATCGTTGAACGCGGTTGCGAATGCGGCACGCATGTCCGTGACCTTAATCCTCGTTAACGCGTGACGCCGTCGCGCCGGGCGGCGTCGGCGACCGCGGCCGCCACGGCCGGCGCGACCCGCGGGTCGAGCGCACTCGGCACGATGCAGCCCCGCGAGAGCTCGCCCGCGCCGAGCACGCCGGCGATCGCCGATGCGGCCGCGACCTTCATGCCGTCGCTGATGCGGGTCGCGCCGGACTCCAGCGCGCCGCGGAAGATGCCGGGGAAGGCGAGCACGTTGTTGATCTGGTTGGGGAAGTCGCTGCGGCCGGTGGCCACGACGCTCGCGTACCGCGCCGCGATCTCCGGGTGCACCTCCGGCGTCGGGTTGGCCAGCGCGAAGATCGCACCGTCCGGCGCCATGCCGGCCAGCGCGTCCTCGCCGATCGTGCCGCCCGAGACGCCGATAAGCACGTCGGCACCGCGCAGCGCGGAGGCGATGTCGCCGGTCACCCCGCCGGCGTTGGTCTCCGCGGCGAGCGCCGCCTTGACCGGGTTGAGGTCGGTGCGGCCGGTGTGCAGGCAGCCGCGCGAGTCGAGCACGATGATCTCGCCGGCGTCCGCGCCGCCGTTGATGAGCATCCGGGTGACGGCGACGCCGGCCGCGCCCGCGCCGCTGACCACGATGCGCATGTCGCCGATGCCGCGCCCGAGCACGGCGGCGGCGTTGCGCAGCGCCGCGAGCACCACGATGGCGGTGCCGTGCTGGTCGTCGTGGAACACCGGGATCGGCAGGGTGTCCTCGAGCCGCCGCTCGATGTCGAAGCAGCGCGGCGCCGAGATGTCCTCGAGGTTGATGCCGCCGAAGGACGGCGCGAGTGCGGTCACGATCCGCACGATCTCGTCGGGGTCCTGGGTGTCCAGGCAGATCGGCACCGCATCCACGCCGCCGAACTGCTTGAAGAGCACCGCCTTGCCCTCCATGACGGGCATCGCGGCGCGAGGGCCGATGTTGCCCAGGCCGAGCACGGCGGAGCCGTCGGTCACCACGGCGACGGCCTTGCCGACCCAGGTGAGCGAGTGGACGAGCGACTCGTCCGCGGCGATCGCCTCGCACACGCGGGCGACGCCGGGCGTGTAGGCCAGGGAGAGGTCCTCGCGGGTGGACAGCGGGACCGTCGACTGCACCGACAGCTTGCCGCCGGTATGCAGTTCGAAGACGGGGTCGGACACAGTGTCGGACACGGATGTAAGCACGGGGGCTCCTTTGCCACGGCTTCTAATACGGGGAGGACGCGCGGCGCGGGTGAAAGCGCGGAAATCTGCGAATGCGGCGGGGGTCTCCCGTATCCGCATCACCTTAGCGTGGCATCCGCCGGAAGCGCATCGGTTGTGGCCACCAGCGAAATGTCACACGCCCGATGACGTCGGCCCGGCCGTACCCCGAAGAATCATCAGTGCCGAAGGGGTTGTCGCCGACGACCCACCAACCGTCGCCGTCGGCCCGCTCCACGCGCTTGACCACGAGCAGATCCGGCCGGCTGCGAAACGTCGCCACCACGAGATCGCCCGGTCGCGCGAATCCCGTGCGCCACACCAGGATCCGGTCCCCGGAGCGCAGCGTCGGCACCATGGAGGGGCCCGAGACGAGTGCCGTAAACCACGGCAGGCGCATGAATTCCCCGAACTTGGATAGGAGTAGGGTCAGCACTGAGGATCATCGCAAATCACCCTGGAGGGTTCGATGCGACTGTCGCGGCTTTTCACCCCGCGCACCGTGGTGAGCGCCCACTGCGACCTGCCGTGTGGTGTCTACGACCCGGCGCAGGCTCGAATTGAGGCCGAGTCCGTCAAGGCAATCTGTGAGAAGTACCAGGCGAACGACAACGCCGAGTTCCGCACCCGCGCGCTGATCATCAAGGAGCAGCGCAGCGAGCTGGTCAAGCACCACCTTTGGGTGCTGTGGACCGACTACTTCAAGCCGCCGCACTTCGAGAAGTACCCGCAGCTGCACGGGCTGTTCAACGAGGCGACCAAGCTCGCCGGCGCCTCGGGCTCGAAGGGCTCGGCCGACCCGGCCGTCGCCGAGCAGCTGCTGTCGAAGATCGACGAGATCGCGAAGATCTTCTGGGAGACCAAGCAGGCCTGATCCACGCACCGGTCTCGCCCCCATCCCGCGCCCGCGGGGTGGGGGTCACGCTTTTCTATGGGAGCCTTTGTTGATGATTCGCCCCGCCCGCCCGGCCGACGTTCCCGAGCTCGTCTCCATGGTCTACGAGCTCGCCGAATTCGAGCGCGCGCTCGAGGAGTGCCACGTCACCGCACCGCAGCTCACGGCGGCGCTCTTCCCGGCCGGGTCGGCGCCCGCCGTCTTCTGCCACGTCGCGGAGGCCGACGACGGCACGGTGATCGGCATGGCGCTGTGGTTCCTCACGTACTCCACCTGGGAGGGTGTGCACGGCATCTACCTCGAGGACCTCTACGTGCGCCCGTCCGCGCGCGGCACCGGCGCCGGCAAGGGCCTGGTCGCGACGCTCGCCGCGGTCTGCGTCGAGCGCGGCTACAAGCGCCTCGAGTGGGGCGTGCTCGACTGGAACCCGGCCCGGCAGTTCTACGACGCCCTGGGCGCCGAGCCGAAGTCCGAATGGGTGCCCTACCGGCTCTCCGGCGCGCCGCTGGCCACACTCGCCGCGTCATCGCGTGCGTTGACGTCGTAGAGTCGCCTTCGAGGGGGTTCATTCGCGTGACTCAGGTGGCTCCGAAGAGATCCGGCGCAGACGGCGACGATGTGGTACTGCTGGCCGTGCCGGCATCGCCCGCGTACCTCGGCGTGCTGCGCACTGCCACGGCCGGCCTGGCCGCGCGCCTGCAGTTCACGCTGGACGAGATCGAGGACCTGCGCATCGCGGTCGACGAGGCCTGCGCGATGCTGCTCGCGATCGCCGCGGACACTCCCCAACTGGGCGACACAGTCGAGCTCTCGTGCCGATTCACCGTCACGAGCGATGCCCTGACCGTGTACACGACGGTTCCGCTGGGCTCGCCGGACGAGCGCCTGCCGGGCGGCGAGTCGTTCGCCTGGCAGGTGCTGAGCGCGCTGGCCGACGAGGTGTCGGCCACGGTCGACGGGCATCAGGCAGGCATTCGCCTGACGAAGCGCCGCCCTTCCTGACCCGGCGCTTCAGCGCAGCGGGCGGGTTCGGGCCGGCCGGGGCAGACACCCACTCGCTCCTCGACTGCCGCTCCGACTCGGCTCAGGCAGCACCCGCACGTCGCCGAGCTGCGCACTGACCGAACGCCGCGCGCGCCGCTCCGACTCGGCTCAGGCGGCTCCCGAGAGCGGTCAGCAGCATTTTGTTTCCACGATCATGGCGATGTCCGATTTGTCCACCACACTTTTGCGTGATCGTGGAAACAAAACGTCGCCGAGACGCCGCCCGGTGCGGCCCAGTCGGGAGCTAGCGCGAAAAATTGTGAAATGTCGGATAAGTCCGGACGCGGCAGCGTCTGGACTTATCCGGGACGGACCCAGCGTCGCAGGTCGCGACGGGTCAGGATGCCGTTGAGAGGGGTTCGGCGGGGCGGACGTTGTCGATGTGTGCGCGGGCCAGCTCCATCGCCTGCGCCACGTCGCCGGCCCGGATGGCGTCGAGCAGGGCGCGGTGGTCGCGGTCCACGGCGCGCCAGAACCCCAGCGGCGCCACCTGCTCGACGGCGAGGGGGTCCGTCATGCTGTACAGCGGCCGCGCCACCAGGACGAGCAGCGAGTTGCCCGTGGCCGCGGCCACCGCGAGATGGAAGGCCGCGTGCGCCTCGATGCGCCGCTCCAGGTCCTCGCGCTCCGGGTCGAACATGGCGCGCTCGAGGTCGTCGAGGTGGTGCGGCAGGCGGCGCGACGCGGCGAGGCCGGCGGCCGGGACCTCGAGCATGCGGCGGACCTCCAGGAAGTTGTCGCTCGTCACGGCGCCGCTGGTGAGCAGGCGGCCGACGCCGTCGCAGAGGGTCTCGCCGAGCTGGTGCGCGTCGGGCTCCGCGACGAAGCTGCCGCCGTTGACGCCGCGCGTGGTGACGATCAGGTGCTGGCTGCTGAGCAGGCGCAGCGCCTCGCGGACCGTGGAGCGGCTCAGGCCCGACTGCTCGCACAGCTGCGGCTCCGTCGGCAGGCGCTCGCCGGGGCGCAGCTGGCCGGAGATGATGTCGACGCGGATGCGCTCGGCGAGGACCTGATAGGCAGGAGCGACCGTCACGACATTTGAGCGTAGAGCAACCGAAGCCGTCTGGGACCGATCAATGCGCTGAGCGCTCTGCGAGTCAATGCGCTTATCGCACTCCGAGTGCGATCCGGGTCGACGGGGCGAAGAGCAGGACGGCGCCGGTGACGCCGAGCAGGAAGAGCGGTGCGCCGATATACGGCTGGCCCTGCGTCAGCATCGTCCAGCCGATGGGCATCTGGAGCATCTGCACGACGATGCCGGGGCCGCGGGCCCAGCGGCGGCGGCGGTGCAGGGCGAAGCCGATGCCGAGGAAGAGGATCGTCATGAGCGCCAGGTAGGCGGTCACGCCGAGCGCGGCGCGGGCGTCGCTGGCGTCCGCAGTGACGTCGAGGTAGCCCAGCCACAGCGTCAGCAGGGCCAGGCCGGCCCCTTCGAACAGGAGCAGCCGGACCGCCCAGCGCAGGGTCGCCGGGGTCTGATCGGGTGCTGTCTCGGCCGCCGCCGTCCCGCTCACCTGGGCGTCCTTCCTGCTCACGACATCGCACAGGGATATGCGGCTACAACCTTATCGCGCCCTGGAGCGGGTACAGTGCCGCCCATGCGAGCGCTCTTGGTGGTCAACCCCAACGCCACGACCACCACCGAACGCGGCCGGGACATCCTGGTGCGGGCCCTGCGCAGCCAGGTCGACCTGGACGTGGCCTACACGCAGCGCCGGGGCCACGCCGCCGACCTCGCGCGCGAGGCCGCCCGGGAGGGCATCGATCTCGTCGTGACCCTGGGCGGCGACGGCACCGTGAACGAGGCCGTCAACGGCCTCATGACCTTCGACTCCGGGCCCGCCGGCGGCCGCGCGCAGGAGCGCCCCGCCCTCGCCGTCGTGCCCGGCGGCTCCACCAACGTCTTCGCCCGAGCACTCGGGCTGCCCAGCGACTGGGCCGAGGGCACCGGCGCGATCCTGGAGGCGCTGCGCGACCGGCGCGAGCGGATCATCGGGCTGGGCCGCGCCGACGATCGCTACTTCACCTTCTGCGCCGGGCTGGGCCTGGACGCCGAGGTCGTGCGCCGGGTCGACCAGGCGCGGCACAAGGGCTCGACCTCGACGCCGTGGCTGTATTTCCGGGCCACGATGACGCAGCTGGCCGCCACCAACCGCCGGGTGCCGCTGCTCACGATCGAGTTGCCGGGCGAAACGGCGCAGACCGGGCTAGCTTGGATGTTGGTGCAGAACACCGCACCGTGGACGTACATAGGCGAAAAGCCAGTGGACCCCAACCCGCGCGCGTCGTTCGACACCGGGCTTGACCTGCTCGGGCTTCGGGAACTGCAGGTCGGCGGCGCGGCTCGGACCATGGTCCAGCTGGTGGCCGGCCGCCGCAGCCCGAAGGGCAAGCAGGTGGTGCGCATGCACGACCTGCCGGGTTTCACGCTGACCGCCGCCAGACCGATCGCCTACCAGGTTGACGGGGAGTACCTCGGGGAGGTCGACAAGTTGGATTTCGCGTCCGTACCGGGGGCGTTACGCGTAGTGTGTTGAGTCACCCCGGGGTTCAAACACCGAAGGGGAGAAAGTTGCAGAGCGTGGCGAGAGAGACACCGCGGCCGCACCACGGAAACCCCGTCGGTCGTTGACCGAACCGTACTATCTTGGTCACTGACTGTTGCGATCCAGGGTTACCAGTCGCCATAAAATCGGACAAACAGTGCGTGAGCTTGCTCACCGACTTGGATTTTTTTGGTTTGGACCCCTTGACATCGCGGTAGTTCGTGAAAGCATTCACAAGCGAAACGACCACTGAGCGTTGCCCGCACGCATGTTACGGATCTTCAGGCTCCGCCTAGCCGAACCGTTACATGAGATGCATATAGGGAATCACCAACAACGATCCGCGAAAAAAAACAAGGAGTGTTGCCGCCATGTCGGACTGGCGCCACCATGCCCTCTGCCGCGACGAGGACCCGGAGCTGTTCTTCCCCATTGGGACCTCCGGACCGGCGTTGCTGCAGGTTGAGCAGGCGAAGGCGGTCTGCCAGCGCTGCTCCGTGACCAGCGAGTGCCTGCAGTGGGCGCTCGACTCCGGTCAGGACGCAGGCGTCTGGGGCGGAATGAGCGAAGACGAGCGTCGCCTGATGAAGCGTCGCGGCGGCCTGCGGGTCCGCGCTCACTCTGCCTGAGCCTTACTACTACGCACGACGAAGACCGCGAGCACAAAGACGCACGCACAAGACGCTGAACGCCCCGGCCGCACCGGCCGGGGCGTTGTTGCGTGTCCGCGAACCGTCAGTCGAACAGCTCGCCGAAGAAGCTTTCACGGTGATGGCGGCGGTGCTTCTTGTGGTGGCCGTAATGCCCATAGCCACCATGCTGAGGCGGGTACGGTTGCTGGTAGGGCTGCTGCGGATAGCCGTGTGACGGCTGCTGGTGCTGCTGCCGGCTGCCGTTCCAGGCCTGCTCGGCATCGACCAGGCGCTCCAACTCGCCGCGGTCGAGAAAGATGCCGCGACATTCGAGGCACTGGTCAACGGTGACGCCGCTGCGCTCGAACTGGCGCATCTCGCCGCGGCATTTTGGGCATGTCATCATCCATCAACGGTAACCGGCACGTGCCACGTGCTGGTCCGCAGGGCCGTGACCAGGCCGGAAACGGCCTCAGGCGGCCCGCAGCAGCCCGAACGCGCCGATCCGCGACATCACCAGGCGGGCGACGTCCAGGTTGGCGCCGAGCGGCGGCGCGACCGGCGACAGCGCGCCGGCCGACAGCGCGGAGTCCACGACGAGGTCGTGCAGCTTGCCGGGCGCCAGGAAGTACGACGACACGGCGATCCGCGAGCAGCCGCGGGCCCGTAGGGCCTCCACGGCGACCGCGCCGGTCACCGGTGACCCCGAGGCATACGCCGCCAGGCATGGCACGCCCAGCGAGGCGCCCAGGGCACTCGCGGCCACGTCGACGGAGTGGCGGGCCAGATCGTCCCGGGTGCCGGCGGCGACGAGCGCGACGCCGTCGTAGGAGACGGGCGGCAGCAGCCGGCGCAGGGCCGACAGCAGCAGGGCGGGCGTGCCGGCGCCGAGCACGTCGGTCGTCGTCACGTCCATGCCCAGCCCGTCCTCGCGGGCCTGCTCGAGCACGGCCGGTAGGTCGAAGCGGCCGTGGAAGGCATTGGTGAGCAGCAGCGGCACCACCACCGCCCCGGCGTGGCCGAGCCGTTGGAAGGCGAAGAGCTGGTCACCGGGGCGCGGGCCGGCGTGGTCGAGGAACGCGCAGCGCACGTCCAGGCCGGGCCGCTGCGCCGCGACCGCCCGCGTCAGTGCGCGGGTGGCCGCGGCCGCCCGCGGGTCCGAGGACCCGTGGGCAACGAGGAGTACCGCGGTCATCCGGCGGTGTGCAGCCCGCACTCGGTCTTGTCGAACATCGGCCAGCGCCCGCCGCGCGGGTCGCCGCCGGGAGGCGTGCGCCGCGTGCACGGCCAGCAGCCGACCGAGGCGTACCCCTGCCGCATGAGCGCGTTGACCGGCACGTTGTAGCGCGAGATGTACGCGTCGACGTCGGCCTGCGTCCACTGCGCCAGCGGCGAGACCTTGAACTTGCTGCGGGCCTGCTCGAAGCTCACGATCGGCGTGTTGGCGCGGCTGGGCGACTCGTCGCGGCGCAGGCCCGCGGCCCACGCGTCGTAGTCCTCCAGCGCCCGCTCCAGCGGCTCGATCTTGCGCAGGAAGCAGCACTCGTCGGGGTCGCGGGCGTACAGCCGCGGCCCGTGCTCGGCGTCCTGCTCGGCGACCGTCTGACGAGGACGGATCGAGCGGACGGTCACCGGCAGGGTGCGCTGGACGATCTCGCGCACCCGCAGAGTCTCGGCGAAGTGCAGGCCGGTGTCGAGGAAGATCACCGGAACGCCCGGCACGACCCGGGACACCACGTGCGCCAGCACGGCGTCGGCGAAGGAGCTCGTCACGCAGAACCGGTCGCCGAACTGGGCCGCGGCCCACTCGACGATCTTCTCGGCCGGCTGGTTCTCGAGGCGGGCCGATGCGGCCTTCGCCAGCTCGATGGACTCTTCCGTACTTCGGGCAACGACCGTGCTGCTCATCGCTTTGCCTCCAACGTCTTTGCCGCCAGTCCCAGGAACTTCAGTGAGAAGACCCGCGCGCAGCTGCGGCACTCCCATGCGCCGTGCGAGTCCTCGTGTGGCCGGAGGTCCTCATCGCCGCAGTACGGGCAGTACAGCGGCGCCATCCGCTCGCTCATCGCAGCTCCTCTTCCGGAGCGCGCATGACCCAGCGGGCGAAGGACTCGCCGGGCGCCCGCCCGGCCAGGTAGTGGTTGGCGACCCGCTCCACGTAGTCGGGCAGGTCGGTCGCGGTGGTCTTGAGGCCGCGCAGCTTCCGGCCGAAGCCGGCGGTCTGCCCCTCGGCCATGCCCAGGCCGCCGCCGAGGTGGATCTGGAAGCCCTCGACCATGTCGCCGGCCTCGTCGCGCACCAGCATGCCCTTGAGGCCGATGTCGGCGACCTGCGTGCGGGCGCAGGCGTTCGGGCAGCCGTTGAGGTGGATCGAGATGTCGGCGTCGAGCTCGGCGACGCGCTTCTCGAGGTGCGCGATGAGCTCCGCGGCGCGCGCCTTGGTCTCCACGATCGCGAGCTTGCAGAACTCGATGCCGGTGCAGGCCATCGTGCTGCGCCGCCAGTTCGACGGGCGCGCCTCGAGGCCGATGCCGGCGAGCCCGCGCACGAGCGGCTCGGTGTCGGACTCCGCGATGTCGAGGACAAGGATTTTCTGGTACGGCGTGAGCCGCACCCGGTCGGAGCCGAAGCGCTCGGCCAGGTCCGCGACGGCGGCGAGCTGGCTGCCGGAGCTGCGCCCGGCGATCGGGGCGGCGCCGACGTAGTACTTGCCGTCCCACTGCTTGTGGACGCCGACGTGGTCGATCGGCTTCTCCGGCAGGTCCGGCGCCGGGCCGTCGATGAGGCGGCGGCCGAGGTACTCGTTCTCGAGGATCTGCCGGAACTGGTCCACGCCCCAGTCGGCGACCAGGAACTTCAGCCGGGCGCGGCTGCGCAGCCGGCGGTAGCCGTAGTCGCGGAAGACCTTGATCACGCCGTGCCAGACGTCGGCCACCTCGTGCAGCGGCACCCACGCCCCGAGCCGCTGGGCGAGCATCGGGTTGGTGGACAGGCCGCCGCCGACCCACAGGTCGAAGCCGGGGCCGTGGTCGGGGTGGATGACACCGACGAACGAGATGTCGTTGGCCTCGTACGGGGTGTCGGGCAGCCAGGAGATCGACGACTTGAACTTGCGCGGCAGGTTCGACAGCTCCGGGTCGCCGATGAAGCGCTGGTTGATCTCGGTGATCGCCTCGGTCGGGTCGAGCATCTCGGTCTCGGCGACGCCGGCGATCGGGCTGCCGAGGATGACACGCGGCGTGTCGCCGCAGGCCTCGGTGGTGGTCAGGCCGACCTCCTCGAGCTCGCGCCAGATGGTCGGCACGTTCTCGATCTCGATCCAGTGCAGCTGGATGTTCTGCCGGTCGGTGACGTCGGCGGTGTCGCGGGCGAAGCGCTGCGCGATCGAGGCGATCGCGCGCAGCTGCGCCAGCGAGAGCTGCCCGCCGTCGCTGCGGATGCGCAGCATGAAGTAGCGGTCGTCGAGCTCCTCGGGCTCCAGCACGGCGGTGCGACCGCCGTCGATGCCGGGGCGGCGCTGGGTGTACAGCCCGAACCACCGGAAACGCCCGCGCAGGTCGGCGGGGTCGATCGAGTCGAAGCCCCGGTGCGCGTAGATGTTCTCGATGCGGGCCCGCACGTTCAGCGGGTTGTCGTCCTTCTTGCTGCGCTCGTTCGGGTTGAGCGGCTCTCGGTGGCCGAGGGCCCACTGGCCTTCACCACGAGGGCGCCCACCGGCCGCACCACGTCCGCGGACCGTGTTCACCGACATGTCGGCGTCCTCTCAAGGTTGAGAGCACGCGACCCAGCGCCGGCCGACCCCGCATGATCAGAGATCGGATGACGTCGATGTCATAAAAAAATCCGGCGCGAAGTCGCGCACCCGGGAAAAAGTTCGGCGGGCGGCGTTTCAGCAAGCCGGACAGATGGCGCTGCGCACGCGACCGTAGTCGACGTGTCGGCGGCTGACGAGCCGCAGAGAAGCAGCGTGCATGTTGTGCAGTCTTCCATGTGACCGGTCCTTACGCCACGCCCGCGTGAGGGTTGTCTCAACGCGATTTGACAGGCCGGTAACGGAAATAACACTCAGACGATAGGAAAGGAAGGCACCCTTGGCGCAGGTGGCGGAGGCCTTCACGCCCCCGTCCCACACTGCGGTCGGATTACCGTTTTGCCAGCGGTACCACCATGACAGCCTCGGTGCCGCCCTCTGCACGTGCACGGAGCTCGATCGTGCCGCGCAGCTCGCCGGTGGCCAGGGTCCGCACGATCTGCAGGCCTAGCCGCTCGCTCGCGTCCAGGTCGAAGCCCTCGGGCAGGCCGCGGCCGTTGTCGGCGACGGTCACGTGCAGCTGCTTGCGGAACCGGTGCACGGAGACGACGACCTCCGGCGCCTCCGGGGCCTTGGGCTCGAAGGCGTGCTCGACGGCGTTCTGCAACAGCTCGTTGAGGACCATGACCAGCGGGGTGGCGATCTCGGCCGGCAGCACGCCGAAGTCGCCCTGCCGGCGCACCGAGACGGGGAAGCCGGTCGCGCCGACCTCGACGGCGGCCGCCGCGACCCGGTCGACGATGCCGTCGAACTCCACGGCCTCGTCGGAGGACTCGGGCGACATCGACAGCGTCTCGTGGACCAGCGCGATGGAGGCGACCCGGCGTACCGACTCCTCCAACGCATGCCGGGCGGCCGGGACGCCGACGCGCCGGGCCTGCAGGCGCAGCAGCGCGGCGACGGTCTGCAGGTTGTTCTTGACCCGGTGGTGGATCTCGCGGATCGTCGCGTCCTTGGTCATCAGCTGCCGGTCCCGCCGGCGGACCTCGGTGATGTCGCGCACCAGGACCAGGGCGCCGATCGGCACGCCGGCCGGCATGAGCGGGAGCGCGCGCATGAGCACCGTCGCGCCGCGGGCCTCGAGCTCCTTGCGGGCCGGCGCCTCGCCGTGCAGGGCGGAGTTGATGCGCTCGGTCGCGTCGGCGCCCTCGAGCGGGTCGTCGACGAGCCGGCCGGTGATCGCGGCGAGGCTCTCGCCCACGAGGTGAGCCGCCAGACCCAGCCGCCGGTACGCCGACTGCGCGTTCGGGCTGGCGTAGGTGACCTTGCCCGTGGCGTCCAGGCGCACCAGCCCGTCGCCGATGCGCGGCGCGCTCGTGGTCTCGCCGGGGTGCCGCGGCGGCGGCCAGCTGCCGTCGGCGATCATCTGCGCCAGGTCGTCGGCGGTCGTGAGGTAGTTGAGCTCCAGCTGGGCCGGGGTGCGCGCGGTGCTGAGGTTGGTGTCGCGCCCGAGCACGGCGATGACCCGGGCCTGCCCGCGACGGCGCACCGGGATCGCCTCGTGGCGGGCGGGCATGTCGCCGTACCAGACCGGATCCCCCTCCCGCCAGATGCGCCCCTGCTGGCGCACGATCTGCAGGTGCGCGACCTCGGGGCCGCCGGCGATCCGCCCGACCTGGTCGTCCTGGTATGCCGTAGGGGCCGTGGTCGGGCGCACCTGGGCGACGCAGAGGTACTCGCCGCGCGCCTCGATGGGCACCCACATCAGCAGGTCGGCGAAGCTCAGGTCCGACACGATCTGCCAGTCGCCGGCGAGGCGGTGCAGGTGCTCGATGTCGTCGGTTTCGAGGCTCGTGTGTTCCTCGACGAGGTCACGCAGGGTCGACACGTTGACAAGACTAAGGTTGCCGCGTGCGGCGATTGGTCCTTCCCCTTGTGTTGGTGCTCTCCCTCGGCGGTTGCGGGTGGGTGGGACGTCACGACGAGCAGTCCAAGCCGGACGGGATCCTGCTGCACGGGTACGTCAGCGTGACCGGCGCCGCCGCCGGAGTGCCCGGCACGCCGTGCCTGGCCCCGGCCGGGGTGAGCGACATCGCGCAGGGCGGGACGGTCCGCGTCGGCGACGAGGCCGGGCACGTCATCGCCGTGACGACGCTGGGTAACGGGGTCCTTGCGCAGGCCGACGGCGGGTACACCTGCAACTTCGCCTTTGAGCTGCGCAACCTGTCGGGCGGCCGGGCGACGTACACGATCATGGTCGGCGACCGCCCGGCCACCACGTTCCAGACGAAGGAGCTGCGGGAGGGCAAGCCTGCCGTGATCCCCGTCTCGCCGGCTACAGCGTCGTCGTCACCTTCTTGAGCCCGCGCGGCGCGTCCGGGTTCTCGCCGCGCAGCAGCGCCAGCGAGAGCGCGAGGCGCTGCAGCGGCAGGATGTCCAGCAGCGGGGCGTAGCGCTCGTCCACGTCCGGCGTGCGCACCCAGCCCTTGGCGCCCTCGACGGCGTTCGGGCCGAACACCACCGTGTCGGCGCGCCGCTCCCCCAGCCGGGTCACCACGTCGCGCATCGACGCGCCGGCCGGGCCGTTGCCGACGACGGCGAGCACCGGTACATCGGGATCGGTCATCGCCAGCGGGCCGTGCAGCAGGTCGGCGCCGGAGAAGGCGAGCCCGGCCAGGTAGCACGTCTCCATGAGCTTGAGGGCGGTCTCGCGCGCGGTCGGGTAGGCGTAGCCGCGGCCGGTGGTGACCAGGCGGGCGGCGAAGCGGTACCGCGCGGCGAGGTCGACCGCCGAGTCGTCGGCCAGCAGCGCCTCGGCGTGCCCGGGCAGGGAGCGCAGCGCCGCGAGCTCGTCGTCGGGCAGGCGGCCCTCGCCGCGCACGCTCTCCACGAGCATGAGCAGGGCGAGCAGCTCGGCGGTGTAGGTCTTGGTGGCGGCGACCGCGACCTCGTGACCGGCGACGACGTCGATGTGCAGCTCGGCGACCTGCGCCAGCGGCGACTCGGCGTTGTTGGTCACGGCGAGGGTGTGCGCGCCCTGCTCGCGCGCGACCCGCAGGACCTCGTGCAGGTCGGGCGAGCCGCCGCTCTGGCTGACCCCGACGACGAGCGTGTCGCGCAGGTCGGGGCGGGCGCCGTACACCGTCATCGCGGACGGGCTGGCGAGCCCGGCCGGGATGCCGAGGCGGATCTCGGTGAGGTACGCGGCGTAGAGGGCCGCGTGGTCGGAGGTGCCGCGGGCCGTGAAAACGACGCTGCGCGGCCGCCACTGCGCGATTTTCGCGGCGACGTCGCCGATGGCGCCGGCCTGCTGATCGAGCAGGCGGGCGAACACCTCCGGCTGTTCGGCGATGTCAGCCTTCATCCCGGCGCCGGGCTGCTCGGTCACGGTCTTCCCCTCAAGTCGTCAAACGCGCGATCGGTGCGCGATCCTGCTCATAGTCTGGCAGTTTCGCGCACCGATCGCTAGTTCGAGGGGCAAATTCGCGCATAGCGTGCGCGAAACTAGCCCTCCTGCGCAATCAGCGTGCGCTCGGGCTGTTCGGAGGGCCCGCCGCGCAGCGCGACCTCGCGGATGAAGAACGCGAACACCGGGATGAGCACCGCGCCCGCGATCGACCACAGGAACACGCTCGACGTCGCGCCGGCGATCGCGTCCACGACCGCGGTGCGCACCGGGGCGGGCAGCTGGGCCAGGGTGGCCGGGTCGATCCGCGCTCCCCCGCCGCCGGCCGCCATCTTGTCCGCGGCCGCGGTGCCGAGCCGCTCGCCGAGCAGCGCGTGCAGCCTGTGGTTGAAGATCGCGCCGAACGCCGACACGCCGAACGCGCCGCCGATCGAGCGGGAGAACGTCGCCGTGCTGCTGGCCACGCCGATGTCCTTGAGCTCGACGCTGTTCTGGGCGATCAGCATCGTCGTCTGCATCAGGAACCCCAGGCCGAGGCCCAGCACGGCCATGTACGCGCCGGACTCGAGCTTGGAGGTGTGCGCGTCGAGCTGGGACAGCAGGAGCATCGCACCGACGAGCACTACCCCGCCGGCGATCGGGAACACGCGGTACCGCCCGGTCTTGGTGATGATCCGCCCGACCGCCAGCGACGTCACGAGCAGGCCGCCCATCATCGGCAGCAGGAGCAGCCCTGAGTTGGTCGCCGAGGCGCCCTGGACGATCTGCTGGTACAGCGGCAGGAACGTCACCGCGCCGAACATCGCGAAGCCGACCAGGAAGCCGACGAGCGCCACCAGCGTGAAGTTGCGGTTGGCGAAGACCGCCAGCGGCACGATCGGCTCCGGGTGGCGGCGCTCCACCAGCACGAAGAAGGCGAGCGCCACGACCGCGATCACGCCCAGGCCGCGGATCTCGGCGGAGCCCCAGGCGTACTGGTTGCCGCCCCAGGTCGTGATCAGCACCAGCGCCGTCACGCCGACGGACAGCAGCAACGCGCCGAGCCAGTCGATGCGGTGCTCGGTGCGCCGCTTCGGCAGGCGCAGCCGCAGCGCGAGCAGCAGCAGCGCCGCGCCGCCCAGCGGCAGGTTGACGAAGAACGCCCAGCGCCAGTTCGCGTGGTCGGTGATGAAGCCGCCGACGAGCGGGCCGCCGACCATCGCGATCGCCATGACGGCGGCGAACTGGCCCTGGTACTTCCCGCGCTCCCGCGGCGGCACCAGGTCGCCGATGACCGACATCGCGCCGACCATGAGCCCGCCGGCGCCGAGGCCCTGGAAGGCGCGAAAGCCGATGAGCTCGGGCATGCTCTGCGCGATGCCGCACAGCATCGAGCCGATCAGGAACAGCACGATCGAGGTCATGAAGACCGTCTTGCGGCCGTAGAGGTCGCCGAGCTTGCCCCACAGCGGGGTGGAGACGGTCGTGCCGAGCACGTAGGCGGTGACCACCCAGGACAGGTGGTCGACGCCGCCCAGGTCGCCGACGATGCGCGGCATCGCGGTGCCGACGATGACGTTGTCGAGCATGGCCAGCAGCATCGCCATGAGCAGCCCCGGCAGGACCGCCTTGACCGTGCGCTGCGCCGCAGTTTCGGCTGTTTCGGATACTTCGGACATTGCCCCTTGCCCCCGAACTTACCTGTCGACCGGCTAGTGAACTTACTAGCCGCACGGTAAGCTTGTTACTAGCCGGGCGTCAAGTAGGATGTGGGGCGATGGAGCAGACGGAGCACAGCGGGGCCCGGGTCGTGCGGGGGCGCAACCGGATCCGCACCGGCGATGCCGAGGGCGCGGATGTGCGGGCGCACATCCAGCGGGTGGCGCTCGACCTGTTCATCGAGGAGGGGTACGACAAGACGTCGCTGCGCGAGATCGCCGAGAAGCTGGGCGTGACCAAGGCGGCGCTGTATTACCACTTCCCCACCAAGGACGACATCGTCGCCAGCCTGATCGAGGACCGCATCGCCGCCGTCGACGCGCTGCTGGACTGGGCGGCCGCGCAGCCGCGCGACTCGGCGACGCGGCTGGAGTTCATCCGGCGCTACTCGGGCCTGCACGACCAGTTCGCGCACGAGAACGTCATCCGGTTCTTCGAGCGCAACCAGACGGTGGTCAACACCCTGCCGGCCGGCAAGCGCCTGCGCGAGCAGATGATGCGGGTCTTCGACCTGCTCACCGACCCGGCGGAGTCCCTGGCGCAGCAGCTGCGGCGGGCCATGGCGCTCTTCTCGATCCACGCCAGCTGGTTCCTGCTGCGCGAGCGCCCCGGCACGCAGGAGGAGCGCCGCGCGGCGGCCCTGGAGGTGGCGGCGGAGCTGATGTCGTCCGCAGACCGGGTGAATGCCTCCGCTTCGGCCGCTGCCCCCGCCTCGGCCGCTGCCCCCGCCTCGGCCGCTGCCCCAGCTTCGGCCGCCGCCCCAGCTTCGGCCGCTGGCTCCGCCGAGGGCGCGGTCGCGGAGGCCACCGCTCCCGTCGCCGGCGAGCCGGCCGAGCCGCTACTTGGCGAGGACGGGCAGAGCCAGGCGCAGGCCGAGGAGCTTGACGCTCGGCACCGGTGACCAGTCGAGGCTCGGGTCGCGCTCGAAGCCGAATCGCTCGTAGAGCGCGTGGGCACCGTTGTTGTCGTCGCGCACGCAGATGACCAGCGCGTTGCAGCCGAGTTGGGCGGCGCGGTCGATGCACGCCTGCACGAGCGCCCGGGCCACGCCGCGACGCTGTGCGGCGGGGTCCACGGCGAGCGTGCGGAACTCGGCCTCGCCGGGCTTGGAGACCTCTGCGTACGCCCCGCCGGCCAGCGTGAACGCAACCGCGCCGAGCACCTTGCCCTCGGCGGTTGCCACCAGCACGTCCGAGGCCGCGGCCCGGGCGGCGACGTCGGCCAGGACCTTGGCGTATTCGGGTGCGGCCTCGAGCTGGCCGTCCTCGCGGTATGCGGCGACGGTGACCCGCTCGACCTCGGGATGGTCGCGGGGCTCGACGAGGCGGACGACGATGCCGGGTGCGCTCACCCGATTACGGCGATGAGGTCGCCCTCCTGCACCACGTCGCCCTCGTGGACGGCGATCTGGCTGACGGTGCCGTCGGACTCGGCCACGACCGGGATCTCCATCTTCATGGACTCGAGGATCACCAGCGTGTCGCCCTCATTGACGTCGGCACCGACCTCGGTGGTGATCTTCCAGACGTTCGCCACCATCTCGGCGCGGATCTCGTCGGACATCCCGGTCTCCTTCGCGGCTCTGCGTGCGCTCGAAGCATATCGGTGCACAACTCCTGCGGCCCGCACACACGAAGGCCCGGACACCCCTATCTTCGGTTGGGGTTGTCCGGGCCGTCATCCGCTCGGGTGCGCCGCGCCGCTCTAGTCCGGGCGCAGCTCGCGGGAGTCGGCGTTGAGGACCAGCTCGGAGAGCTTCGAACGCAGGCGGGCCTTGAGGTCGGCCGGGGCGAGCTCCGAGCCGCAGCAGCGCGCCACGAGGGCCTTCACCTCCTGCTCGATGCCGAACTCCCGCAGGCACGGCGAGCACTCGTCGAGGTGCTCGCGGATCAGCGCGCGCCGGTCGTCGGCGCACTCCAGGTCGAGGTAGAGGTAGACCTCGGCGAGGACGTCACTGCAGTCGGTTTCGTGCGGGTCTCCACAGCTCATCGGATTTCAGACCTCGCTCGGCTCAGCGGACGGGTTGCGGGTGAACCCTCGGTCGGCAGCATAAGTCTCGAGCTGCCGGCGCAGGTTGCGCCGTCCGCGGTGCAGGCGGGACATGACGGTGCCGATCGGCGTGTTCATGATGTCGGCGATCTCCTTGTAGGAGAATCCCTCGACATCGGCCAGGTAGACGGCCAGGCGGAACTCCTCGGGAAGCGACTGCAGCGCCTCCTTGACGTCGGAGTCCGGCAGGCGGTCCAGGGCCTCGGTCTCGGCCGAGCGCAGACCGCTGGAGGTGTGCGACTCCGCCTCGGCGAGCTGCCAGTCGGTGATCTCCTCCGTGGGCGCCTGGACGGGCTGACGCTGCCGGCGCCGGTAGGAGTTGATGTAGGTGTTGGTGAGGATCCTGTACAGCCAGGCCTTCAGGTTGGTGCCGGTCTCGAACTGGTGGAAGGCGGCGAACGCCTTCAGGAACGTCTCCTGCACCAGGTCCTCGGCGTCCGACGGGTTGCGCGTCATGCGCAGGGCGGCCGCATACAGCTGATCGATGAAGGGCAGCGCGTCATGCTCGAACCGGACACGCTGCTGTTCCGCGCTCTCGCTGCTGACCACTCGTGCGACCCCCACCCTCGACCGTCCCGCCGAGGATACGCCGAGTTGCTGTGCGAGATCTGAGTTTGTGGCGCCCGTCAAGCGTTCCCGGGCAATCGGCTGCCACGACGGATCGGGCTCCGCATCGGTCGACGCCGGCCATGCGGGACTGAACAGCAGCTCCCGCAACCGCAGATCGTCACGCTCAAGTGTTGCCACGCTTGGTTTCCCTCCGCTGGCGGCGCCGTCGGCAGCGCCGCACGATGCGTGTAACAACGAGGCGTGCGTCCCCATTCCGCGTGACCGACGTAACGTCGCCGCCGCTCACCCCCGAAACCACCCGACCTGCCCCCGGGCGACTCTCCGGCCTACCCCCGGCGACTCTTAGACCGGGCCGACCACCGGAACAGGACGGAAGGGCCCGGGAGGCTGTGGAGCGTGTCCGATTTGTGCCGATCACACCGCATCCCACGACCCACCAGCCACCGAGGTGACGCCCGTCGCCCCGCCTCAGCCCGCGCCCTGCACCAACGCTCGCGGGCGGGGTGTTACTCGCCCGCCACGAAGTCGATCGCCGCCGCCGCGACCGCCGCGGGGTTCTTGGAGAGGCCGTGGGTCTCCCCCGGCAGCACGCGCACGGTCACGCCGGGCCGAGGCTGCGGCACGCCGAACGTGTCGCGGTCGCCGTTGAGCACCAGGGTCGGCACCCCGGAGTCGAGCTCCTCGGCGCGCGACTTCTCCGGCTTGCCTGGCGGGTGCAGCGGGAACGCGAGCGCCAGGATGCGGTCCGCACCGGCCTCTTGCGCCGTACGGCACGCAACCCGCGCGCCGCTCGACCGCCCGCCGACCACGAGCCAGCTGAACGCCAGGCTGGCACGTAGGTGCTCGATCACGGCGAGCCAGGCTTCATCGAGCTGCCCGGCGGGAGCGGGGGCTCGGCGGCCGGCCACCCGGTACGGCTGGGTCACGAGCGCCACGGCCACCCCGCGGGCCAGCGCCGCATCGTGCACGGCGACGAGGTCGGACGCGTCGACGTCACCGCCGGCGCCGTGCCCGAGGACGAGCAGGACGCCGCCGTGCGGGTCGGGCACGTCGAGCCGGTACCGCGCGACCCCGACCCGCGTCTCCACCTCCCGCACCGGCCCTCCGGCACGGGATCGAGCACCCGCAGCCGGCTTGGCGGTCTTGGCCGCCTTCGCCGCTGGTGTCTTCTTCGCGGCCGCCGGAGCCTTCTTCGCCGCCGCGGTCTGCCCCGCCGCCTTGGCCGCCGGCGCGAGCCCAGCCAGCTTCGCAGCCGAAGTCTTCTTCGCCGCCGCGGCCTTGTTCGCCGGCGCGGCCTTGTTCGCCGGCGCGGCCTTCCTCGGCGCCGCAGCGGCCTTGGCCGCTGGAGACGCCTGAGCGGCAGCCTTCTTCGCCGGCGCGGCCTTCTTCGCCGCCGGCGCGAGCCCGGCCGCCTTGGCCGCCGGGGCGAGCCCGGCCACCTTCGCAACCTTCGCAACCGGAGTCTTCTTCGGCGCCGCGGTCTTCTTCGCCGGGGCGGCCTTCTTCGGCGCCGCAGCTGCCTTGGCCGCCGGAGACGCCTTCGCGGCAGTCTTCTTCGCCGTCTGGCGGTCCTCGGACGGTGTGGCGGAGGCACCCGCGGCGGACGAGGCCGCCGCGGGTGGCTTCCGTGAAGATTGTGCCGGTTGTGGGTGATGTGGCCGATGCGCTGCCGCGTCGTTGCGGTCGCGCGAGCCGGCCGGCTGAGGGCCGTCGGGCCGAGTGGTCGTCGCTACTGCGCCGCGGCGCCCACCGGGTCCGGGGTTTCGTGCGAGCGCGGGGCCCGCTGGATCGGCATGATCGGCAGGCACGCCACCGCGCCCAGCCTCGGGTCGGTCGCGCCGGCCGCGGTGGGCATCACCTGGCCCGGCACCTCGTTGCGCCATGCCACGAGCATTGCACGGCGCTCGCGTGGTGTGGTGGCTCCCCACACGCCATGGCAGTCCCCGACGTCCAGCGCCCACGCCAGGCAGGCGCCCTGCACGTCGCACGTGCGGCACAGCGCCACGGCGGCGTCGGCCGGCTCCGTCGGAGCCGGGAAGAACGTTTCGGGGTCCACTGCCTGGCATGCGCCTCGTATGCGCCAGGCGCCGTCGCCTTGCTGCTCCTTGACTGCCCGCAGCAATCGCGGATCTCGCCGCGCGGCTGCAACTTCATGAGGGCGTGGCATCCTCGCCCGGGTCATTACACCCACCTCCCCCGTGGGTCAAACGAACGCAGGGTGAGTAAATGTCGGGATGCCCCCATCCGACATAGACCCACCGGCGCTGTGTTGTATCGCACAAACGACAGCAAATACAAGAGTTTTCAAGCCGGTTTGCAAAAACGGTCGGACATTTATCTGGACTTACAGCCTAAAAAAGGGTCAGATCGATCGGCTCGACATCGCTCGATCGCAGTGGTGGGGCCGGAACTTTCGCCACCAAGTCAGGACCGTCGTTGCGTACGTCACCGACGCGGGAGCCTACCGGGCGTAGTTCCAGGCGTGCGACGTGCGACGACGGGGTCGGGGCCAGCAGGCCGGGATCGGGGTCGGCCGTCAGCCAGGCGTCCCATCGGTCGCGGGGCAACAGTAACGGCATGCGGTCGTGGATGAGCGCCAGGTCATCGACGGCGGGCGTGGTGATGATGCTGCACGTGAGCAGCCGACCCTCGTCTTTACCCCACACGGTCCACAGCCCGGCGAAAACGCAGGGCTCGTCTTCACCGAGCGTCATGAAGTAGGGCTGTTTGTTGTCGCCGGTGCGAACCCACTCGTACCAGCCGTCGGCCGGGACGAGGCAGCGGCGCCGGGCGAAGGACTGCGCGAACGCATTGGAGGTGGCGACGGTCTCCACCCTCGCGTTGATCATCCGAGCGCCCACCTTCGGGTCCTTCGCCCAGGCCGGGACCAGGCCCCAGCGGGCGGTGTTGAGCACCCGGGCGCCCGCCGACTGCGACACGCGCACGATCGGCACCGGGTCGGTCGGGGCCACGTTGTAGTCGGGCTCGAGCCCGTCGCTGTCGTCAGTGGCCTCGAACAGCGCACTGAGGTCGGCGTTGCTGCGCGAGGTCGCATACCTGCCACACATGCCGCCACCCTAGCGACGGGGTACGACAAAACCTGCCGGTCGCTACATATCGAAACTGACCGCACACTGAGCGCGTGGAGACCCCCTTATCGTGGCCCGCCCCGACCGCGCCCGGCCCCCTCGACGCATCGCTGCGGCTGCCCGGATCGAAGTCCATGACGGCGCGGGCGCTCGTGCTCGGCGCCAACTCCCTCGGGTCGAGCACCCTGCACACGCCGCTGCGCACGCGTGACACCGAGCTGATGGCGGCCGGGCTGCGCGCCATGGGCTGCCACGTGTCGACCGTGGACGACAACCTGTGGCTGCTGCGGCCCCGGCCCCTTGCCGGGCCGGCCCGCGTCGACGTCGGGCTCGCCGGCACGGTCATGCGCTTCCTGCCCCCGGTCGCCGGGCTGGCCGACGGCGCCGTCGCCTTCGACGGCCACCCGCGCGCCCGGCGCCGTCCGATGGCGCCGCTGATCGGCGCGCTGCGCTCGCTCGGCGCCCGGATCGACACCCGCACCGACACGCACGACGGCCTGCCGTTCACGGTGCACGGCGTCGGGCGGATGGCGGGCGGGCCGGTGAACATCGACGCCTCCGCGTCCAGCCAGCTGGTCTCCGGGCTGCTGCTGTCGGCGCCCGGCTTCGACCGGGGCGCCGTGGTACGCCACGTGGGCACCCCCATGCCCAAGCCCCACCTCGACCTCACCGTGCACATGCTGCGCTCCGCCGGCGCGGGCATCGACGACACGCGGCCCGACGTGTGGTCGGTCGAGCCCGGGCGGCTCAACGGCCGCGCGTGGGAGATCGAGCCGGACATCGAGAGCGCCGCGCCGTTCCTGGCCGCGGCGCTGGTCACCGGCGGGACGGTGACCGTGCAGGGCTGGCCGCCGGCCAGCACCCAGCCCGCACGGCGGCTGCTGGACCTGCTGCGCCGGATGGGCGGCGAGCCGGCCCTGACCCCGCGCGGACTCGTGATGCGCGGCACCGGCGCGGTACACGGGCTCAGCGCCGACCTCGGCGCCATCTCCGAGCTCGCGCCCGTCGTGGCGGCGCTGGCCACCGTCGCCGACGGGCCGTCGCACCTGTTCGGCCTCGGCCACCTGCGGCGGGACGAGAGCGCCGACGGGCTCGGCCGGCTCGCCGCGGCGCTGAGCGCACTGGGCGCCGACGTCGTACCCGAGCCGGACGGGCTGCGCATCCGGCCGCGGCCGCTGCGGGGCGGCACGCTGCGCACGCACGGCGACCGGCACCTCGCCTACGCCGGCGCCGTGCTCGGCCTCGCCGTCGCGGGGGTCAACCTGGATGACGTGGCGTGTACCGCGAAGACGCTGCCGGAGTTCCCCCGGCTATGGTCGACCATGGTGCTCGGATACGAGGGAGGGTCGACTGACGCGGAAGCGCGAGTACGACGAGGATGACGTGCGGGTGCGCCCCGGCCGGTCCTCGCGACCGCGCACGCGCCAGCGCCCCAAGCACAGCGACGCCGTCGAGGGCTTCATCGTCGCCGTCGACCGCGGCCGGTACACCTGCCACATCGCCGGCGCCGGTGTCACCGTGACGGCCATGCGGGCGCGGGAGCTGGGCCGGCACGGCGTCGTGGTCGGCGACCACGTCCAGATCGTCGGCGACGTGAGCGGCCGGCCGGACACCCTCGCCCGCATCGTGCGCATCGACGAGCGCCAGTCGGTCCTGATGCGCACCGCCGACGACGAGGAGGGCGGCACCGAGGGGCGCTTCGAGCGCGTCGTCGTCGCCAACGCCGAGCAACTGGTGATCGTCAACTCGCTGCAGGACCCGCCGCCGCGGACCGGGTTCATCGACCGGTGCCTCGTCGCGGCCTACGACGCCGAGATCGACCCGCTGCTGTGCCTGACCAAGGGCGACCTCGCCGGCCCCGAGGCGGTGCTGGACTACTACGCCGAGCTCGACCTGCCGTACGTGCTGTGCCGCCCGGACGAGCCGCTGGACGCCCTCGTCGCCGAGCTGCGCGGCCGGGTCTCGGTGCTCATCGGGCACTCCGGCGTCGGCAAGTCCACGCTCGTGAACCGGCTGGTGCCGGGCACCGACCGGGCCGTCGGGCGGGTCAGCGCGGTCGGCAAGGGCCGGCACACCTCGACGAGCGCGGTCGCGCTGCAGCTGCCCGACGACGCCGGCTGGATCATCGACACGCCCGGGATCCGCTCGTTCGGGCTGGCGCACGTCTCCGCCGACAGCGTGCTGCACGGCTTCCCCGACCTCGTCGAGGCCTCCACGCGCTGCCCACCCAACTGCGACCACACCGGCGCGGGCGGCGACTGCGGCCTCGACAAGCTCATCGCCGAGGGCGGCGCCGACCAGCGCCGGCTCGAGTCGTTCCGCCGGCTGCTCGCCTCCAAGGAGGGCATCTCAGAGGACGACGGGGCCGCCTGAGCGCCAGTACACGTTGTTGTCCCGCGACAGCAGCCCGGCGTCGACGAGGTACCGGCGAAGGGCCGCGTGGTCGTCGTGCCAGGCGCGCAGGATCGCGTTGACCTCGCGTTCGGGGTACCGAATCCCGGGCTCGAAGGAAGAGACGACGTGCTCCAGGACCACCGTGCGCTTGGCCTGGGCGACCGGAATCTGGGTCAGCCGTCCGTCGCTGATGAAGGTGCGCAGGATCAGGTCCCGCTGACGGTCGGGGTCCAGCGTGGGTTGCGGTGCCGCCGGGGCGGCGTTCTGGCGTACCGCATCCTTGAATGCCTCGTCGGCCGCCGCCAGCTCGCCGTCGGATATGCGCAGCAGCCCGCCCTGCTGGAGGCGGCGGATGGCCGGCTCGACGAGCCGGGCGGACAGGCCGGTCGTGGACTCGACCTCGCTCGGGGTGCGGGCACCGAGCACGACGGCGGCGAAGACCTGCAGGCGATCGGACTCGGCGAGCAGGCCACACAGGGCTGTGGGAGTCACAAACGGCGACAGTACTGCCAGAAGGTGGCGATCGTCGGCTAAGTTTCCGCGCATGGCGCGCTACGCGGACGATCTGGCCCTTGCTCATCTTCTCGCCGACACCGCGGACGCGATCGCCGTGCCGCGCTTCCGCGCACAGGACCTGCACGTCACCGAGAAGCCCGACCTGACGCCCGTCACCGACGCCGACACAGCGGTCGAGCGGGCGCTGCGGGCGACGCTCGGCCGGGCGCGCCCGCGCGACGGCGTGCTCGGCGAGGAGTTCGGCGCGACCGAGGCCGCCGCCGGGCCCGGCAGCCGGCAGTGGGTCATCGACCCGATCGACGGCACCAAGAACTTCGTGCGCGGCGTGCCGATCTGGGCCACGCTCATCGCACTCATGGAGGGCAACCAGCCGGTCGTCGGCCTCGTCTCCGCGCCCGCGCTCGGGCGGCGGTGGTGGGGCGCGATCGGCCACGGGGCGTACGCCGGGCGCCACACCGCAGCCGCGACACCCATCCGCGTGTCGGGTGTCAACCGGCTCGCCGACGCGTCGTTCTGCTACTCGTCGCTCGGCGGCTGGGAGGAGGCCGGACGGCTGGGCGCCATCCTGGACATCAGCCGCCGGACGTGGCGGCAGCGGGCGTACGGCGACTTCTACGGGTACATGCTGCTGGCCGAGGGCGCCGTGGACATCATGGTGGAGCCCGAGCTGTCGCTGTGGGACCTGGCCGCGCTCGTGCCGATCGTGACCGAGGCCGGCGGCACCTTCACCGACCTGCAGGGCCAGCCCGGCCCGGGCGGCGGCAGCGCGGTGGCCACGAACGGCCATCTCCACGAGGACGTGCTCACCCGTTTGGGCAATACCCGACTGTCCGGATTGTCTGGCTGAACCGAAAGGTCCGTATGCCGGGGTCACCCGCGGGGTCTATCCTGCCCGGGTGGCATCTTGGAGTTGGCTGTTCCTCGGCGCGATGATCGCCGCCTATGGCGTCGCCAACCTGCTGCAATCCATGGCCGCCGCGCGCACCGACCTGCACCACGGCTTCCAGCCGATGCTGCTGCTGCGCCTGGGCCGCCACAAGTCGTACCTCGTCGGCGTCGCCTGCCAGTGCGCCGGCTTCGCGCTCGCCTTCTTCGCCCGCCGCGACCTGCCGCTCTTCCTGGTGCAGTCCGCCATGGCCGCCGGCCTGGGCGTGACCACGATCCTGGGCGTGCTGATCCTGAAGTGGAAGCTGCCGCGCACCGAGATCGCGCTGCTGCTCGCCTTGATCGTGGGCATTGCGGCGCTCGTGCTCGCCGCCAAGCCGGCACCGTCGCGCCAGCTCGGCACCGGCGGCGTGATCGGGCTGATCGCCGTGCTCGCGGTGCTGGCGGTGCTGGGCTTCTTCGCCGGCCGCCTGCACGGCGCGCCCGGCTCGGTCGTCCTGGGCTCCCTGTCGGGCGTGGCCTTCGGCGCGGCGGCGGTGGCGTCGCGCCCGCTGGCGTCGGCGGACTCGATCTCCCAGTGCGTGACGGACCCGCTGTCGTACCTCCTCATCGCACACTCGCTCGTCGGCCAGCTGCTGCTGGGCCTGGCGATGCAGCGCGGCTCGACCACGGCCGCCGTGGCCGCCATGGACGCGGCGGGCGCGGTACCGGCGGCGCTGGTCGGCCTGCTGTTCCTGGGCGACGGCGTGTGGCCGCACCGCGAGTGGCTGGTCGCGATCGGCTTCGTGGTCACGCTGGCGGGCGTGATCGGGCTGAGCTTCTACGCCGAGCCGCAGCACCACCACAAGATCGCCCCCGAGGCCGAGTGCATACCGCACGGCCTGGCCTTCAGCGGCTCCCACAGCGCCGCGGCCCGTCGCGCGAGCCGCTGATTTCCCGCTTTTTTGCGATAAGTCGGGCACTTCGTGCCACGACTTATCGGCTTTATACCCTGACAGGAGATAAGTCCGATAAGTCGCGGCACGAAGTGCCCGACTTATCGTTGTTTGGTGCTTTTGCGTCAACCGCGCGGCGCACCCGCGGAGCGAAGCGCTTGAGGCCACGCGACGCGCTGTAGTTGCGATTTGTCCGCATTGCTCGAGTCCGCGCCCGGCCGCCTGGGCCGCGGGGGGACCGGTTCCGACAGTTCCGAGACGTCGGTTTGGGCCAAGTTCAAGGAGGGCATCAACCACGGCCGGGGCAACGTGTGGCTCTGGGGCACGCTCGCGGGCGCCTCAGGCAGGCGCGCAGGACACGCTCGTCGGCGCGGGCGTCCTCGGCGGTCCTGTATCTGCCGGGCGTGCGCTCGCCGAAGCAGCTGGTGGTGACGACATGAGCGATGTGGTCGAGATGGTCGACCGCTTGGGCCACGCGTTTCTGACCCGGGACGTGGAGGCCGCGCTCGCCTGCTTCGTGCCCGATGACGACATCACGTACGTCGGCTCGGAGGCCGGCGAATCGGCGACCGGCCGCGATGCGGTGCGCGCGCTCCTGACGGGCCTGTTCGCCCGCCCCGAAGCCTACGGCTGGCAGACCACCTCGGCGACGGTGCACAGCCTGCCGGGCGCCGCGTTCCTCATCGCCGAGGCCGACGGAGCCGAGCACGCGGCCGACGGGACGGTCGAGCCGTTCCCGTACCGCATCACCGGACTGCTCTCGCGCCGCTCCTCGGGCGCCTGGCTCTGGCGCGCGGTCCAGGGCTCGGAACCGACGCCCGAGTGGCGCGCCTCGCAAGAACCGTCTCGATCCGGATAAATCCGGCACCCAGCACCCGATTTATCCAACATTTCGTAACATCAATCACGTGACTACGAAATTGGCGAAATGTCCGGCGCCGCCAGGCGCCGGACATTTCGGGCTCGTACAGAAGTCAAGACAGGTCCGCGCACGAGGACTCGTCCGGCAACAACGGGCGGAACTGCACCGACCAGCGCGCGTCGCCCGAAACCCAAGGCGTCCGCGCGTTCGCGCCCTTCGCCGCCGCCAGCACCGGCCCCGCCTCGACGTCCACGCAGTTCACGCTCGGCCGGTTCGGCACCGCCGGCCCGGGCAGCGACGCCGAGCCCGGCCACCGCACCGCCGGCGGGTCGGAGGGCAGCGTGTCCGAGGGCCGCCACTCGGTCGCGACGGCCGCGATGCGCGAAGGCTCGTACGCCGCGGGCGAGCTCACCGCCCCCTTCCCGAGCGTCCGCGGCAGGTCCGTCAGCGCGTCCACCAGCTCCTTCATCCGCTCCCGCGCGGCCCGCTGCTCATGGCTCAGCTCGCCCGCGTCGAGGCCGAGCGCCAGGACGGTGGTGTCGACCAGCCCGGACTCGGTGCGCACGGTGATGTGGGTCGACGGGGCGTCCGCGACGTTGGGCGTGCCGGTGTCCTCGCCGTTGCCGACGCCGGCCTCCAGGGCACGGCGGGCCAGTGCCGACACGTCCGCGCGGCCGATGTGCACGACCTGGACGTTGGGCAGCGCGGGGCCGGGGTAGATCTCCGGGATCGGGCCGACGGTGACGACCCGGCCGTCGCCGTACACGCTCAGCTCCGGCAGGTTGGTCACGGTGGCCGACACGGGCAGCATGCCGCCGGCGGTGTCCACGCGCAGGACGAGGTCCGCCGGCGCATAGCCGGCGGGCGGCTTGCCGGCGACCGTCGGGGACGCGCAGCCGGCCGCGAGCAGGGCGACCGCTGGGATCAGGCGCGAGAGCTTCATGAGCCCTTCGACGGTGTGGCGCATCGGACGGTTCCACGGCCTACTTACAGTGTTAGTTTTAGGGGCATGCGAACCGTGTACTTTGCCGCCGCGCGGCGCACGCCGATCGGGAAGCTGCGTGGCGCGCTCTCCCACGTGCGGCCCGACGATCTCGCGGCGGCCGTGGTCAAGGAGCTGGTGGTCGGGATCGACCCGGCGCGCGTCGACGAGGTGTACTGGGGCGCGGCCAACCAGGCCGGCGAGGACAACCGCAACGTGGCCCGGATGGCGGTCCTGCTCGCCGGGCTGCCCGACAGCGTGCCGGGCGCGACCGTCAACCGGCTCTGCGCATCGGGCATGGAGGCGGTCACCGTCGCCGCGCGCACCATCGCCGCGGGCGAGGCCGACGTCGTGGTCGCCGGCGGGTCGGAGTCGATGAGCCGGGCGCCGTTCGTGCTGCCCCGGCCCGACGACCCGCTGCCCAATGCGATGTCGATCGCGGACACCCGCCTCGGCTGGCGGCTGGTCAACCCGCGGATGCGCGAGCTGCACGGGCTGCTGAGCATGGGTGAGACGGCCGAGGAGGTCGCCGCGCGCTACGGCGTGTCCCGCGAGCGGCAGGACGCGTTCGCGCTGCGCAGCCACCGCAACGCCGACCGCGCCACGCAGGCCGGGCACTTCGCCGCCGAGGTGCTGCCGATCGACGGGGTGAGCGCCGACGAGGGCATCCGGGCCGACACCAGCCTCGAGAAGCTCGCGAAGCTCAAGCCGGTGTTCCGCGACGGCGGCACGGTGACGGCGGGCAACTCCTCGCCGCTCAACGACGGCGCCGCCGGGCTGCTGCTGGTCAGCGAGGACGCGTTGCGGGAGTTCGGGCTGGAGCCGCTCGGGCGGTACGTCGCCGGCGCGTCGGCGGGCGTGCACCCCGACGTGATGGGCGTCGGGCCCGTGCCGGCCACCCGCAAGGCGCTGCAGCGGGCCGGGTGGAAGGTCGGCGACGTGCAGCAGGCCGAGCTCAACGAGGCGTTCGCCGCGCAGGTCCTCGCCTGCGCCGACCAGCTCGGGCTCGACCCGGAGATGATCAACCCGGACGGCGGGGCGATCGCGATCGGGCACCCGCTGGGCTGCTCGGGCGCGCGGATCCTCACCACGCTGCTGCACCGCATGCAGCGGACCGGGGACACGCGCGGCCTCGCGACCATGTGCGTCGGGGTCGGTCAAGGTTCTGCGGTACTGGTGGAAAGGTGACGAATGATGCGGTTTGAGGGCCGGACGGCCGTCGTGACGGGCGCGGCGCAGGGCATCGGCGCGGCGACCGCGGCGCTGCTGCGGGAGCAGGGCGCCGAGGTGGTCCGGCTGGACCGGCAGGCCGGCGACGGCGTCGTGCAGTGCGACGTGACCGACAAGGAGCAGGTCGACGAGGTCTTCGCCGGCATCGGCCGGATCGACATCCTCGTCAACAACGCCGGTATCACGCGCGACAACCTGCTGTTCAAGATGCCGTACGACGAGTGGCAGGCGGTGCTGAACACCAACCTGACGAGCATGTTCCTGTGCTGCCAGGCCGCGCAGAAGGTCATGGTGCCGGCGCGGTACGGCCGCATCGTCAACCTCAGCAGCCGCTCCGCGCTCGGCAACCGCGGGCAGGTCAACTACGCCGCCGCGAAGGCGGGCGTCCAGGGGCTCACCGCGACCCTGGCGATCGAGCTGGGGCCGTACGACATCACCGTCAACGCCGTCGCGCCCGGCTACATCGCGACGCCCATGACGGCGGCGACGGCCGAGCGCGTGGGCAGCAGCGCCGAGGAGCACCAGGCCATGGCCGCCGAGCGCACGCCGCTGCGTCGGGTCGGCCGGCCCGAGGAGGTCGCCGCCGTCATCGCGTTCCTGGCCAGCGACGAGGCCTCCTACGTCTCCGGCCAGACCCTCTACGTCAACGGCGGCGCCCGGTAGGTCCGCTCCTACTTGAGGACCAGGTCGACCTCGGCGACATCGCCGGCCTGGCGGTCCTTGTGATCGCCGAGGTCGACCAGGCGCAGCTTGTAGGTCCCGGCCGCGTCGATCTTCACCTGGAACGCGAGGTCGGTGCCCACCGCGACCTGGCTGCCCGAGAGCGCCTCGTTCGGCGCCGTGAGCGGCCCGATCTCGGTGCCGTCGGGCTGCAGGAGCCGGAAGTGCTCCTGGCCGACGTACTTGCTGGAGCTGCCCGTGTACTGGATGTCGACCTTGCACATGACCACGCGGTAGCCCTTCTTCGCCTGGCCGTTGTAGTCGAAGAAGCCGCCGCGCAGGTCGCACGTGGTGTACGTGGCCGTCACGTCGTGCGCCGTGACCTTCTTGCTCTTGATCAGATTCAACGGTTCGTACGCCACCGGCGCGCCACCGCCGAGCGGGATCTTCGGCTGCTCGCGGTCCGCGTCGCCGATGATGATCTCGCCGGAGGTGAGGTTCCCCTTCAGCGGGTCGTAGATCGAGAAGTCGACGTTGTAGTTGCTCTTCTGCCCGCCCGCGACCGTGCTGTTCTCCCGGAACGAGCCCGTGTACTGCTGCCCGCCGACGGAGAGCACGATCGGCAGGTACGGCGTCTCGTTGTCGGAGCCCAGGTTCTCCATGACGACCTCGGCGGAGAGCGGGTGCTGCTCGGCCTTGCCGTTGTAGGTCACCTTGTTCACGGTGATCTTGAACTGGGCGTACCAGACCGTCTTGCCCACCTGCGCCGTCTGCTGGTCGGGGCCGGGCTGGGCGTTCTTGGTGCTCGCCGCCTGGCCGCCCGAGTCGTCCGTGGCGTCGGCGCCCGAGCCGTTGTTGCCGGCGCCGCCGCGACCGCCGGTGGCCGAGCCGTTGTCGTTGGACTTGTCGTTACTGACCGCCCGCCACGCCGCGACGCCGCCGACGCCGAGCAGCAGCACGAGCACCGCGACGATGCCGACGAGCAGGCCGAGCCGGCCGCCGGAGCCGCCCGGGCGCGGCGGCGGGGCGGACGGGCCGTAGGGCGGCGGCGGGGCTTGTGAGGTCAATGGTGCCGGCGGCGCAGCACCGAAAACGGCGGTGCTGTTGGGCTGGCCCGGCGGCGACTGCGGCGTCGCCGCGGACTGGAACGCGGCCGGTGAGACCGGGCCCGAGACCGGCGGCCGCGGCCCGCCGGAGACCGGCAGGCTTGAGACCGGCAGGCCGGAGACCGGCAGGCCGGAGACCGGCAGGCCGGAGACCGGCACCGGGCTCGGCCCCGAGACGGGCGCGTTCGGCGGCGGGCCGCCCATGACAGGCGGGGCGCCGGTGGGCCCCATCATCATCGGCGGGCGCGGCCCGGCCGGCGGCGGTGGCGCGGGGAACGGCGCCGGGCGCGGCGGCATCGCGGCCAGCACGCTGCCGAGCGCGACCACCAGCTCCGGCTGCTCGATCAGAGTCGGCGCGACGCCGAGGCGCTGGTGCAGCAGCGTGCTGACCAGCGGGATCCGGCTCGAGCCGCCGACCAGGAACAACCCGCCGATCTGGTCCACCCGCACGCCGGCGCGCTGCAGCGTGGTGGCGGTCAGGTCGACGGTGCGCTCCAGGTAGGAGCGGGACAGCTGCTCGAACTCCGGCCGGGTGACGTGCACGTCGGTCTCGAACAACGGCAGGTGCACGCTCGCGGTGGAGCTGCGCGAGAGCTGCTCCTTCGCCGAACGCACGTCCTCGCGCAGCAGGTGGTTGCGGCGCCGGGCGGCGTCGTCGCCGGGCTCGACGAGGTCCCGCCAGCGCTGCGGGTCGCTGGTCGTCATCGACTGCCCGATGTGCGCGATGATCGCGGCGTCGAGGTCGACGCCGCCGACGTCGGGCAGGCCGTCGCTGGCCAGCACGTCCCAGCCGAGGTCGGGCCGGCGGCGCAGCACCGTCGTGTCGAACGTGCCGCCGCCGAAGTCGTACACCACGAGCACGCCGCCGGGGACGATGTTGCGCCCGAGGACGGTGGTGAAGTACGCGGCGGCCGCAATCGGCTCGGGCACCAGGATCGGCGCCGGCATGCCGGCTCGGGCCGCCGCGTCGGCGAGCACCGAGCGGCGGTGCGTGGCCCAGTTCGCCGGGTACGTCAGCACCGAGCGCACCGGCATGATCCCCAGCACCCGCGACGCCTCGTCGGCCGTGCGCCGCAGCAGCGCGGCGAGCAGGTCCGACACGGCGTACTCGCGCTGGCCCAGCAGCACCGTGCCGTCGTCGACCCGGCGCTTCGGGTTGGGCTCGTAGCGGGATGGGTCGAGTCGCGCACTGCGCTCGGCGTCCCTGCCGACGAGCAGGTGCCCGTCGACCTCGGCGTAGACCGACGACGGCAGCAGGAAGCTGGCGTCGAACAGCAGCGGCTGGCTTCGACCGTCGGGGGCGGTCAGTGCAGCGACCGTGTGCGTGGTGCCCAGGTCGATGCCCAGCTGCGACTCGATATGCCTCGTCACGCCGACACGGTAGCGCCTCCCATCAACGGCGGCCGTTGGCGGCCGCCCGCGCCTCCTCCTCCGTGCGCACGAGCGGGGTGTCGACGAGGTGCTCGGCGAGGAACCACGCCTCGAGCTCCCCCGTCCGGATGACCTCCGACACGAGCAGGTCGTTGGTGCCGTCGTCGCCCTGCTCCATGACCTTGGCGGCGGCGTCGTGGCACTCCTGCAGGATCATCTCGTGCGCTTCCAGCAGGCGCGAAAGCATCGCCGGTACCTCCTCGGCCCCGTCCGGCGGGCGAGGCACCCGGGTCAGCTCGGCGACGTGGCGCGGGTCGCCGACCGCGATGCCGCCGAGGGTCTGCACCCGCTCGGCCAGCGCGTCGACGAGCTCGATCTGCTCACCGGCGTGCTTGTCCAGCAGCAGGTGAAGCTGGTAGAAGGTCGGCCCGCGCATGAGCCAGTGGTGCTTCTTGTACAGCGCATAGAGGATCTGCGTGTCGGCGAGGACCTGGTTGAGCCGCTCGCAGGAGTACATGCGGGCCTCGTAGGAGAGCGCGACCGGGAACTGCCTGATCTGCCCGAACCGCTGGATCTCGTGGCCCTGCTGATGCAGCCACGGCTGGCTGCCCTTCTTCTTAGCTGGCATGCGCGCCAGGTGCCCACCGCGGACGCGGCGACCCTCACCCGGCGCGGTGACTCGTGGCCGACCGTCGCGTTTCCGACAGTGCCCCGGTCAGTTCGGCTCCTCGTACCGCGCGTATCCGCCCTCCGACAGCTCCTCGACCTCCGCGGCCGGCGGAGGCGCTGCCCCGCGCCATCGGCGGAAGGGAATGGGTAAGCTGCGATCCCATGACGCAAGCGCCGGTGCCCGCGCAACAGCCGCGGCTGCGGCGGCGGCCGGGGTTGTTCGCGGGCCTGCCCATCGGGCGGGTCCTGCTCGTCGAGGCCGTGCTGCTCGGCATCGCAGCGGTGCTGCCGCGCGGGCCGGTCGTAGCCGGGATCACCGCATTCGCCGGCATCCTCGTCATCGTGATCGCCCTGCTGCGCGCCCGCGGCCGTTGGTGGCTGGAGCGGCGGGCGATGGCGGGCGAGTTCCGCCGCCGCCGCAAGGCCGGCCCGGTCCCGCACTCCGCCGACGGACTGCCCTTGGTGATGCTGCGGACTCTCGCGCCCGGCCTGACCGTCCGGGACGTCCCCGGCGAGACGGCGCAGGACCGGCCGATCGGCATCGGGTGCGACGCCGCCGGGTGGTACGCCGCGGTCCAGCTCGGCGGCGAGGCGTCCATGAGCGGGGATGCGGCTGCTGGGGTACCGCTGGATCTGCTGGCAAAGGTCCTGCACAACGCCGCCGATGCGGGCGCGGTCGTCCAGGTCAGCACCGTGAGCGTCCCGGCGCCGTGGCCGCAGATCGACGCCGCGCAGTTCGCCGCGCGCTCCTACCACGAGCTACACCAGCTCCAGACCGCGCCGCCGGTGCCGGCCGAGCGGACCACGTGGGTCGCGGTGCGCCTCGACGCGCGCACCCGCGCCGAGGCCGGCCTGGGCGGCGCCGACGACGCCGAGCGCGCGCCCGAGCTGGTCGCCTCGCTCGCGCGCAAGGCGAGTCGGCTGCTGCGCGCCGCCGGCCTCGAGCACCGGATCCTCACCGCCGGCGAGCTGGTCGGCGCCCTCGTACGCGCCTGCGAGTTCGACCCGGCGGTCCCCGGCTACGGCCATCCCGGCGAGCCCTGGCGCCCCCGCGAGGAGTGGACCGCGTGGCGCAACGGCGAGCTGTCGCACAACGGCCTGTGGCTCAAGACCTGGCCCCGCCTGCCGGAGACGGCCGCGCTGCTCGAGCGGCTGCTCTCGCTGCCGGCGGCGTCCTGCGCCGCCTCGCTCACGCTGACCCGCGACGGCGAGGGCCTCGCCGCGCGCTGCCTGGTGCGGGTGGCGGCGACCGCGAGCGCCCTCGAGCCGGCGGTGCGCGCTATCGAGGAGGCGGCCACCGCCGCGAACGCCGAGCTCGTGCGCCTCGACGGGGAGCATGGGCCGGCCGTGTACGCCTGCGCCCCGACCGGAGGCGGTGCCAAGTGACCCAGCCGGTACGCCCCTTCCAGCAGCCAGAGTCGCACGTCACCCAAGAGGTGCACCCGGCGATGGCCCCGCCGCAGTTCGACCTGGAGAGCTCGCTGTCGCCGGCCGCGGCGCCCGAGCTCCCCTGGCAGGGCGCGGCGGTCGCGGCTCCTCCCGCGCCGGTCGCGGCTCCCCCACCGCCGCCTGCGCCCGTGCCGGTTGCGGCGCCGCCTCCGCCGGGCCGCCCGATCGGCCCGCTGGCGCCCACCCTGCCGGCCCTGCACGTCGGCTGGCACGAGGTCACGGCCGAGGCGCTCGGCCAGGTGCGCGCCGGCACCGGGCCGGCCGGGCTCATCATCGGCGTGGATTACCAGCGCCGCCCGGTGCCGGTCCGGCTGTTCCGTCCCGAGCCGACCCGCGTGACGCTCGTCGGCGGCCTGTGGGCCCAGCGGATCCTGGTGTTCCGCGCCCTCGCGCTGGGCGCCCGCGTCATCGTGATGGGCACCGACCCGCGCCCGTGGCAGGGCCTCGGCGAGTGGGCGACCGGCATGAACGACCGCATGGTGCTGTGGAACGACCCGCGCCCGCCGGCCGCGCCCGCGAGCCCTCGCCAGCCGCTGCTGATCGTCGCGCCCGCCGGCACGCCGGCGCAGCTGGGTGCGTGGCAGACCCAGATCGCCGTGGTACCGCAGCTGGCCCCCGAGCTCGCGCACACCCTGCAGGGCGTCGACCTGGTCATGCTGCAGCAGCTGAGCCCGCCCGAGGCCGCCGTGGCCGCGGCGGCGCTGAACCTGCCGGAGAACGGCGCCGGCCCGTTGCAGGAGATGACGCCGGACATGCTGGCTCTGATGGGCGGCGGCGCGAACCGCTACGTGTGGCTCGCGCCGACGAGCATCGAGCGGCAGTACCACGGACAGCCTGCCCGCTAGCCGTCCAGGTCTGCGTGGCCGGCCTGCCATTCGGAGTACCACTGCTGGAACCAGGGCCGACCGGCGGCCAGCGGGACGATGGTCGCGACCGTCTCCCGGTAGTAGGACGCCCGCTTCTCCGGCCTCGGGTGTGTGCGCAGCCGCTGCACGTTGCTCAGCCGGTCGGCGAGCTTCACCGCGATGGCGGCATCGGGCGCGTCCCGCAGCCGAGCCAGGTACTGCGCGCGGTCCCCGCTCTTGGTGACCCACCCGACCAGCTCGGCGACCCGATCCCCGAACCGCTCCCGCACCTCGTCGATCGTCGTCGGCGTGTCCTCGACGACGTCGTGCAGCACCGCGGCGCGCAGCGTGTCCGGGTCCCGCTCCCCGACCGCGTCGACGAGCACCTGCAGCGCCTCGAGCAGGTGCTCGACGTAGGGCTCGCCGGCCGGCCGCCGCTGCTCCCCGTGCCGCTGCGTCGCGAACGCGACGGCGTCGTCCAGCGCTTCGAGCGTCTGCGGCCCGAGCCGATCGGCGAACGTCGGGCGCAACGCCGCCCACCCCACCGATCCGTCGAAGGTGCGCGTCATACGCCGTACCATAGCGTGGTCCGCGCGATAGAAGGGCCCCGTGACGTGCACCGTCAGCGTTGGTCGGCCGCCGCGGCCGCATTGTTGGCCGTGACCGCCTGGCTGGTCCCGACGACGGCCGCCGCCGGCCCGCCCCCGCCCGGCGTCTGCGACACCCCCGAGCCCCCGGGCTCCGTGATCGCCGACCGCCCCTGGCCGCAGCGCCTCTTCGACGCCCAGCGCATCTGGCCCCTCACGACGGGCACCGGCATCACGGTCGCCGTCCTCGACACCGGCGTGGACGGCGCCCACCCGCAGCTGTCCGGCCAGGTCCTGCCCGGCTTCGACTTCGTGCGCAACACACCGGGCGCCGACTTCGACTGCACATCACACGGTACGGCGGTGGCGAGCCTCATCGCCGCGAAGCACATCGACGGCACCGCGTTCGAGGGCCTCGCCCAGGGCGTGAAGATCCTCCCGCTGCGCGTGACGGACAAGCCCGACTCGCCGGTGAACCCCGACGTCCTGGCCCAGGCGATCCGCTACGCCGCCGACCAGGGCGCGAAAATCATCAACATCTCGGTCGCGCTGGACAAGGACGCACAGCCCCTCTCCCAGGCCGTCGACTACGCCATCACGACGAAGGGCTGCCTGGTCGTCGCCACGGTGGGCGCACACCACCCCACCACGGACGCCGAACTTCCGCCGATCGGCTCGGCCCGCAACCCCGTCCCCAACGACCCGTCGTCCTACCCCGCGGCGTACGAGAACGTGCTCGGCGTGGCCGCGGTGGACGACCACCAGTCCCGGGTCCCCACGTCCCAGGTCGGCAGCTACGTCGACCTGTCGGCCCCCGGCGCCCAGATCCTGGCGGCGACGCGCGCGAGCGGCCACCAGTCCTTCAAGGACCCGACGCTGGCACCCGCTTTCGTCAGTGCCGCGGCCGCCCTGCTGTGGTCCTCGCAGCCGTACCTGAAGAACTCCGACGTCTCCTGGCGCCTGCGCATCACCTCGGACCGCATCGCGGGCGGCGGCCGCAGCAACGAGTTCGGCTACGGCATGCTCGACCCGTACCGCGCCGTGACGGAGGCCCCACCGCGGGAGAACCCGGCGAGCGGCCCCGCACTGCCTCCCGCGTCGGCCACGACGCCCTCCTCGGGCTGGTCCTCGGCGGCCCTGACGGGCCTCGCGGTGGCCCTGACGGTCCTCCTGGCGACGGCCGCATTGTTCGCACTGCGCCCGGCGATTCGCCGGGGCCGCGAGCGCGGCTGGCGCCCCGGCGAGCCCACCCCGCCGGCGCCCCCGGCCGACACCCCGGAGCACCTCTTCTTCACTCCGGCAGCTCGAGCTCCGCGAGATTCCGGCTGATCGTAACCGTCGTCGGGTGGTCCGGGCCGAGCGTGGACTCGCTGATGCGCAAGGCCCGCTCGTGCAAAGGGCGGGCCTCCGTCGGGCGGGACAGCAACAGCAAGGTCGTGGCCAGGTTGTGCAGGCGAACCGCGACGATGGGGTGATCGGGTCCCAGCGCGGCCTCGCTGACCTCCAAGGCCCGCCGGCGTAGCGGGAGTGCCTCATCCGGCCTGTCCATCGCATCCAGTGCGTACGCGAGGTTGTACAGCGCCCGCGTCAACGCCGACGCCTCCAGCAGCGCCAGGTCGCGGTCCCGGCCCACGAACGGCACGACCGGCTCCCGGGGAAGACCGACGACGCGGAACGGGGCGGGAAGCGACGAGCCGGCGTCGATCCTGATGAACCTCGGATTGTCGCCGGTGTTCATGATGCCGCTGTTGGTCGTCGCGACCATCGAGCGCGGATCGGCCTCCATGGCATCTGCCTACACCGCGCTGGGCGGGGGCGGGAAGAGGCGGCGTCCGTACGATGAAGGGCGTGAACCCGGAGTCGCACCTGGATCTGGAGATCGTGGCGGCGCAGCTGCGCCGGTGCGCCGACGACCTCTCGCTGCACGGCGGGATGCTGCTGGCGGTCCTGTCGGGGGCGCTGCCGGAGCACCTGGTCGAGGTCAGGCGCGAAGGGCGGCTCAAGGCGCGCCTGAGCGGGCGGGAGCCGGCGGTGCTCGGGGTGGCCGTCACGCTCGGCGAGCGGCGGTTCGAGATCGACCGGGACGGGGTCGGTGCGCGCCCGACCACCGTGATCCGGCACCAGTCGCGGGGTGTGGTGCTGTCCTCGGAGACGGTGAGCGCGGACGAGTGGTGCCGCGCGCTCACCGCCGCGCTGGTCGAGAACGCCGGGAGCGACACGGCCGCGGTCGAGGCCCTGCGGCGGCTGACCTCCTGAGGCCTACGTCAGGGGCATGACCATCGTCGGGTGCTCGGGCTGGGCGTCCGGGTGCAGGCGGGCCACCGCGGTGCCCATCGCGAAGAACTCGATCGCGTGCTGGCCCCACTCCCAGGCCGACTCCTCCACCGTGACGCCGACGATGCCGTCGGCCTCCAGGAGCTGGCCCTCGTACTGCATCCGGTCCATCGCGATCTCGCGCGCGTCGTAGGCGGCCTGTGAGAAGTTGGTGAGCTCGACGTTCTGGCCGACGTTGGATAGCATCTGGCGGAAGGTCAAATGCGCGATGTGGTACACGCACGTGCCCAGCACCAGGCCCCGCGGCATCCAGCCGTGGCGGTGCAGCGTCCAGAAGTCCTGGCCGCTGAGGTGGGACGTGAACGGGCGGCCATGGGGCGTGCGGTAGGACTGGCCGTTCGCCGCCTTCACCGCCGTACCGACGGCGACGAACTCCAGCACGTCGGAGGCGAACTGGTAGTTCAGCGAGCGGATCCGCACGCCGATGACGCCGTCGGCGCCCAGGGCGTCGGCCTCGCTCTCCATGCGGGCCATGGCCAGCTCGCGGCACTGGTACATCGCCTGGCTGAGCACCTGCAGCTCCTGGCTGACGCTCCAGCGCGACTGCTGGATGCCGACGTGGTAGATGCACGTGCCCATCACGAGGCCGAGCGGCTCGAAGCCGGCCTGCGAGGTCAGCACGAACTCGTTGACCGACAGGTCGGAGGTGAAGAACGGCTTGCCCTGCCGGGCGCGGCCGATGCGGGCACGCGCGCTCTCGGGCAGCGGCTGCGGCTGCTGTGAGACCGGATCGCTCATAGCCGCGAACGCTACGCCCACCGGAAAACCACGTCGGCCCGGAACACGACAGAGGCTATGGTGACCGGCGTGAGTGGCCGACTGCGGGAGATCGCCCGTCAGACCGTGGCGATCGCCGAGCGCGGCGACTACGTCAACCCCGACGGCGCGACGGTGTCGATCGCCGCCGCGGTGGCCGCGTCGCTGGCGGGCACGCGCCTCTACGAGCCCGACGAGGAGTTGCCGGCCGGGCGCCCGGCGGACGGGCCGCCCGCGATCGAGGTGACCCGCGAGTCGACGCTGCAGGCCGCGCGGCGCGCAGGGCCGGGTGCGGCGACGCTCGTGTTCGCCTCGGCGAAGAACCCCGGCGGCGGCTTCCTCGGCGGCGCGGTCGCGCAGGAGGAGAGCCTGGCGCGCGCCTCGGCCCTGTACACCAGCCAGCGCACCGCCCCGGCCTTCTACGACTTCCACCGCCACCAGCGCGACCTGCGCTACAGCGACCGCGTCATCTACTCGCCGGGCGTGCCGGTGTTCCGCGACGACAAGGGCCGGCTGCTCGGCGAGGCGTACACGACGGCGTTCCTGACCGCCGCCGCCCCGAACCTCGGCGCGATCCTGCGCAACCAGTCCGAGGACGCCGGCGACGTGCCCGCCGTGCTGCGCCGCCGCGCCGCCCGTGTGCTGCGGGTGGCCGCCGCACACGGCCACCGCACGCTGGTGCTCGGCGCGTGGGGCTGCGGCGTGTTCCGCAACCTCCCGGTCGAGGTGGCGGCCGCGTTCGCGGCGGCGCTGCGCGAGGTGCCGTGCTTCGACAACGTCGTGTTCGCCATCTACGACCGGCTGCCGCACACGCCGGTCCACGCCGTGTTCGCCGAGGCGTTCGGGGACGACTGAGCCATCCGCCGCCATTTATCCCCAGCCGGGGTATAAATCCGACAAGTCGTGGCACGGAGTGCCCGACTTGTCGACAAAAGGCGAAAGGCGAAAGACGGAGAGCGAACAGCGAAGAGCGAAAGGCGAAGAGCGAAAGGCTCAGCCGGTCAGCGGGCGGCGCGCGGCACGAGGGTCGAGGGCCGGGCCGGCCGGGATGCGCGCGACGACGTTCGCCGGTAGCTCGATCGGCTTCGCACCGCCGTATCCGAACCAGGCCAGCGGCTCCGTGCCCGGCACCGCGAAGCGGCGGCCCTGGTCGGTTACCAGGAACAGCGTGCCCGAGTCGGCCTCGGAGGACTGCGCGGAGCGCACCAGCACGCCCGAGGCCGGCGGCACCAGGACGCGGTCGGCGACGAGGTCGGTGGCGCTGCCGTTGGTGGCGATGCCCTCGCCGCCCGGGCGCGGGTCGGCGTTGAGGACGAACTTCGGGGCGGCCTGGCCGTCGGCGAACGTCGTGCAGATCATGCGGGCCGCGTCGGCGCTCGCCATCGCGGGGGGCTGCGCCGGCGGGTCGAGGTCGGAGGCCGGCGGGCGGGTGGCCTTCGTGACGGCGGCGATGTCGGCGGCCTGGACCGTCTTGGCCGCCGGGGTCGCGTTGGGGTACGCCGAGGCGGTGTTCGGGTCGGCCAGGATCATCGCCTGCTCGACCGGGGTCAGTGGGAGCAGGTCGGCCTGGCGCACCAGGTAGCCGGCGCCGTCGACCGTGATGACCTGGCCGACGAGGTAGCTCGGCAGCGGCGTGGACGCCTTGCCCCGCCCCTCGACCGGCGGCTGGGTGATCTGCAGGCCGACCGGGACCGTGTTGAGCCACGCGTCGTCGACCGGGATGCGGGGCTGCGCGTCGACGTTCAGCGCGGTCAGCGCCTGCTTGCTGTTGATGGCGAACCGGCGGCCGTGCCACACGAGGTACACCTTCTGGCTGCCGTTCTCCCGCACCAGGATGCCGGCATCGCCGAGGTCGGTGCCGCCCGACGGGGCCCGCGCGACGAGGACCTCGCTCGTCACCGTGGTCGCGCCGCCGGAGTCGCGCCCGCTCGTGGCGCACACCGACCACGCGTCGCGCAGCAGCCGGTCCGCGGCCGGCAGCGCGTCGGGCGCGCCGGCGATGCCGATGAGCGGGCCGCGCGCGGTGCCGGAAAGCGACGCCCGCGACACGATGACCGGCTCGGGGGCGCGGCCGACGGCGAGCACGGCGGAGGAGAAGTTCGCGACCGGATAGAGCAGGCCGCCGCGGTACACGTAGCGGGTCCCCGTCTCGCGCTCGATGACGACGGCGTCCTCGTGCTTCCAGCCGGTGCTGCCGCCCGGGCGCAGCAGCCCGAACACGCCCGCGCCGGCCAGCGCCACCGCGGCGACCAGCAGGCCGGCGAACGCGGCAGCGCCGAGCCGGCGGGTCGGCTCCTGCGCGGGCTCGGCGTCGCCCGCGACGAACGCGCCGACGACGCGCTGCATGGCATGTTGGTGCGACTGGATCTGCTCCCGCCGGGACGGCATCGGCGTGTGTCCCCCTCCGTGCTTGGCACCGAACAAAAGGACGGCGACTCAGCCGCCGAGACCGCGCGCCCAGGCGTAGGCGCCGAGGATCTGGCAGGCCAGCGGGATGACCGACAGCACCAGCACCACGTCGAGCACGTCGGCGGCCCGGCCCAGGTACGCCGACGGCGGCCGCGACCCGTAGCGCACGCCGGCCGCCACCGCGGCGATCGCGATCAGCAGCAGCCCGGCCGCGACCGCGCCCTGCACGACCCGGTCCCCGTCGGCGAGGCGGACCGTCAGCAGCGCCACGCCGGCAAGGGCGGCCACCAGCAGCGGCAGCCGGTGGCGCACGGCGGCGAAGAGGCGCGCGCGCACCGCGGCGGCCGCGGCGACCACGCCGACGAGGACCTCGGCCACGGCGCCGCCGTTGCGCAGCACCAGCCAGCTCGAAACGACGTTGAGCAGGGCGAAGGCGAGGAGCAGCCCGGTGAGGATCTCGTCGGCCCGGGCGACCCGCGCGTACGTGGCGGCGGCCGGCGGCACCGGGTCGGGGCGCAGCAGGTCGTCGGTCGTGCGCGGCAGCCGCGGCACCGGCACCCGGCCCAGGCGCACCGCGGCCTGCGGGATCCCCGGCGCCAGCAGCACCAGGGCGCCGATCAGCGCGGCGGCGCACTCGGGGGCGCCGAGGTCGGTCAGGCCGAGCAGGCCGGCGCCGACGCCCAGCGCGCCGGCGGCGATGCCGGCCACGAACAGGCGCAGCTGAGCGGCGATCGCGACGTACCCGATGACGGAGCCCACCAGCAGCGCACCGGCGCCGACGAGCAGCTGCGGCGCGCCCAGGCGCGACAGCGGGTCGTCGCCGCCGAGGATGAGCAGGCCGCCCACGAACGCGTAGGCGAGCCCGGCCGCGCCGAGCGCCGCGCCTGCGGTCGCCTCCGACAGCGCGCGGGACAGCACGACGCCGCCGGCGAGCAGGCCCAGGGCCACGGCCAGCGCGACGATCGCCGGCACCGTCCACGACGGCCCGGCGGCCAGCAGCGGCACCAGCATGCCGAGCAGCAGCGTCAGGGCCGCCCCGATGCCAGTGGCGCGCGTCGCCGCTGGCGTCCACGCCGCGCCGTGCCGGCGGGCGCCGGCCGCGACCGCGTCGACGACGTCGTCGTACTCGACCTCGGCCCACTGCGCGTAGCGGGGCGCGAGGTGCAGGATGTCGCCGTCGCGCACGCCCTGCGCGGCGAGGGTGCCGCTCAGGTCCAGCCGGCGGCCGTCGGTGTGCCGCAGCACCCAGCCGCCGTGCTCGAGCCCCTCGTCGGCGAGCGCCTCGCCGGCGCGCGGCAGCACGCCCGGCAGCAGCATCGCCAGCGGGATCTGCTCCGGCAGCACGAGGTCCAGCCGCCGCTTGGGCGCGGCGAGCACCACCCGGGCCAGCCCGGCACCAACGTTCTCGGCCATCGCCGCGCGCTCCCTAGCGTCCGCGTCCATCGAGAGTGCCCAACCTAGCAGCCGCCGCTCACGGCGCCGCCACCGTTAGCATGTCTCCCCGTGAGCACCGTTGTGCGCCCCAGGCCGATGCGGCGGGCCGAGCCTGAATACCCAGCCGGCGAACTGGTGCTCGATCCGCCGCCGGAGCTGCCCGCGTCGGCGGGGCGCGGCGGGGCGGTGCTGGTCGCGGTGGTGCCGCTGGTGCTCGGCGCCGGTTCCATGGCGCTGCTGTTCGCCGGGCAGCCGGTCGGGCCGCTGGTGTACCTGACCGCCGGGCTCTTCGCGCTGGCCGCCGTCGGGCTGCTGGTCGCGCTGTTCGGCCGCGGCACCGGGCCCGGCCGCCGGGAGCGGCTGCTCGCCCGCCGCGCCTACCTGCGCCACCTCGCCCAGCTGCGCCGCCGGGCCCGGCGGAGCGTCGAGATGCAAAGGGCGACGCTGTTGTACCGCCACCCGGACCCGGATTCGTTGTGGTCCATCCCGCCGAGCAGCCGCCTGTGGGAGCGCCGCCCCGGCGACCCCGACTTCGGCTCCGTGCGCGTCGCGCTCGGCCCGCAGCCCCTCGCGACCCCGATCGTGCCGCCGCCGGCCCGCCCCCTGGACAACCTCGACCCGATGTGCGCGGTCGAGGTGCGCCGGTTCATGACGACGTACGCCGCCGTCGAGGACCTGCCCGTGGCGCTCCGGCTCGCCGACCTCGCCCGCCTGCACGTCCAGGGCGCGCCGGAGGCGACCCGGGCGCTGGCCCGCGCGATCGTCGCGCAGGCCGCCGCGTTCCACTCGCCGCGCGACCTGCTCGTCGCCGTCTGCGCCGGCCCGGGCGCGGCGCCGCTGTGGGAGTGGGCCAAGTGGCTGCCGCACGCGCAGCACCCGCAGCTGCGCGACGCCCTCGGCCCGGTGCGCCTGGTCGTGCCGGCCATGGCGGCCCTGGAAACGTTGCTCGACCCGATCCTGGGCAACCGCCCCCGCTTCGAGCCCGGCGCGGGCGAGCCGCACCTGCTGCTCGTCCTCGACGGCGGCGACGAGCTGCGCTCCGAGCTCCTGCGCGACGGCGGCGTCGCCGGCGTGACGGTGCTGGACCTCTCCGCCGCGCCGTCCGGGCACGGCCCGTCCTCCGCCGTCGTCTCCGTGGACGGTTACGGGATGCTGTTGCGCGCCGCCGCCGAGGGCTGGACCCCCGCCGGCCGCGCCGACGCCCTGAGCCTGGCCGAGGCGGAGGCCCTCGCCATGCAGCTCGCCGCGCTGCGCCCGGAGGCATCGGAGACCACGGACGACCTCGCCCTGCTGGGCCTGAGCGCCGTCGACGACTTCGACCCGGCCGAGCGGTGGGCCGCCGCGGGCGCCGCCCTGCGGGTGCCGATCGGCTGGTCGCCCGACGGCGCCCCGGTCGAGCTCGACCTGGACGGCGACGGCCCGCACGGCCTCGTCATCGCCACCGGCGACGCCGGGCGCGCCGAGCTGCTGCGCGCCGTCGTGGCGGGCCTGGCGGTCGCGCACGGCCCGGACCGCATCAACTTCCTGCTCGTCGACGCGCACGGCGGCGGCACCTTCGCCGGCCTGGAGGCGCTGCCGCACACCGGCGCGCTCATCGCCGGCGTCGCCGACCAGCCGGCCCTCGTCGACCGCCTGGCCGCGGCGATCGAGGGCGAGCTGCGCCGCCGCCAGGAGCTGCAGCGCCCCTTCCCGAGCCTCCTCATCGTCGGCGACGGGTTCTCCGAGCTGCTGGCCGCGCGGCCGGCGCTCATCGACACCCTCGCCGGGGTCGGGCGGATCGGGCACGGGCTCGGGGTACACCTGCTGCTGGCTTCCCGGCGCCTCGACGAGGGCCGCCCGCGCGCCCTGGACGCGCACCTCTCCTACCGCATCGGGCTCGGCCCGGCGCCGGACGGCGACCCGGACGCGCCCGGTCAGGGCCACCTCAGCGTCGCCAGCCTGCCGCCGCGGCCGTTCCGGGCGGCGAGCGTCTCCGGCCTGTACGGCCGGGCCGCCGCGCCGGCCGCCCCGGTCATCCACGACTACGTGTCGGCCTACGTCGCGCCCGCGACGACCGGCGAGAACCCCGGCGCCCCGCTCGTCGCGCCCGGCGCCGGCGCCCTGGACGCCCTGGTCGCCCGCATGCAGGGCAAGGGCCAGCCGGCGCACCCGCTGTGGCTGCCGCCGCTGGCCGAGCCGCCAACCCTGGGCGCCCTGCTGCCCGCCCCGGTCGCCGACCCGCAGCGCGGCCTGACCGTGCCGGTCCCCGAGCTGCAGGGCGGCCTGTATGCGGTGATCGGCGTCGTGGACCGCCCGCTGGAGCAGCGCCGCGACCCGGTGTGGTGGGAGCTGTCCGGCCCGGCCGGCCACGCGATCGTCGTCGGCGGCCCCGGCAGCGGCAAGAGCACCGTGCTGCGCACCCTGATGCTGAGCCTCGCCCTGTCGCACACCCCGCGCGAGGCCGCCTTCCACTGCCTCGACTTCGGCGGCGGCACGCTGACCGCCCTGCGCTACCTGCCGCACGTCGCGACCGTGGTCACCCGCCAGGACCCGGACGCGGTCCGCCGGACGGTGGCCGCCCTGCAGACCCTGCGCGCCGAACGCCAGCGCCGCTTCGCCGCGGCGTCGGTGGACTCGATGGCGACGTACCGCCGCGCCCGCCGCGCCGGCCAGCACGCCGACGACCCGTTCGGCGACGTGTTCCTCGTCGTGGACGGCTGGCCCACGATCCGCGCCGACTTCCCGGACCTCGAGGAGGCGATCGACGACCTGACGAGCCGGGGCCTGACCTATGGCGTACACGTGGTCGCGACCGCGACGCGCTGGCTCGACGTCCCGGCGCCCGTCCGCGACCGCTTCGGCAGCCGCCTTGAGCTGCGCCTGAGCGAGCCGGCCGACTCCCAGATCGACCGCCGCGCCGCCGCCAACGTCCCCGACCGCGCGCCCGGCCGCGGCGTCATTCCCGGCGGCCTGCAGTTCGTGGCCGCTTTGCCGCGCGTGGACGGCCGCCCGAGCGTCGAGGACCTGCCCGAGGGCATCGCCCGCCTCGTCACCGACATCCGCGAGGCCACTCCCGCGAGTGGCGCGGTGGGTGTACCCAAGTGACATGGATGTAGACGTGACGACCACCGCCGCGGCGGTGGTCCCGTACGTCGACCCACATCGAGGCGTCGGGCGAGCGCTCGATCGCCATCGGCCACAACACCGGCATCGCCAGCACGGGCGACGGCGCAACGTTCCACCTGCGGTGACGGCCCCTACGGACGTCCGTAGTAGTCGGCGGCGAAGTGGACACTTGGGGCGCTCGACAGATCGAGGGTTCACGAGGTCGGCGACGCGGAACAAGGCGGGGTAGGGCTGTCCATACCCCCAAGACCCAAGGGTGCCATGTGTTCGCGGGCGGCGAATTTTCCGAGGCTGTAAGGCATGGAGAACACGCCGGTCGTCGAGGTGCACGACCTGATCAAGACCTACCCCGGAGCCGGGGTCCGGGCGTTGGACGGGGTTTCCGTCGCGGTTGCGCGAGGGAGCTTCTGCGCGGTCATGGGGCCCTCCGGGTCGGGGAAGTCGACGCTGCTGCACTGCGCGGCGGGGCTGGACCGGGCAGACTCCGGGCGGGTGCGGCTCGCCGGCGAGGACATCGAGCGGCTCAAGGAGCCGCGGCTGACCGAGGCGCGGCGGCGGCGCGTCGGGTTTGTGTTCCAGGCGTACAACCTGCTCGACTCGCTGTCCGTCTGGCACAACGTGCTGCTGCCGCAGCGGCTGGCGGGGGTGCGCGCGGACAAGGGGTGGGCGCGTGAAGTGATCCGGCGGGTCGGGCTCGCCGGGCGGGAGGACGAGCGGCCGGCGCGGCTGTCCGGCGGGCAGCGGCAGCGTGTGGCGCTGGCGCGGGCACTCGCGGGGCGGCCGGAGGTGATCTTCGCCGACGAGCCGACCGGGGCGCTCGACCTCGCTACCGGGCGGGAGGTGCTCGGGCTGTTGCGCGAGGCGGTGGACCGCATGGGTACGGCGATCGTCATGGTCACCCACGACCCGGCCGCCGCCGCATGGGCCGACCGGGCCGTGTTCCTGGCCGACGGGCGCGTCGTCGACGAGTTGACCGGCCCGACCGCCGAAGGGATCGCTGCCCGCATGACGGCGGTGAGTGCGCGATGATCCGCCTCGCCCTCGGCACGCTGCGCCGGCACCGTGGTGCCTACGCCGGGACGTTTCTGGCCGCGCTCCTCGCGGTCGCGCTGCTCGGCGCCGGCGGGCTGCTCCTGTTCTCCGTCCTGACCGCGCGGGCGCCCGCGGATCGCTTCGCCGGCGCGGACGCGGTGGTGTCCGGCGAGCGCGAGGTGACCGCGACGACCGTGACGCACAAGAAGAAGGGCAAGACCAAGACCAAGACCAAGACCGAGCGGCTCACCGGGGCGGGTACGCTGCCGGCCGACCTGGCCGGGCGGCTCGCGGCGCTGCCGGGGGTGCGGGAAGCCGTTGCCGACTACGCGTTCCCGGTGCAGCTCGCCGTCGACCAGCGGACGGTGCGCGGTGCCGACGGGGCGCCGGTGGTCGGGCACGGGTGGGCCTCGGCGGCGTTGACGCCGTTCGCGCTGCGCGCGGGGGCGCCGCCCAAGGCCGGCGAGGCGGTCGTCGACGCCGACCTCGCGGCGCGGGCGCGCCTCTCCCCCGGCTCGACCGTGGAGGTGACGACCCGCGCCGGCGTGCGGTCGCTGCGCGTCTCGGGCATCGCCGCGCCCGCGCAAGCAAACGGGCTGCCGGCCCAGGGGGCGCTGTTCGTCGCGGACGGGGAGGTGGCCGCGCTGTCGGGGCTGGCCGGGCCGACCGCGATCGCCGTCCGTACGGCGGATCCGGCCACCTTCGCCGCCGCGGCCCTGCGGGTGACCGACGCGCCGGTGCTCACCGGCGACGACCGCGTCCGCGCGGACCTGCCCGGCGCGCTGCCGGACTACGTCGCGCCGATCTCGATCTTCGGGTTCGTCATCGGCATCACCGCGTTCGCGGCCGTGTTCGTGCTGGTCGGGACGGTGGCGCTGGGCGTGCGGCAGCGGCTGCGCGAGCTCGCGCTGCTGCGCACCATCGGTGCGACGCCCCGGACGCTGCGGCGGCTGCTCGGCGTGGAGGCGGCCGTGCTGGGCCTCGTCGCCTCGATACCGGCCGCGCCGTTGGGCGCCGCGATCGCCGGGATGATCGCGGGCCGCTTCCGCGACCTCGGCGTGGTGCCGGCCCAGTTCGCGGTGCGGGTCAACGGCGGCGTGCTCGTCGCGGCGGCGTTCGCAGGGGTGCTGCTCACGGTGCTCTCGGCGCGGATCGCGGCCCGGCGGGCGGTGCGGATCGCCCCGACGCAGGCGCTGGCCGAGACGGCGGTCGCGCCACGCGGCGCCGGCGCGCTGCGCGTCGTGCTGTCGGTGGTCGCGGCGGCCGGTGCCGTCACCGTGCTTTCCGTGGTACCCCTGGACGGGCCCCTTGGCATGGGCATGAGCTTCGTGTCGTGCGCGCTGCTGCTGTGCGCCGTGGCGGCGAGCGGTCCGCTGCTGGTGCGCGGGCTGACCGCGGTCGTGGCCCGGCTGGCGCCCGGGCGCGCGGGCCGGCTGGCGGGGCTGATCGCGCGGGCCGAGTACCGCCGGGTCGCCGCGGTCGCCGTCCCGCTCGTGCTGATGTTCGCCGTCAACGCGACGATGCTGCTCAACAGCTCGCTGCTGACCCGGCTGGCCGGGGACGAGCAGGCGGCCCGCGGTGCGCCCGCCGACGTGCGCGTCGACACCGCGGCCGGGCTGCCGCTCACCGCGGCCGAGGAGCTCATCCGCGCCTCGGGCGCCGCGGGCGCGGCGGCGACGATACCGACCCGGGCGATCCTGGTGCGCGGCGGCAAGCCCGAGGACTACGCCGCGCAGGGGCTGCTGTCCACCGGTGCGCCCGCGCTCGACCTCGGCGTGCGCGACGGTGCGCTGCGCCCGGACGGGCTGGCGATGAGCGCCTTCCTGGCCCGCCAGGAGGGGCTGCGCGTCGGTGACCGGGTTCCGGTGTGGCTCGCCGACGGGTTCCGGACCGAGCTGCCGCTGACCGCCGTGTACGAGCGTTCGCACGGCTTCGGCGAGCTGGTGCTGCCCGCCTCGCTCGTCGCGGCGCACGATCCTCGCGGCCTCGTCACCGGGCTGGCCTTGCGCGGTACCACGCAGGGCGCGCCGGTCCGGACCGCCGCGCCCGCGCCCGCCGACGCGCCGCAGCAGCAGGGCGCCTGGGAGCTGATGGTCGCCGTCTCGCTGGGCTTCACCGCGATCGCCGTGGTCAACACCTTCGCGATCGCCACCGCCGCGCGCCGGCGGGAGTACGCGGACCTGCGGCTCGCGGGCGCCACCGGCACGCAGGTGCGCCGGCTGGTCACCGCCGAGGCCGGCATCACCGTCGCGGTCGGCGCGCTGCTGGGCGCGGCGGTCACCGCGATCGTGGTGGGCGCGTTCAGCGTCGCGCAGGACGGCGTGTTCCGGGTGTTCGTGGACCCGCCGGTCTACGCGGCGCTCCTCGGCGGCACCGCGCTGCTGGGGCTGATCGCCGGCGCCGTGCCCGTGCGCTTCGTGGTCCGGAAACGATGCGTAACCTGGTCCGAGTGAGGCGTACGGCGGCGGCGTTGGCGTACCTGGCCAGCGGCGTGGTGGCCGGCCCGGTCGGGCTGCTGTGGAGCGTGGCCTCGACGGTCGCCGTCCTGGTCCTCGCGATCACGCAGCTCGGCGGGCCGGCGTTCCTCGGCGCCGCCTGGGTCACCCGCGGCCTCGCCCGGCTCGAGCGCCACCGGGCCGGGTGGGTGCTGGGCCGGCCGATCGACCCGCCGTACGTGGCCGCGGGCGGCGACACCCTGCGCCGCCGGGTCGCGGCCGTCGGCTCGCAGCCCGCCACCTGGCGCGACCTGGCCTGGCTGGTGCTGCTGTTCCCGTTCGGCGTCGGGCTGGGCGTCGCCGGGATCGTCACCGCCGCGGTCTGCGCCGGGGTGCTGACCGCGCCCGCGTGGGCCTGGGCGGTGCCCAACCCGCGGGCTCCGTTCCCCGTGAAACCATTGATGACCACCACGCCCGGCCGGTTCGGCCTGACCCTGCTGGGCCTGCTCCTGGTGCCGCTGGCGGTGTGGATCGTGCGCCGGCTGGCCGCGCTGGAGGTCGCCGTCGCACGTGCGCTGCTGGCCCCGGGCGAGCACCGGCGCCTCGTCGAGGAGACCGAGCGGCTGGCGCGCACCCGCGCGCGGGTGGTCGACGCACAGGCGGCCGAGCTGCGCCGGATCGAGCGGGACCTGCACGACGGCGCGCAGGCCCGCATCGTCGGGGCCGGGATCACTCTGGCGCTCGCCGCGCGCAAGATCCGGGCCGGCGGGGCCGCGGCGGACGACGTGGAGACCGCGCGCCGGCAGCTCGACGAGGCGCTCGCCGAGCTGCGCCGGCTGGTGCGGGGCATCCACCCGCCGATACTCACCGACCGAGGGCTGCACGCCGCGCTGGCCGCGCTGGCCGCCGACAGCCCGCTGACCGTGGCCGTGCGCGGGGACGCGGGGCTGCGCTTCCCGGCGGCGGTGGAGTCGGCCGCGTACTTCGTGGCGGCCGAGGGGCTCGCCAACGCCGCGAAGCACTCGGGCGCGGGGGCGTGCGCGATCGAGCTGCGCGGTACCGAATCCCGGGTCTCGATCACCGTCGAGGACGACGGCCGGGGCGGCGCCGATCCCGCCGGCGCGGGCCTGGACGGCCTGCGGCGGCGGGTCGAGGCCCTGGACGGCACCCTGACCGTGTCCAGCCCACCCGGTGGGCCCACCCTGCTGAAGGCGGAGTTCCCGTGCGCATCGTGATCGCCGAAGACCTGCTCCTGCTGCGCGACGGGCTGGTCCGGCTGCTCACCGACACCGGCCACACCGTGCTCGCCGCCGTCGGCTCGGCGCCGGAGCTGCTCGCGGCGGTCGCGGAGCACTCGCCGGAACTGTCCATCGTGGACGTGCGCCTGCCGCCGGGCTTCCGCGACGAAGGCCTCCGGGCGGCGCTTTCGATCCGCGCCGCCGACCCGTCCGCGCGGGTGCTCATCCTGTCGCAGTACGTCGAGCGCGCCTACGCCGCCGACCTGCTCGCCGACGGGCGGGGCGGGGTCGGCTACCTGCTCAAGGACCGGGTGACCGCGCTGGACGACTTCCTCGACGCGATCGAGCGGGTGGCGGCGGGCGGCACCGCGATGGACCCGGAGGTCGTGCGGCAGCTGTTCACCCGCAACGACCGCAACGCCGGGGTGGGTGCGCTGACGCCGCGGGAGCGCGAGGTGCTGTCGCTGATGGCGCAGGGGCTGTCGAACTCCGCGATCTGTGCCGCGCTCGTGCTCGCGCCGGTCTCGGTGGAGAAGCACATCACGAACATCTTCGCCAAGCTCGCGCTGCCGCCCTCGGACGACGCGCACCGCCGGGTGCGCGCCGTCCTGGCGTACCTGGGCGCCGAGGCGTCCTGACCCGGGTTCAGCTCTGCGCGCCGACGGCACGCCGCCGCCGGGCCGCGATGAGCACGACCGCGCCGAGCGCCACCAGGCCGGCGCCGACGCCCGCGATGAGGATGATGTTCAGGCCGGTCCTGGGCAGCCCGCCGCCACCGCCGCCGGGCGTGGGGCTCGTCGACGGCTCCGGACTGCCGCTCACCACGACCGTGATCGGCATTCCGTCGTCGCTGGGAACCGCGTGCGCAGGCGCGCCCGCCAGGAGCAACGCGAAGACGGCCGCGAATAGCACGACGAGGCGGACATACGGCTGGTTCGTGCGGGCTGGTTTCATGAATGATCCGTTCCGGCGCAACCGTTGAGCATCCGGCCATCCTGGCGCGCCCGGGTTTCGTGAACCGACACACCAATGGGCGGGCCGGTGAACACCTATACGTGTCGGGAATAGGGTCGCGGTGAAACGCGGCCGCCAATGTTCGGGGCCGTTTTCAGGCATTGGGCATCACGCGGTCGAGATCACCCGCCAGGCGGTGTCACCCAGGGCGCGGCGCGGCGCCGGCGGGTTCTCCACCGCGCCGCGGGTGAGCCGCTCGACGGCCCGCGGTGCCTCCCGCAGCAGCCGCCGGCCCTCGGTCAGCAGAGCGGCGGGCAGGGCGGCCATGAACCGCCCGACGTTGTACTGACACTCGCGCGCCCGCAGGTACGAGCGGTGCGAGACCGCGACCGGCACGCCGTCGAGCTCGACCCGCCAGACCCAGTGCCCGCTGGTGCCCAGCGCGGTCGAGACGGGGTTGAGCCGGTCGGCGGCGTCCACCAGGCCGAGGACGGCCTCGCGACACTCCGCCTCGGTGTCGAAGGGTTGCTTCCCGCGGCCGAGGATCCGATTGTTGGGTGAGCAAAGCATCCATGCGGTCCGCTGTTGCCGGTCCGCAACAGACTCGTCATCGTCGGGTGTGACGATCGCCAGGAAAATGAACCGCGGCGGCAGCATGTGGACATTCCTCCCCGAATGTTCGTTGCCGGCGCGACGGGCAGCTCGTAGCTCGGCCGGCGCGCAGGCCACCGTGCTGACACTCGATTTCGGCGATGACGTGGCACGCGTACCTGACCGCACGCCGGACATGCACGAGATGAACATCAGAAAACGATGAGTAATCCATTCAGCAGAAACGCCTGACCGAACAGGCGATAGCCAGCAGTACCCCATTAAGCGTCCGGTCTGATGGGTGCCTGAATTGAACCTGAATGCCCGCTGTGAACGCGCTGCCGCCGTCCCGCGCGCGGGCGCGGACTCGCCAAGATCGGTCCATTGTGGCCGGACCAAAAAGGCGCCGGGGCGGCCGGCCTGTACGGCCGGCCACCCCGGCGGGTGGATCGCGGGATCGATCGGGCGCCGGACTCCTCGTCCCGGCGGCGCGCCGCGTACCGCAGGCCGACCCGACGCCGATCATCGCGAGCGCGATGCCCGCCATGGCGGTCACGTCGGTGCCGGTCACCGGCAGGTTACCCCCGGGCGGGGCGCTCGAGGTGGGCGTCGATGGCGCTGCCGACGACGACGCGGCGCCCGCCGAAGCCCGAGGCGGACGCGGACGCGGAATGGGACGTGGAGTGCGACGCCGACGGGGACGCCGACGCGGAGCGCGAGGCGCTCACCGACGGGGTCGGCGTCGGCGGCGTGCTGCCGTCGTGCACCTGCCAGGTGCCGTCGGCGTGGAAGTCCACCTGCACGGCGTCGAGGTAGGTGCCGTGCGCAGCGCCGGTGCGGCAGTCGATCATGAACAGGAACGACTCGGCCGTGCCGGGGGTCCCGGCCAGGAGCTGAACCGCGGCCATGTCGACGTTGAAAACGGTGCCGAAGCCCGGGATCCGCGACTGCGGCCCGACGACGTTGAGGGAGATGGTCTGCTCGACGTGCAACAGGTCGATCGTGTTGACGTTCGCCAGGTTGGTGCCGCCCGGGCACGCGCTGTCGGCCACGAAGCTCGGCGTGTCGGTGCCGCTGCCGGACGTCGGGGTCAGGTGCAGGCCACCGAGGTTGATGCCGGGAGGCACCGGGTTGGGCATGGCGGTCATGGCGATCGAGGGAACGAGCAGGCTCACCCCGATCGCCCCGAGAGCCGCCGCGAACGCGAGGCCCAGCCGTTTCGAGAGCGTGGTCTTCATGAGGGAGACGCCGACCTTTCTGATATCCGATCGATCAGACGGTGGACTTCGTGCGGCGGCGACCCAGGACGAAGAACAGAACGGCCCCGGCGCCGATCAATGCGACCGTGACGCCGACCAGGACATACACTTCCACCGATGAATCGTCCTCGCTCGCCGCGCCGCCGGCCGGCGGCGAGCTCTCCACCCGCCAGCCGCCGTCGGCCTCGAACGCCACGATCACGGCGTCGGTGTAGACGCCGTGGCCGGCGCCGGTGCGGCAGTCGACCATGAGCAGGAACTTCTCGGCCGTCCCCGGAGTGCCGGCGGCGGCCTGGACGGTGTTCATGTCGGCGTTGAACGCGGCACCGAAACCCTTGTCCTGGGTTGCCTCGCCGAGCACGTTCTTGGAGATGGTCTGCTCGACGTTCAGCAGGTCGATCGTGTTGACGTTCGCCAGGCGGGTGCCCTCCCGGCACGCGTGGTCCGCCTTGAAGCTCGGCACGTCGCTGCCGGTGCCGGAGCTCGGGGTCAGGTGCAGGCCGCCCATGGTGATCTGCGGCGGGATCTTCTCCGGCAGGGCGGCCACAGCGGCACCGGGTGCGAGCGCGGTCGCGCCCGCCAGGCCGAGCACTGCGGCGGCCGCGAGGGCGATCCGCTTCAGGGAACCGGTCATCGTCGGCACCTCAGCCGAACCGGCCGTGCACGTAGTCCGACGTGCGCGGGTCCTGCGGCGTCGAGAACATCGCCTCGGTCGGGCCGTGCTCGACGATGTACCCCGGCGTGCCCTGCTCGGCGAGGAAGAACGCGCAGTGGTCGCTGATGCGCTGTGCCTGCTGCATGTTGTGCGTGACGATCACGATCGTCACCTCGGCCACCAGTTCCTTGATGGTCTCCTCGATGACCCGGGTCGACGTCGGGTCCAGCGCCGAGCAGGGCTCGTCCATCAGCAGCACCCGCGGGCGCACCGCGAGCGACCGGGCGATGCACAGCCGCTGCTGCTGGCCGCCGGAGAGCGCTCCGCCGGGCTGGCGCAGCCGGTCGCGCACCTCCCGCCACAGCCCGCCCTTGATGAGGCACTCCTCGACGAGGGCGTCCTTCTCCGAACGGGTCTTGCGCTGGCCGGTGAGCTTCAGGCCGGCGAGCACGTTGTCGTAGATGGACATCGCCGGAAACGGGTTGGGCTTCTGGAACACCATGCCGACCTGCCGGCGGGCGTCGGTCAGCCGGCGCGCCGCGTCGTAGATGTCCACGCCGTCCAGCAGCACCTCGCCGGCCAGGCCCGCGCCTGGGACCAGCTCGTGCATCCGGTTGAGGATGCGCAGGAACGTCGACTTGCCGCAGCCGGACGGGCCGATCAGCGCCGTCACCCTGCCCGCCTTCATGGACAGCGACACCCGGTCCAGGACCTGGTGGTCGCCGAACCAGGCGCTGATGTCGCGGGCGTCGAGCCCGGCCAGCGACGGCAGATGGCGATGGGCGCCGAGGTAGTCGTCGTACGCGGCGAGCGCCTCGCTGGAGGTGACCCAGCCGGCATCGGTGAGGGTGTCGGTGTGCTCCAGCGCGCCCGGTGGCATGGGCATGGTGTTGTCGTTGGCTCGGCTCACGGTGCAACTTCCTCGTTCATATCAGATCGGTAGAAGTCGGTTCATATCAAGTTCGGTAGAAGCCGGGAGACCTGGTCGGCGGTCGCGATGCCCAGGAAGAGGACCACCGGCACCGCCACGATCCAGGTCTGCCAGCCGCCCCAGAACGCGCGCGCGGCGGAGAGCAGCCCGACCGCGAGCACCAGCGCCTCGCCGATGAAGACCAGGGGGAACCACACGCCGCGGTCGATCGCCATGACCTGCTCCGACGGGTACAGCTCGGATGTCTTCAGCACCGAGTTCGGCTTCGGGAAGGCCTCCGTGGTCAGGTCCGCGTCGACCCGCAGCGCGTCGGAGGGCACGAACATCCCGCCGTACGCCGTCGTGAGCACCAACCGCCCCTTGCCCGCGGCCACCGGCGGCGGCTGTGCCATGCCTCCGTGGCGGATGTCCAGCACCGTGTAGCGGCTCTTGCCCTGGCCGGTGATGACGGTGAACTGGTCGCCGGGCACCAGCGTCTGCAGGGCACCGAACGGCCCGCCGTACGTGGTGGCCTTGCCCATGATCACGCTGACGCCGGCCTGGCCGGGCAGCGGCGTGTCCCGCCGGTGGCCCGGCCCCCTCTGCAGCACCTCGCCCGTGGTCCCCTCGAAGACCACTTCCTTGCGTTCCAGCTTGGGGATCTCGAGCACCGCGACCGGCGTGCCGAGCTCCAGCAGCTGTTTGGGGTCCGTCGGCTTCGTCTGCCCGGTCGGCGCCGTGCCCTGCGCGAGGTCGACGCGGAAGTCGGCGAAGGCGGTCAGCTGCGCGCGGTCGTGGTGGAGCCGGGACAGGAAACCCACGTAGGCGCCGAACCCGAGCAGCGTCAGGGAGAGGATCGTGATCGCGGTCGTGACCACCTGGACGCCGGGCGACGCACGGCGCGGGACCCGCGGCGGCGGTGGCGCGGCGAGTCCCGGCGGCGGTGGGACGACGTGCGGCGGTGCTGCCGGCCCGTTGGCCGGCAGCACGTCGGACGCGGTCATGGAACCCTCACAAGATCACTCGAAACCAAATCACCCGAAGCCAAATCACTCGAATCGACTTGGGTCATCCCGAGGCCCCGGTGCCCCCGCCGCCCGCCTTCGCGGCCATGGCCTTCTTCTTCAGCTGCTCGACCGTCTCCTGGCGGGCCTTCGCCACGGCCTCGGCGACCACCTGGTCCTGGCGGCCGCGGCGCATCCTGCGCACCCAGCGGAACGCGAAGAACCCGCCGACGAGCAGGAGCACGAGCAGGAGCAACGGCCACGGCGTCGCCCACAGGAACGCGTCGGACTCGACGGCCTGCGGCTCGTTCGGCGCCTTCGGCAGGCCGAGCGCGGTGATCTGGCTGGGCACGACGCGGACGTCCGCGGTCATCGGGCCGAGCGGGTACACGCCGTCGAGGTGCGCGCTGATCTGCACCGTCGAGCCGGGCAGCAGGTTGGGCATCGTCGCCGGGTTGGCGCTCGCGACCTTCAGCCAGTAGAGGCCGTGCACGGCGACCTCGGGGTTGAGGTTGAGCCGCACGTTGCCGGTGTTGTGCACGGTCAGGGTCACGTCGGTACTGCCGCCGCCGAACGGGTTGGCGGTCCCGTGGTAGCTGGCGCTGACCGACTCGATGGTGATGCCCGGGTTCAGCGGGCCCGCGACCCTCAGGTACAGCGGGACACCCAGCCGGCGGTCGACCTTGACCGGGCCGTTGGCGGTGTTCTCCTCCACGCCGATCGAGGCGACGATGCCGCCGGTGTGGTCACCGGGCGTGGCGGTGGCCGGGACGGTGAGGGTGATCGGCTCGATCGCGCGCTCGTTCGGCTTGAGGGTGACGCTGGTCTTCAGGATCGACACCCAGGCGCCGACATCCTTCGGCTTCTCATCGGCCGGCTGCAGCTGCAGGGCGCCGGCGTTGCCGTTGAGCGCGTCGGTGCCGTAGATCTGGAACGTCACCGGCGCCGAGCTGAAGTTCGTCACGGCGACGTAGTCGTGGATGGCGGTGCCGGGCTTGACGTCGCGGTAGGAGAACTCCTTGCGACTGTCCGGCCCCTGCGCGCTGGACGGCTGCACCGACCACCGGATCGAGCCCGGCGGCGCCGGCTCGACGCCTCCGCCGGCGTTGGTGTTGGCGGCCGGCGCCGACGGCGTGGGCGTCGGCGAGGGCGCCGCACCGGCCGGGGTACCCGTAGCCGCGATCGCGGCGGCGATCAACAGGCCAAACACGACGCTGGTCGCGCGCGATCGGCGCGGGGGGCGCGGGGTCGTCATCTCAGCACGTCCATTCACTTCGATGGAGCTCTCACGGCTGCTGCGGGGAGGGGCACGCGGCCGGGCCGCGCACCCCTCCCCTGGTCAGGACCTAGGCGAGCGGGGTGCCGCCGAGGCCGGTGATCGTGATCGTCGCGGCGTACGTACCCGGCGTGGTGCCCTTCGGGAAGTCCAGAGCGAGGGCCGCACCGAGCTTGCTGTCGCCGAGACCCTTGCCGGCCTGGGCACCGCCCAGAACGCTGGCGGACGTCAGGCCCGGGGTGGTCCCGGTCGCGACGGCGGCACCGGCGGAGACGTTCGCCGCCGGGTTCTGGGCCACCACGGCCGGGGTCCAGCCGAGGCTGGTGCCCGGGAAGTGCTTGGTGGCGTCAGTGGTGTTGGTGAACTGGCCGACCTGGCCGGTCACGGACCAGCCGGGAACGGTCTGGTCACGACCGTCGGAGATGTTGACGTTCTTCAGCGTGCCCTCCGCGTGGAAGTGGCGCGCGTCGCCCGTGCCCGTCAGGTGGGCAGTGCCCAGGTCGACGATGCCCGGGTCCACCGTCATGGTGAACACGCCCTGCTCCTGCGGAACGCCGACCTGGATGGTCTCGGAGCCCGTCAGGGTGTCGCTGCTGACGGCGATCGTCGCCGGCGCGGTCGAGTTCGAGTCCGCGTAGGCGGCCGCGTTGCCCGAGTGGAACGTCGCGGTGATCGTGTGCGAGCCCAGCGCGAGGGCGGCCGACGAGAAGGTGAAGGTGCCGCTGCCCGACGGGGTCGTGAACAGCGTGGTGGCGCCTTCCTTGAACTCGACGGTGCCCGTGGCAGCCGCGGGGCTGACCGTGGCCGTGACCGTCACGTTGGTGCCCGGGGGCACCGTCTGGGAGGCCGGGGACAGCGTGGTGGTGGTCGGCTGCTGGACGGGGCCCGAGCCGTGGATCTGCCAGCTGCCGTCGGCCGCGTAGTCCACCTGGACAGCGTCGGTGTAGGTGCCGTGACCGGCACCCGTGCGGCAGTCGACCAGGAACAGGAACGACTCGGCGGTACCCGGGGTACCACCCAGCGCCTGGACCGTGTTCATGTCGGTGTTGAACGCGGCCCCGAAGTTCGGGCTCACGGCCACCGGGCCGGCCACGTTGTTGGAGATCGTCTGCTCGACGCCGCCCAGGTCGATCGTGTTGACGTTCGCCAGGTTGGTGCCCGCCGGGCAGGCGTGCTCGGCAACGAAGGTCGGGGTCTCGCTGCCGTTGCCCGACGTCGGCGTCAGGTGCAGGCCGCCCATCGTGATCCCACCCGGGATCGGGTTGGGAAGCTCGGCGTGGGCGATCGAGGGAACGAGCAGGGTCGCGCCCATCGCCCCGAGCACCACACCGGCCGCGAGGGCCTGGCGCTTCAGGGAACTGGTCTTCATCTGGGGCTACACTGACCTTTCTGCTAGAGGGCAATGCCCGCTGCACAGCCCTGGACCGCCCTGGGGATTGGGCCCCCAGGGAGTCTGTGGATTGCGATCAATCCAGGGACGTGCACGGTGTGGAGCCGGAGGGTCCGGTGCCCGGTCGGTAGGTGACCCGCCGGCCAGGCACCGACCCGATCAGTCGTCCTTAGCCGGCGGCGTAGGCGCGCAGACCGTCAACGATCGCGCCGCAGGTGTGGCCCAGCGGAGCGCTGTTGAGCAGGCCGAAGCCGTAGTTCAGGATGACCGAGGACTTGCCGCAGAGGCCCTGGCCGGGACCGAAGACCGCGTAGAGCGACGCGTCGAAGGCCGCGTTGCCCACGTTGACCTTCGACCACTCGACGACGTTGTAGACCTCGCGACGGACCAGGAAGCTGGAGTTGAGGCCGCCGGTCTCCACCGTCGGGAACGCGCCGGTGAGCGGGTTGAACACCGCGCTCGTGGTGACGTTCACCAGGCTGTGCAGGTGGGCGTTGTGGCGACGGTCGCCGTGACCGTTGCGCTGCGAGACCCACTGCGCGATCGAGAACGGCGCGATGCCGAGCGCGTCGGCCTCGAGGACCGTGCCGTCGTGCTCCTCGACGAGCGTGCCGGTGTAGTCGGTGCCGTTCCACGCGTGGTCGTGGACCCAGTTCGGCACGGTGGTGATACCCATCTTGCCGAGCCAGTAGGTGCGGGTGCCCGAGCCGTTCTGCGGGATGTACAGGTGGATCGGGGTGGCGCCACCGGCGCACGGCGCGACGTTGCACTGCGGGTCGTACGTGACGCCGTTGACCGTCACGGCCGTGCCGTCACGGTACAGCTTCTGCAGCGTGCCCTGGCCGGTCGGCGAGTTGTTCGGGTCGAAGCTCAGCGCGTTGTAGTTGGTGGCGGTGGCGTCGCCGAAGTGCTGGCTCGCCACGGCAACCGCGTCCAGCGCGAACGGGATGTAGGCCCAGCGACCGTTCGTCGACTGGTTGGTCCCGGGGTCGCTCGACGAGCGGGCGAAGTCGATGCAGCCCAGCTCGGGCAGGTCGACCTCGTCCGGGAACGTGCCGGAGATGGCAGCCGCGACGTTGCCCGACTGGCGCAGCGCGGTGACGCCCTGGCCCGAACCGTTCGGCCGGTTGAAGGTGCAGCTGCGCTTGCCGCTGATCACCAGGTGCTGGGCCTTGGTGATCGGGTCGATGGCGTCGTACGAGCCGACGACACCGAGGCCGATGGCGTCGGCAGCACCGTTCATGACGTCCTGGGTGGTGTCGGACCCGACACCCACCAGGCCGGCCACCGGGTCGGCGGAGGCGGGCCCGGTCACGCCGACGACGAGACCCGCGGCGACGGTGGCCGTGGCGATACCGCCGACGAGCAACCTCCGCACGAGCCGCTTCGCGTTGTTCATGTGCGTCCTTTCCTGCGATGGGGGCCGCAATTCCCGCTCCGACTCGGAGCGAGCGAAACAATCTTCTGGAAACGTGACCGGGGCCCGATACCGAAAGTGCATGGAGGCTCGCGATACTTGCGGGCACGCCATTCTTAAGCACCGGTTAAGCGGATATGTAGTTCCGTTCCACTGACCGTCGGCTGTCGTTCACCGAAACGGTCACTGCGGTGCGGCTGGGCGTGCAGTGCCTCATGGAGGGGTCCGGCGGCTGAGGGCGAACCGGAGCAACGGCCCGCCGACGGAACCGGCCAGGCCGGCGATGATCACGACGAGCAGCGCCCACCGGATCACGCCCACCGCCTGCGGCGGTGTGGTCATCGCCGCGGGCACCGGGCTCGCCGTGGTGGTGGTGAAGGGCGGCGCGGACGAGGTCGACGCCGACGGTCGCGCACCGGTGTTGGGCACGCCGCTGGAGCCGCCGCCACCTCCCCCGCCGCCGTTGTTGCCCGTTCCGGTGCCGGCCGTGGTCGTCGTGGTGGTGGTGGCCGGGTTGAGGAGAACGTTGGCGGCGGCCGTGGCGGTGTCGCGCAGGCGCTGCGGCAGCGGAAGGTACCCGTGCGGCAGGTTCCCGGGGTCGACGCCGGGGGTCTGGCCCTCGTTGACCGCGAACTTGATGAGCGCGGCGTAGTCGGCCAGCGCCGCCTGCTCCTGGTTCTTGCGCACCGCCGCGTAGGTGACGGCGGTCAGTGGGTACGCGCCCGCTCCCGGCGAGGCCGGGTCCACCTGCAGCAGCCCGCTGGAGTCCGGCCTGGCACCGCTGACGGCGGCGGCGACCGTCGCCTCCGTCGGCGACACGCACCCGGTGCCGTCGGACTTGCACAACTGCGCCGGGATGACGCCGTAGTTGGCCAGGCTCGCGGAGTCCATGACGCCCCACATGAACACCTGGCCGGGGAACTGGATCGGGAAGGGGACGGACCACCAGCCCGACGAGCCGTCGGGCGCCCGCGCGGTGGTGTCCCAGTCGGCGCCTTCGGGGTTGTTGGCCTGGCGCACCCGGGCCGCGCTCTCGTCGAAGTTCTCCATGTAGGGCAGCAGATCCAGCGTGCAACGGCCGCGGTCCGTCTCGCCCTGCACGCCGGTGTTGTAGCAGTGGTTGGGGCGCGGGAACGAGTCCAACGGGGCGTTGTTCAGGCCCAGGTCCTTGTAGAGCGGGTTGACGACCATGTTGTTCTCGTCCTTGGCGCCGCCGAGCCAGGCGCGCGCGGCCGAGTCGGTCAGAACCCAGGCCCAGACCTGCTTGATGATGCCGGAGTGCTCCGCCGTCAGCAGCGGTGCCATGAGCGAGGCGCCCGACCGCTCGCCGATGTCGGGGTTGACCTTGATGAACTCGGGGTCCTGGGTCATGAACATCGGGTTCTGCCGGGCCCACTCCGGGCCGCTGTTGCCGAAGCTCGGCAGGTCCGTGAGGTCGCTGCGGTAGGACTGGGTCAGCGCCTTGGCGACCAGCCGCGGCGTCAGCTTGACCGGCGTGCTGACGTAGCCCTTCAAGAGGTTGACGTGGAAGCCGAAGGTGACCGCCGATACGGCGACCGGTGCGTACACCAGCGGCGGCAGGGCCGGCGGTGTCGAGCCGCTGCGTATGGCCTCGCTGCCGATCGGCACGGTGGTGAAGGTGAGCCCGGTCTCGGACATCGGGTTCGACATCTCGGCGGTGTTCGACGCCTCCGGGGTCGCGGAGTACCCGTAGAGCGTGTGGCAGTTCGCGGCGTTGTTCAGCGCGAGCTGCCACGAGTAGACCGCGTGGGAGACGAGCTCGCTGCCCTGCGTCTGGCGCTCCTTGGCCGACCCGATCGGGCAGTTCGGCTCCACCGGGCTGTAGCCGAGCCGGACCTGAATCCGCTGGGCCCACGTCGAGGAGCCCAGCGGCGACTCCTGGATGGCCGCACTGATGCCGTCGCCGCTGAGCTTCCACCCGTTCGGCTCGTAGCCGCCCCGCGGCACGACGACCAGCCAGCAGTCGCGCGGCTTGCCGTTGGTCTGGATCTCACCGCAGCCGAGCCCGGGCGCCTCGCGACGGGTGAGGGTGTTGAAGAACACCTCGCCGGTCCCGTCCGGCCGGGTGGTGGCCTGCTGGATCTCGTTGCTGTTGAACTTGTTGAACGGGAACAGGGCCGGATCGAAGATCTTTTCCCCGGTGTCGGCCGGGATGAACGGCACCGTGTACGTGCCCTTGCCGCCGCCCGGGTACTGATGGGTGTAACCGGGCGCGTCCGGGTCCTCGGCCGGGTCGCAGCCCAGCAGCGCCGGCTGGCCCTCGCGCGTCATCGGCGGGTCGGTGACGCTGGGCGCGTGGCTCTCGCAGGTGGTGCCCGCCCGCATCCCGGTGTTGGTGCCGCCCGAGTTGGCGATCTTGAGACCGGTGGCGCCGAACTGGCAGGTCTCCGGGTCCGGCCCGGCGGTCGTGTCGCCGTAGCACTCCATGAACTGCAGGTAGTGCGCGACGAACTGCCCCTGGCCCGTGGTCTCGATGCCGCCCTTCCAGGTCACCTGGATCGCCTGGTGCACCAGGTTCTTGGTCTGCCCGACGGTGACCTCGAGGTTCTTGAAGTCGTCGTACATGAAGGCGTACGGGCTGTTGGAATCGCGCGGCTTGACGACCGTCTGGTTGTCCTGGCCGACCAGCCCTGCGTCCCAGCGGACCGTGACCGCGGTGTCGGTCACCCCGTTGCCGGTGATCTGGTCGACGGTCGAACCCGCCGCCCGAGCCGGGTCGACCGGCCCGAGCGCGACGAGCCCGAGCGCGGCCACCACGGCGGCGAGGCCGCTCGCCGCGCGCCTGCGTGCCGGCGTGTTGAGGACCATCAGAAGCCTCCCGATCCGTCGCGCCGGCGGCGGTTCGCGCCGTACTGCGCGGTCAGCGGCGGCACGAGGGCCAGGCCGAGCAGCAGCGCCGCGGCGACCACCATGAGGACGACCTCGAAGCCGTTGTACAGGCCGGGCGCGGTCGAGACGGCCGCCGCGTCGACCTGGTTCGATCCGCTCTGGCCACCGCCGCCCGAGCCGCCGCCGCCCTCGCAGATGCCGGTGTCCGCGTCGCAGTTCTGGGCGCCACCGGCGCTGGCGCTCGCCGACGGGTCGGCACTGGCACCGTTCCCGGCGCCGTTGCCGCTGCCATCGCCATTGCCGCTGCCATTGCCGTTGCCGCCGTTACCGTTGCCGCCGCCACCGCCGGGGTTGGCGCCACCGGTGCCGGTCGTGCACTGGTTGGGCCCCTTCTTGTCGCAGGCAGGCGGGAAGGGGTCGTTGTTGGCCAGGGTGTTGGTGCCGTCGGTGGAGAAGGTCGGGTTGTTGCAGGTACGCATGTCCGACGGGGGCGGCACCTGGGCGCCGGGCACGAGGGCCAGCTGACCGAAACCGGCCTGGACCAGGTTGATCGGCAGCGCCGAGTAGCCGAGCGCGTTGACCTGACTCTGCCCCTGGCACAACAGATACTTGCCGAAGTCGCCTAGTGTGTAGCCCTTTTGCGCGTTGAAGCCGAACTCGGTCGTTGTCGGCAGGATCATGTACGAGTACGAGGACAGCACGTACGTGCGCGAGTCCGTGTTCGTGTACACCTTGCCGAGCTTCTGGGTCAGGTAGGTGGCCCGGTTGTTCTTGTCCATGTCGATCTCGGCCACGAGCAGCGACACGGCCACGTGGCCGGCGGTGGGCTCGGTGTAGTAGCCCGCCTGGTTGAGCACCTTCGCCACCGGGAAGCCGGCCTGGATCGCGTAGGAGTACTCGACGTAGCCGATCGAGCCGACCGCGCCCTCCTGGCTGACGTAGCCGGAGACGCCGAGGTCGCCCGGCTGGCCGATCATCGGCGAGCCGCCGAGCACCGGGTACGCCGACGTCTGGGTGCACGGGTTGCGCCCGACCCTGGCGCAGTACGCCGACCAGTACTGGCCCTGCGTCGCGATCATCCACTGGGTGAACTGGGCGCTGGAGCCGGAGCCGTCGGAGCGGACCACCGGGACGATGGTGATGGCCGGCAGGCTCAGGCCGGGGTTGTCGGCCTTGATCGCCGGGTCGTTCCACTTGGTCAGCACGCCGGTGAAGATCTTGGCGATGTTCTCGCCCGACAGCCGCAGGTTGGTGACCCGCTTGGTGCCGATCTTCAGGTTGTACATGAAGGTCGTGCCGCCGGCGGTGTCCGGCATGTAGACGTACCCGCGCGGCGGCGGGTCGTCGTTGCTCTGGCCGTCCTTGACGCCGTAGGGGATGTCGGAGGCCGCCCAGTCGAGAGTGCCCTCACGGAACTTGGACCGGCCGGTGGTCGAGCCGCTGCGCTCGTAGTCGACCCGCATGCCGTACTGGGCCACGTTGCCGATCCACGCGTGGAACGCGTTGTACGACCAGGTGGAGCCGCCGCCGGAGATCGGCACGTAGGTGGCCGCGACCGCGGGGCGTGCGGGCCCGACGAGACTGATCATCGCGCCGAGAAGCACCGTGATGGCCGCCGCGGTACGGCGACGCCATCCGAAACGCCGAGGATTCATGGTCCGGCCTCTTCCTGCCTTTCAACAGTGACTGGGTGTGCCACGCCGATGTGTGCGTGCCGCGCCGCCATGCGCCGCGCGTCGCGGCGCGAGGCGGCCGCGCGGGCGCGCCGGCCGCGAGCGGTGAGCTCGCCCGGGCCGCGACCACCGATCACGCGGGCGATGATGAACAGCAGCAGCACGAGGATGAGCAGGACCGACGCCGTGCCGAAGCCGCGGGCGATCTCGTTCTTCTCCGGCGCCTGCACCTGGGTGAAGGCCAGCAGGGGCAGCGACATCATCGAGCCGTGCAACGGGTTGAGGTTCATGTAGCCGGTCGCGCCGGCGGTCAGCAGCACCGGTGCGGTCTCGCCGATCGCGCGGGCGGCGCCGAGGATCACGGCGGTCGCCAGGCCCGAGCGGGCCGTCGGCAGGAGCACGTGCCACGTGGTGCGCCACCGGCTCGCGCCGAGCGCCAGGGACGCCTCCTTGAGCGAACCGGGCACCAGCCGGAGCACCACGTCGGAGGCGCGGATGATGATCGGCAGGATCGTCACGGCGAGCGCGCTCGCGGCCGCGAAGCCCGACGGCCCGAGGTGGAAGATCAGGATCAGGGTCGCGTAGATGAACAGGCCGGCGATGATGTCCGGCAGGGCGGTCATCGCCTCGACCACGGTCCGGATGAACCGCGAGAAGCGGCCCGGCACCTCGTGCAGGTAGATGGCCGCGATCAGGCCCAGCGGCACCGCGATCCCCAGCGCGATCCCCAGCTCGATGAGCGTGCCGATGATGGCGTGCAGCACGCCACCCTTGGTGAGCGGGTCGGTGGCCAGGGTCGCGCGCACGTCCTCGGTGTAGAAGTTCAGGTGGATGATCGCGCGCCAGCCGCGCTGCAGCGTGTACTCGATGACGAACCCGAGCGCGGCGATCAGCAGCAGCCCGAGCGAGTGCACGACGAACGCGCTGATGCGGTCGCGCATCACCGCGCGGCTCTCGTCGAAGGAGACCAGCGCCGCGTAACAGAGGACGATCACGAACCAGGTCACGATGACGTACCCGAGGGCGCCGGTGAACGGGCCGAGCTGCGTCCACAGCACCCCGGTCGTCGTGGTCCCCGCGGCGAACGCGCCGATGATGGCGAACCAGTCGCTGCGCCGCAGCCCGCTGGTGCGGCGCCGGCGCTGGTCGTTCGGCCCCGTGGGGCGCGACGGCACCGTGGTCGCGTGCGCCTGCGGGCCTTCCGACCGCGTGACCTCCGGACCGCCCACGACCTCGGTCGTGTCGGCGGCCGTCGGCTGGACCCCGCGGAGCACGGTCATACCTCGCTCACCGCGCCGGAGCGGGACCGGGAGACCACGAAGGCCGCGCCGAAGTTGACGAGCAGGGTCAGCACGAACAGCGCCACGCCGGCGGCCATGAGCGCCGAGATGCCGAACGGGCTCGCCTCGCCGTAGCGCAGCGCGATCAGCGACGAGACCGAGCTGGTGCCGTGCTCCAGCAGGCGCGGCTGGATCTCGAAGCGCGGCGAGATGATCATGACGACGGCGATGGTCTCGCCCAGCGCCCGGCCCAGGCCGAGCATGGTGCCGCCGACGACGGCGCCGCGGCCGAAGGGCAGCACGACGCTGCGGATCATCCCCCAGCGGGTGGCGCCCAGCGCGTACGCGCCCTCGCGCTCGCCGACCGGGGCCAGGCCGAACGCCTCGCGCATCACCGAGCAGGCGATCGGCGCGACCATCAGCGCCACGACCACGCCCGCGATGAACGTCGAGGAGGTGTACGCCGTCTGCGTGGCCAGCGGGTCGTGCCGCTCGACGCCGCCGACCTTGAAGATCGGGATCCAGCCGAACCAGTCGGAGATCCAGCGGGACAGGCTGATGATCTTCCATTGCAGGAAGAACGCGCCCCACAGGCCGAACACGACGCTCGGCACGGCCGCCATGAGGTCCACGAGCGCGACCAGTGTGCGCTTGATCCGCCGCGGCGCGTACTCGGAGATGTAGAGCGCGGTGCCCATGGCCACCGGCACCGCGACCGCGATCGCGACGAACGCGATGAGCACGGTGCCGACGATCACGGCGGCGATGCCGAAGCCGCCGCCGTCGGGGTTCCACTGCTCGGTGGTGATGAAGCTGAGCCCGGCGGCGCTCAGCGCCTGCCAGGCCCGGTAGGCCAGGAACGTGCCGACGAGCACCATGAGCACCAGCACGAGGCTGCCGCCGCCGCGGGCCACGCCCCGGAAGACCTTGTCGGCGAGGCCGGCGTTGTCGACCAGCTTCCGCTTGACCTGGGTCGGCATCATGTCGCTGCTCATCGCATGCCCCGCACGGGCTGGCTCAGGGCGCCGAGCGGGCGCCGTTCGTGCATGGCGACGACGCTGTCGGCCAGCTCCGCCTCGGCGGACAGCTCGACGAACTTGGCCGCGCCGAGCGAGCTGTCCTGATCCCGCTGGTACCAGCGGCCGCTGATGGCGACGGCCGCGCCGTCCAGCTCGAGCCGCCAGCCCCAGCGCCCGGCCGGCCGGTCGTAGATCGGCACCTGGACGAGCCGGTCGAGGCCCTCCTGCAGCTCGGCGAAGGCGCCGAGCGCCAGCTCGTAGGTGGGGAAGCTGAGCGCACTGCGGCCGAGCTCGTGGTTGTTCGTCCCGATCAGCCGCCAGGCGTACCACTCGCCGCGCCAGGCCGCGTCACGCGGTGTGGACTCGGCAGAGCCCGCGGCCGCCAGTGCCTCGACGGGCACCGGCGCCAGCGACCATCCCATCCGGTGCGGATGCACCGAAGCCGGTCCAGACAGCACCTGCATACGCACCTGGGGCATCAACCATCTCCAGCCTCGCTCTGCGCACACCCGTTCGAGATGCCGGGGCGCAATGTGGTGAACCTTGCAAGGCCGAGCCACGCGCCGAGGGAGGGATAGTGAACGCCGAACGAAGCGTGGGTCGCCGAATATGGATCGCAACCGTTTCGGCGGTTGAACACGGAATGAGTTGCCCATCGACAATCAACCGTTCAGCCGACCTTGAGCCGGCCCGGCGCGACGGCATTCGGGTCCAATTTGGGCGATTGGCGTGTTGGTGCATACGACCTCAGGAAATGCGGCCGGAGCCGCGAGATCCATGCATCGCCATATTCAGCAGGGCGGCGCTTTGCCGCCGATTCACCCGGCGCGTGGATAGGGACAGATGCACGCAGCGGGCCGCCACCTACTTACGGTGGCGGCCCGCTGCGTGCGGCTGCGGTCAGGCGGATGCGACGGTGATGTCGACCTTCTCGTTGTAGAAGCAGACCAGGCCGGCGATCGTGCGGCTCTCCGGCAGCGGGGTGCGGTACGACCACACGACGTCCTGGTGCAGCGTGTCGCCGATGCGCACCGACCAGTACTCCGCCGTGCCCTTGTAGGGGCAGGTCGTCACGGTGTCGGTGTGCTCGAGCAGTTCCATGCGCACGTGCGGCTTCGGCAGGTAGTACCGCACCGGCAGCCCGGTCTCGAAGAGCATGCGCGGCGACGTGGACTCGGCGACCGTGACCCCGCCGATGGCGACCCGCACGAGGCGGGAGCTGGGCAGGATGTCGACGCGGGTGTACGGGTCGCGGGGGTGCGTGAACACCTCCTCGTCCTCCTCGAACCAGGCGTCCAGCGCGCCCCACTCGAAGCGGTAGTGCCCGCGGATCTCCTCGATCGGCGAGTCCTTGTAGAACAGCACGGCGCCGGCCGCCGTCCGCCCGCCGGCGGTGACCGTGCCCTGCTCCGCGTCACCCCGGCTCGGCGAGTGCACCCGTTCGCCGTCCGGCGTGATCAGGTCCTCGCGCACGTCGGCCGCCGGCAGGTAGTACGCGGGATAGTGCGGGTTCTCCCAGACCAGCAGCGGCCGCGGCGTGTCCGCTACGGCCACGCCGCCCAGGTAGGCGCGCACCCGCTTCGCGCCCGGAACAACCTTCACGCGTCCTCGACTCGTCGTCATACCCAAGTGTCGCTCGGTCGCTGCCGGGCCAGAAAACCGGCGAGGATCGGGGTCGCCTCGTCCAGGTGGGACTCGAGCAGGAAGTGCCCGCCGTCGAGCAGGCGGACCTCGGCGTCGGGCAGGTCGCGGTGGAACGCCTCGGCGCCCGCCGGGCCGAAGATCCGGTCGTTGCGGCCCCACATCGCCAGCAGCGGCACCTGCGTGGACCGGAAGTAGTCGTGCACGGCCGGGTACATCGCGACGTTGCTGGGGTAGTCGGCGAAGAGCGCCAGCTGCACCTCGCGGTTGCCGGGCCGGCTGACCTGCGCATAGTCGTGCAGCCATGCATCGGGGTCGATGACATCCGGATCCGGTACCCCGTGCAGGTACTGCCATCGGATGCCGCTCTCGCTCAGCGCCTCCAGCAGGGGCTCGGCGTCGTGCGGGGAGCGGCTGTCGGCGTACTGCCACAGCGGGTCCCAGAACGTGTCGACGAAGCCCTCCTCGTAGGCGTTGCCGTTCTGCGACACGATCGCCCGCACGTGCTCGGGGTGCCGCAGGGCCAGCCGCCACCCGGTCGGCGCGCCGTAGTCCTGCACGTACATGGCATAGCGGTCGATGCCGCGCTGCGCCAGGAACTCCTCGACGAAGTCGGCCAGCCGGTCGAAGGTGTACTCGAACTCGGTCACCGGCGGGGTGCCGCCCAGCCCGAAGCCGATCAGGTCGGGCGCGATGACGTGGTACTCCCCCGCCAGCCGCGGTATGAGCTCGCGGAACATGTGCGAGCTGGCCGGCGCGCCGTGCAGCAGCACGACGTGCGGCGCGGCCGGATCGCCGGCCTCGCGGTAGAAGACGGTCTGCCCGTCCACGTGCGCGGTGCGGTGATGAACGTGAGCCACGGATCAGACCTGCCCCGCCGCCGCGGGAGAACCCCGGCGGCGGGGCGGCACAAGGGGTGAGGTCAGGAGCCGGCCGAAGGGCTCACGTCGATCAGGACCTTGCCGACGGCGCCGGACTCGACGGCGGCGTGCGCCGCGGCCGTGTCGGACAGCGGGAAGCGGTGCAGCGGCACGCCCGCGTCGGCGCCGAAGCGCAGGCCGCCGTCGGCGAGGGCGGCGTTGACGGCGGCGATGCCGTCCGCGAGGGCTTCCGGGCTCACGGTGTACAGCAGGATGAACTGCCAACGCGAGTTGAGCACCATGTTGCGGCGCACATCGAGGATCAGCGGCCCGCCGCCCGAGTCGTTCGCGTAGATCGCGATCGTGCCGCCGTTGCGCAGCCGCGCGAGGTCCAGCTCGGCGTTGTGCGCGGCGGCCACCTCGACCACCACGTCGGCGCCGCCCGGGAGCGCGTCGCGGATCTGCGTGGCCGCGTCCGCGTCCTTGTAGTTGACGACGCGGCCCGCGCCCGCGGCCCGGGCCAGCGCGGCCTTCTCCGGGCTGCTGACGGTCGCCACGACGGACGCCCCGGCCCACGTGGCGAGCTGGATCGCGGCGTTGCCGACGGCTCCAGCGCCGCCCGCGACGAGGACGTTGAGGCCCTTGAGCGCGCCCGGCGCGAGGCGCCGCGGCGCGCCGTCGTGCACGGTGAGCGCCCGGTGCGCGGTCAGCGCGGGCACGCCGAGGCACGCGCCGGCCTCGAAGCCGACGCCGTCGGGCAGCCGCGCCGCCCGCTCGGCCGGCACGACGGTGTACTCCTGCGCGGTGCCGCTGCCGGGCCGCTGGTAGGCCGACAGCAGCAGCCACACCCGGTCGCCGGCCGCCAGGCCGGTCACCCCCGGGCCGACGGCGTCGACGACACCCGCGCCGTCCTGGTTGGGCACGGCGCCGTCGGCCGGGATGTCCGATGTCGCAGTGGCGCCGGTGCGGGACTTCCAGTCGGTCGGGTTGACCCCGGACACGACCACCCGCACCCGCACCTCGCCGGGGCCGGGCTCGGTGAGCGTCCGCTCCGTCTCACGCAGCACCGCCGCGGCTCCGAACTCGTTGTGCACGATCGCCCTGTAGGTCTGGGTCATGAGCCCAAATCTACGACCGGGGGCCGTCGCGTCACCTCCAGGCGGATCGTGTACCTGCCGGCGGCGAGGGTGAGCGTGCGGGTGGTCGTCGACCGGCAACGCCGTGATCGCCGGCCGAACGATCAGGAGGACAGGCGGACGACCTCGCCCCGCTCGGCGGAACGGCGGGCGGCCTCGAGGACCTCGAGCGTCGCGATCGAGCCGGCCGGGTCGACCGGGGCGGGGCCGCCGTCGCGCAGCGCGGCCGCGAACCCGGCGTAGAACTCCTGGTACGCGCCGGGCTCGGTCGGCACGATCCGCTCCTCGCCGTCGGCGGTGAGCGTGCCGTAGCTCGCCGGGTCCTCCTGGCCCCAGCCGGGCTCGGTCGGGCGGTGCCCGGCGCGCAGCGCGTCCTCCTGCACGTCCAGGCCGTACTTCACGTAGGCGCCACGGTCGCCCAGGATGCGCAGGCGCGGGCCGGCCGACGCGGCGAGCGCGGTCATCCACAGGTGGGAGCGCACGTCCCCGGCGTGGCGCAGCGCGACGAACACGTCGTCGTCGGTGGTGAGGCCGGCGCGGCGGGTGTGCACCTCGGCGTACACCTCGCTCGCCGGGCCGAACAGCTGCAGCGCCTGGTCGACGAGGTGGCTGCCGAGGTCGTACAGCAGGCCGCCGACGTCGGCCGGGTCGCCGCTCTCCCGCCAGCCGCCCTTGGGCACCGGGCGCCAGCGGTCGAAGCGGGACTCCAGCCGCAGCACCCGGCCGAGCTCGCCGGCCTCGATGAGCCGGCGCGCGGTCAGGAAGTCGCCGTCCCAGCGCCGGTTCTGGTACACGGTCAGCAGCAGCCCCCGCTCGGCGGCCAGCGCCGCCAGCTCCGCGCCCTCGGCCGCGGTGCGGGTGAGCGGCTTGTCGACCACGACGGCCAGCCCGGCCTCGAGCGCGGCCCGGGCCAGCGGCGCGTGGGTGCGGTTCGGCGAGGCGATGACGACCGCGTCGAGCTCGCCGGCGAGGGCCCACAGCTCCTCGGCCCGCTCGACGAGGCGGGCGTCCGGGTAGGCCTCCGCGGCGGCGGCCCGCCGGCCCGGGTCGGCGGTGACGATCGCCGACAGGCGCAGGCCCGGCGTGGTGCTGATCAGCGGCGCGTGGAACGCCGAGCCGGCCAGGCCGTAGCCCACCAGGCCGACGCGCAGGGTGGAGTCGCTCATGGCCCTAGTCTTCAGCACGGCGCCACCGTCGATGGATGACAGGGCCGCCCGCGGGACCGGGCGGTCCCGGCTGTGAACAAGACCACCCGATCGATAGACCTTGGTACATCCGGCTCATATGCCGTAAAGTGATCGGTGGGACCGGCGTCTTCCCCCGTGGATGCCGGTCCCTTTCAGTGCTTCAGAGCCACGCGCAGCGTGGCCAAGGAGCGGCTGCGGAACGAGCGGCGCCAGGCCGGCCCGTCCGGCGCCTCCGCCAAGGTCAGGCGCGGGAAGCGGCGCAGCAGCTCGCCCACGGCCACGTCGGTCTCCAGGATCGCCAGGGCCGCGCCCAGGCAGTGGTGCGGGCCGTGTCCCAGGCCCAGGTGCGGCGCGCTCGGGCGGCGCAGCCGGAACTCGTCCGGGTCCTCGACGACCGACGGGTCCCGGTTCGCGGCGGCGAGGCTCAGCAGCACCGTCGCGCCCTTCGGGATCGCGACAGAGTCATAGGTCAGGTCCTCCCGGGCGAACCGCCGGATCGACAGCTGCGCCGCGGGCTCGTGCCGCAGCGTCTCGTCGATCGCCGCGCGGCGCAGGCCGGCGTCCTCGCGGACGTCGTCGAGCAGCTGCGGCCGGCGCAGCAGGGCCAGGACGCAGTTGCCGATCAGGTTGATCGAGTTCTCGTAGCCGGCGAAGATCGTCAGGAAGGCCAGCGACGTGAGCTCCTCCTCGCTGAGCCGGTCGTCGGCGTCGTGCGCCGTGATCATCGCGGTCAGCAGGTCGTCGGTGGGCTCGGCGCGCTTGCGGCGGATGAGGTCCACCAGGAACCCCTCGATCGCCATGACCGCGCGGGCCGGCGCCTTCGGGTCGTCGGGCGGCGGGCTCATGAGGGTGTTGGTCCAGGCGCGCATCCGGTCGGCGTCCGCGTCGGGCAGGCCGAGCAGCTCGCAGATCGTCGCGATCGACAGCGGCGTGGCGTACCCGGTCAGCAGGTCCGCCTCGGCGTCCGCGGCGAGGCGGTCGAGCAGGTCGTTCGCGGTCCGCTCGATGCTCGGGCGCAGCGCCTCGACCCGGCGCGGCGTGAACGCCGGCGCGACCAGCCGGCGGATCCGGGTGTGGTCCGGCGCGTCCATGTTGAGCAGGTTGGCGTCGAGCCGCGGCGGGAGCGAGAAGCCGGCCCAGCCGCCGGAGGAGTTGCGCTTGTCCAGCGACAGCCGCGGGTCGGCGAGCGCGGCGCGGACGTCCTCGTAGCGGGTCAGCAGCCAGATCGGCGAACCGTCGGGCAGCGTCACCTGATGCGCCGGGCCGCTTTCGCGAAGGGTCGCGTAGAAGCCGTGCGGATCCGCGAGCAGCGCGTCCATCGCTGCGGTGGTCATGTCCTACTCCCGATCTGGTCGCTTCCGGCGACTGGCAACTCTGATGCGCGCATTGCCCGGGCGACGGCGACGAGCCAGCGCACCTCGGCGAAGAAGTCCTCGTGGTCGACGCCGGGCGCCTGCGGTCCGGCGTCCGCCGAATCCGCCGGCCGGGCGGTGGCCGGCAGCGCGGCGCGCCAGGCGTCCCATCGCGCCCGCCGCTGCTCCTCGTCGCCGCCCTGCGCCTCGACGCGGCGCTCCGTCTCGTACGCGATGCAGGCCGCCACGATCTGCGCGGCGGTGCCCGCCGCCGAGGCCGCGGCCGCGGTGTCGTCCATGTGCGGTCGCAGCTGGCGGATGCCGTCGCCGATCTCGACCACCCGCCGGCGCAGCCGCCGTTCCACGTGGCGCACGACGCCGCGGGCCGGCGAGGCCGACGGGTCCAGCACGACCTCGGGGACGGTGACCGCGATGGCCTCCCACAGCGGGTACATCTGCCGGTACGACCGGCGCTGCACGTGCCAGGCCGCGATGCGCGACAGCCGCGGGCCGAAGGACGGCAGGGTCAGGCCGACGATGACGAGCATCGCGCCGAGCGCGGCGAAGATCGGCACGAGCGCCTCGAGCCGCTTCGAGTCGGTGCCGACCAGGCCCTCCACGAGCGTCACCGCGCGGACCACGCAGTACAGCAGGCCGAGCCCGGCGCCGATCGCGGTCAGCCGCAGGCCACGGCTCAGCCACACGCGCCCGGCGGCGCGCGCGTAGGGCAGGCACAGCCGGGCGATGTCGGAGAAGCCGAGCGCCACCATCGCGATGTAGCAGCCGAGGTACGCCGCGTAGATCGGGTCGTTCGCGTAGGTCGCGGCGGCGTCGGTCGGGTGCTCGTCCTGCCGGCTCGCGGCGGTGAACAGCACCGCCATCGCGACGAGGACGCCGAGCACCCAGACGATCCGCCAGCGGGCGCGCCGCCAGCTGCCGGGCTGCGGCTCCGTCCAGAAGATGATGATGCACTGGATCGTGCCGGAGAACGCGATGACGCAGCTCTGGCTGATGAGCAGCGACAGGTTGGGCACCGCCACCGCGTGGTCGATCCGCGCCCACACCGCGGGGGTCGACACGGTGAAGATGACGCCCAGCAGCGCGAAGGCGGCGCCGACGGAGTACAGCGACGGATCCCTCGGGTCCTGGCGCAGGCCCCGCACCAGCCGGTAGGCCAGCGCGACCCACGCGAGGGCGGCCGCCAGTGGGTACAGCACGCCGTTCACGCCGGCCTCATTCCTGGTCTCCGAGCGCGCGTTCGATGCGCGTGATGACGCCGGCCGCGCCCTCGGGCACGTCCCACCGCTGTTCGCCGCGCCACGGGTTGAGCAGCTCGAACAGCTCCGTGCCCAGCTCCTCGGCCTCGCGCTCGGCGGCGCCTTCGAAGCACGTGCGGGCGAGCGTGCCCTCGACCGGCTCGCTTTCGCCGGGCTCGAGCAGCGTGGCGCGCACCGCCGCCGGGTCGAGGTTGGGCAGCAGCCGCCGGATCGCCTCGGGGTCGTCGAGCTCGAGCAGGTGGTGCCCGTGGATGAGGTGGGCGAGCTCGTGGCACAGCACCATGTCGCGCAGCCAGCGCGGCGCGGCGGCGTCGATGATGATGTTCAGGCTGTTGGCGCGCACCGCGACCCAGCCGCTGGGCAGCTCGGGCGGCATCGCCACGTAGAGCCGGTGGATCGGCTTGCCCACGCGCTCGCTGACGACGTCGCAGAGGACGTCCGGGGTGACGTGCTTCGGCAGGGACAGCCCGGCGGCGACGCTGCCGCGCCGGCGCGGCCGTGCCCATCTCATCCGTCCACCGCTTCGCTCATCCTCCAGAGGCGGTAGTACCCACACCGACACCAGGTGCTGGGTCACGCCGGCGTCTCCGGCTCCCCGCGGCCGGACACGTCGGGATGTTCGATCCCTTCGAGCTCGAGCAGTTGCGCCAGCACGGAGTTGAGCGCGCGCTGACTGGCCGAGGAGAGTCCGGTGCGCCCGATGACGTCGCGCAGGACGACCCTCTGCACGTTGAGCTCGCGCATGGTGCGCAGGCGTGAGAGGTCGCCCTCGACGTCGTCCAGCGCCGGGTCGTCATCGGCGGACACGAGGTAGGTGGTCGGCACGCCGAACGCCATGGCGAGCGCCTTGAGATGGCTCAGGCGCGGATCGGTGGCCTTGCCGCTGCGCAGCTCGCCGATATACGCACCGCTGATCGTGACCGGCGCGTCCATCTCCTGCTGCAGCCGCCCGGCCAGCTCGCCCTTGTTGATCCGCTCGGCGATCTCGCTGTTGAAGTACTCCCCGTCGGAGCGCGTCCGGTTGACCCCGTCGTTGGGCTTGAAGGTCGCGAAGAGCAGATTCAGCCGATCCGCCAGCGAGCGACGTTCCTCCACGGCTGCCCCCACCGCCCCGCCAACATATCGATCAACAACGCTGCTCAGCAGTATAGGACACTACCCGGCCCGCCCGACGTTGACAGCCACCTATCAGCCCGGCGTATCCTCTGAGCGTTGCGCAAAACGCCCGTTGAACAACTTGCCCAAACCCGCAACGCGCGTGAAGCAGCCCATTTGCGGGGTGGAAGGTGCGGCACTCGGTGCCTTCAACAGGGGGCACCTTCCACCCACTTGCGGTCTCGAAGGTCAGCGCCCGCGGAAGAACGAGACCGCCGCGTCCAGTGCAAGGTCCGTGAGGACCGGGTCGTGGCGCGCTCCCACGTCGCGCATGAACGCGTGCTCGCCACCCGCATACACGTGCAGCTCGAGGTCGTCGTGCCCGGCGGCGTACAGGTCCGCGAGAATCCGCACCCGCGCGTCGGCCGGCACGTGCGGGTCCTGCGCCCCGAACACGATCATCAGCCGGCCACGGATGTCCCCCGCCGCGGCGAGCGACCCGGCGTCGGCATCCGCGCCCAGGGCGCCGTTGTGCAGCCCGGTCGGGTAGAAGCACACGGTCGCGGCGACCCGCGGATCGAGCGCCGCGCGGAAGGCGAGGTGCCCGCCGATGCAGAAGCCCGCCGCGAACAGCGTCGTCACGTCCGCCCGCTGCCGCATGTGGTCGAGCACCGCAATGCGGTCCGCGTCGAACTGCCCGGTCGTGGTGGCCGCCGCCCCGGCCAGCCCGGCCCGCTTGCCGGCGTCGTCGAACTCGAGCGCCACCCCGGCCAGCGGCCCGCGCGGGTAGATCTCCGGCACGCACACGACGAACCCGGCCGCCGCGAGCCGCCGGGCGCTGCGCAGCGTCGACTCGGTGAGCTGGAAGATGTCGGTGTACAGCAACACGCCCGGCCACGCACCATCGCCGACCGGCCCGATCACGGCGGTGCGGATACCGCAGTCGCGCCCCGCCACCGTGACCTGGTCCTCGCGCAGCTTCATGCCGCAAACCCTACTGACGCGCGCCCGTCAGCGGTCGAGGTACGCCAGGACCGCCATCACGCGGCGGTTGTCGTCGTCGGACGGCGGCATGCCGAGCTTGGTGAAGATGCTGTTGATGTGCTTGCTGATCGCCTTGTCGGTGACGAAGAGGCGCCCGGCGATCGCGGCGTTGGAGCGGCCCTCGGCCATCAGGCCCAGCACCTCCCGCTCGCGCGCGGTGAGCGCGTCCAGCGGGCCGGCCTGCGGGCGGCGGGCCAGCAGCACCGCCACCACCTGCGGGTCCATCACGGTGCCGCCGTCGGCGACCCGGCGTACCGCGTCGATGAACTGCCCGACGTTGGAGACCCGGTCCTTGAGCAGGTAGCCGACCCCGCCGGTGCCGCCGGCGAGCAGCTCCCGGGCGTACAGCTGCTCCACGTGCTGCGACAGCACCAGGATCGGCAGGCCGGGCACCTCGGCCCGGGCGGCGATCGCGGCCTGCAGCCCCTCGTCGGTGAAGGTCGGCGGCAGCCGCACGTCGACGACCGCCACGTCGGGCCGGTGCCCGAGCAGGGCGGGCAGCAGGGACGGGCCGTTGTCCACGGCCGCCACGACCTCGAAGTCGAACGCCTGCAGGATGTGGATCAGGCCGTCCCGGAGGAGGGCGAGGTCCTCGGCGATGACAACGCGCACGGCAGCTCCATCGTCACGGTGGTGGGTCCGCCGGGCGGACTGTCCACCGACATGGTGCCATCGAACGCGGCGAGGCGGCGCCCGATGCCGCGCAGCCCGCTGCCGGCCTCGGGGTCGGCGCCGCCCCGGCCGTCGTCGCGCACGACGATGCTGAGCCTGTCCATGTGGTACCGCAGGTGCACGTGGATTCGCGTGGCGCGCGCATGCTTCGCGGCGTTGGCGAGCGACTCGGCCACCGCGAAGTACGCGGCGGACTCGAGCGGCGCCTGCGGCCGCCCCGGCAGGTCGACCTCCACCTCGACGGGCAACGGCACGGTCAGGGCCAGCGCGCGCACCGCGCCGTCCAGCCCACGCTCGGCGAGCACCGGCGGGTGTATCCCGCGGACCAGGTCGCGCAGCTCCTCGAGGGCCTGGCCGCTGTACTCCCGCGCCTGCGCCATCAGCCGCTGCGCCGCCTCCGGGTCGCGGTTCATGAGCTCCTCGGCGAGGCCGATCTTCATGCTCAGCGCGACGAGCCGGGCCTGCGCGCCGTCGTGCAGGTTGCGCTCGATCCGCCGCAGCTCGCTGGCCTGCGCGTCGACGGTGTCGGTGCGGGTCTGGGTCAGGTGGTCGACCCGCCGGGCCAGCGCGGCGGCGCGGGTCGGCCCGAGCAGGGCGTTGGTGAACCGGGCGTACCAGCGCAGGGCCGGCGGCGCGAGCGTCAGCCCCGCCGCGAGGATCGCGAAGCCCTGCGGCCAGCTCAGCGCCGCCTCGACCGCGTTGGACATGGGCCAGAACACGCCGTAGCCGTACCAGTCGAGGATGTAGTAGAGCAGGACGGGTACACCCGTGATCCCCTCGGTCCCGGAGAGGATCAGCGCCGCGGGCACGATCAGCAGCGCCGCGGCGGCGTAGGTCGACAGGAACAGCCAGAGCAGGTCGCGCCAGGTGGCCGGGTCGGTCATCACCCAGCGGTAGGTGCCCCAGGCCCCGAGCGTCTCCGGCCGCGCCCGGTAGGGGCTGGCGATCGCGACTCCGGTCCACTGCGTGAGGATCCGCCGGTCGTAGTCGGCCACCGCGCGGACCACGACGGCGAGCAGCGGCACGAGGAAGATCCCGAGGCCGGCGACGCTGAGCAGGACCCCGACCACGAACAGCCCGAAGAGCGCGGCGTTGAGCGCCAACGCCCCGACCGCGAACAGCAGGCCGCGCAGGCCGGCCAGCAGGCCGCGCAGCACCCAGACGCGCACGGCCCCATTCTCGCCCATCAGCGCGCGCCCGGGCGGTGGTGTTAGCTCTACCACCGCCCGGGACCTGCCACTCCTGCCCGGCGCGCGCCGCGTGCGTTCGATCGAAGGTATGCGAACCGCACTGCTGACCCTGGCCCTCTGGGTCGCCATCGTGGCCGGGCTGAGCCCGCTCGCGCTCAAGCTCACCAACGTGCAGAACAACGACACGCTCGGCTCGCTTCCCGCCTCGGCCGAGGCGACCCGGGCCGCGGCCCGCGAGGCGGCCGCCTTCCCGCGGCCGGACGCGCTCGTCGCCGTGGCCGTGTACGTGCGCGAGTCCGGGCTCACCGCCGCCGACCGGGCCAAGGTCGACGCCGACCGGGCCGCGTTCGCCGCCTACGCACGCGGCGGGACGGTCCCCGAGCCCGCACCCGCCGCCGACGGCCAGGCGCTGCTGCTGACCTTCCCCCTCGCCGGCGACGACGACCAGCAGTCCGCGGCCGTCGCGCCGATCCGGCAGCGCCTCGCCGCGCAGGCCCCCGATGGGCTGCGCACCGCGCTGACCGGTTCGGCCGGCGCCGAGGACGACCTGGGCGAGGCCTTCTCCGGCCTCGACGTCACGCTGCTGCTCGCCACCGTGGCCGCCGTCGCGTTGTTGCTGCTGCTGACGTACCGCAGCCCGGTCCTGTGGTTCATCCCGCTCCTGACGGCGGGCATCGCGAGCCAGTGCGCCGGCGGCGTGGTGTACCTGCTGGTGCGGCACGCCGGGCTGACCGTGGACCTGCAGAGCCAGAACATCATGACCATCCTCGCCATCGGCGTGGGCGTGGACTACGCGTTGCTGCTCATTTCGCGGTACCGCGAAGAGCTGCGCCGCCACGAGGACCGCCGCGAGGCGATGGCGGTCGCGCTGCGCCGCTCCTTCCCGGCGATCTGCGCATCGGCGATCACCGTCATGATCGGCCTGCTGTGCCTGCTCGCCGCCGACCTCCCGGCCACGCGCGGCCTCGGCCCGGTCGGAGCGATCGCCGTCGTGGCCACCCTCGCGGCGATGACGACCCTGCTGCCCGCGCTGCTCGTCCTGCTCGGCCGCTGGGTGTTCTGGCCGTTCATCCCGCGTGTCGCCGCTTCCGCGACCGAGCACGGGGTCTGGGCGCGCATCGCCGGCTTCGTCGGCGCCCGGCCCCGCGTCATCTGGATCGCCACGGCGGCCGCGCTCGCCGCGCTGACCGCCGGCATCGGCCACCTCAGCATCGGCCTGCCCGGCGACGAGACGTTCACGAAGGAGGTCGGCTCGATCACCGGCCAGCGCCTCATCGAGAGCCACTACCCGGGCGGCACCCTGTCGCCGGCCGTCATCACGGCGACCGCCGGCACCGCGGCCCAGGTCGCTTCGCTGGCGGAGAAGGTCGACGGCGTGGCGCGGGTGGGCGAGCCGATGCGCTCCGCCGATGGCCGCTGGGTCCGCATCGAGGCCACCCTGGCGGCCGAGCCGACCAGCCCGGCGGCGGTGGAGACTCTGGAGCGCCTGCGCACGGCGGTCCAATCGGTCCCGGCGTCGGAGGCCCTGGTCGGCGGCGACACCGCGTTCGAGGCCGACGGCGACGCGGTCACCAGCCGCGACAACCGCGTGGTCGTCCCGCTGGTCCTGGCGGTCGTCCTGCTGGTCCTCATCGTGCTGCTGCGCGCGCTGGTGGCCCCGCTGGTCCTGATAGCGAGCGTGGTCCTGTCCTACGCGGCCGCCCTGGGCGCCGCCGGCCTGATCCTGAACGCCGTCGGCCACCCCCGCCTGTGGAGCGCGGTCCCGCTGCAGACGTTCCTGTTCATCGTGGCCCTGGGCGTCGACTACACCATCTTCCTGATGACCAGGGCCCGCGAGGAGACGGCCCGCGTCGGGCACCGCCCGGGCGTCCTGCACGCGCTGACGGTCACCGGCGGCGTCATCACCAGCGCCGGCGTGGTCCTGGCCGCCACGTTCGCGGCCCTGACGGTCCTGCCGATGGTCCCGTCGATCCAGATCGGCATCATCGTCACCGCCGGCGTCCTGATCGACACGCTGCTGGTCCGCAGCCTGCTGGTCCCCGCCCTGACCCTCCACATCGGACGCCGGACCTGGTGGCCGGCGGCTCAGGCCGCCCGGGCGGCGTCGATCGCGGACTGAAGGGAACGCCGGTAGCCGTCGCTGGTGTACGTCGCCCCCGACACGGTGTCCAGGTCCGCGCTCTGCCGCTGCAAGGCCTGCTCGCGCAGCATCGGAACCGCGCGCCGGCCGATCTCGACGCCGCGGGCCGCCGCCGTCGGCAGCTGGACCGCCTCGACGTCGACCAGCCGGCCGGCGCGGACCGAGATGCGGACCTGGACCGGCCCGTAGCGGTTGGGGACGACGGCACCCAGGTAGTTCCTGGTCACCGAGTCCTTCTCGGAGACCGCCGCGGACACCGGCAGCGGGGCCGGTGCCTGCGACTTCACGGCGATGAGCACCGCGGTGACCAGGCCCGTCCCGGCCAACGCCCAACCGACGCGGCGCACGTCAGAACTCGAAGGGGTCGAGGTGGATCTGCCGCGCCGGCACGCCCGCGCGGCGCAGCGCGATGACCGAGGCGTCCACGAGCCCGGCCGAGCCGCAGAGGTACACGTCGCGGCGGACGAGGTCGGGGACGAGCTCGAGCAGGCCGGCCGGGCTGAACGCGCGCCGCGGCCCGGGCTCGTCGCGACCGCCGATGACGTACCAGATCTGCGCGTCCCGGGCCTGTGCCAGCATCTCCAGCTCCGCGCGCAGGACGAGCTCGGCGGCGTTGCGGGCCCGGTAGAGCACGACCGTGCGCGGCGGGAGCTCCTCCAGCAGGGCACGGACCGGGCCGATGCCGCTGCCGCCGGCGATGAGCAGCGCGCGGGCCTGCCGGCGCCGGTCTGCGGTGAAGTCGCCGCTCGGGCCCTCCACGAACACCGGCGTGCCGGGGCGAAGGTCGCGCAGCCCGGCGGTGTGGTCACCGACGACCTTGACGGTGAGGCGCAGCCAGTCGTTGTTGGGTGCGGCGGACATCGAGAACGGGTGCGCCTGCCACCAGTTGCGCCGGTCCAGGAACCGCCAGCGGAAGAACTGCCCGGCACGCACCCCGAGACCGCGCATCCGCCGGCCGGCGATGTAGATCGAGATCATGTCCGGGCCCTCGGGGACGATCTCGCGGACGCGGAACCGGTGGCGCAGGTTCATCCGCAGCGGTGCGACGATCCGGCCCCACAGCACCGCTGCGACCACCGCGCACCAGAAGAGCATCGAGGTGTACCGCGAGATCCCCGGCGCGGACATCTCCTGCCCGACGGCGAACTGGTGGCCGACGGCGAGCACGAGCACGACGTACGCCGACAGGTGCAGCACGTGCCACACCTCGTAGGACATCCGCCGCCGCAGCCGGGGCATGGACAGCACCGCCAGCGCGACCAGCAGCCCGGTGCCGATGAAGGCCCCGCTCATGTACTCGTACTTGTCCACCGTCAGCAGCCGCGCCACCTCCCGCGGCGGCCCCACCCGCTCGAAGCCGGCGTAGCCCAGCGTGATGAACGCGGCGTGCGCCACGACCAGCGCCACGACGAAGACGCCCAGGTCGCGATGCCAGTGCAGCAGGTCACGAGCGCCGAGCCAGCGCTCCAGCCACCCCAGCCGGCTCATGAGCAGCACCTGCACCAGCAGGACGTACCCGGCCAGCAGCCCGGTGATCCGCCCGGCCGCCGTGAGCGACGCCGCCGAGTCGCTGAGAAATCCGTCGGGCGTGTTCGCCCACCACGGCGCCAGCGTCAGCGCCAGGCCGGCCCAGAAGCCCGCGATCGTCGCCGCCCGCCACGCGTCCACCGACTCGCGCGCCCGGTACGGCCGCCGGAACCGCGCCTCGTATTCCGCCCTCTGCGTGTCCACCGCGGACGGTCTTACCAACACCGCGGCCCCGGAGTCGAATGCTTCAACATCTTTTAAGGCGCGCCTAATCGAAGGGCCTCACAGCCTGGATCCGCTCCAGTTTGGACAGTCGAGTACCATCGATGAAGCGCGATGCCGTGGGAGCCCGGCCATTCTCCGTGCCTTTTCATGAGGAGCTCTCCCATGCTGCGCAGATCACTCCTGCCCGCCCTGATCGCCGCCCTGCTGAGCGCGGCCGCGGTCGCATTCGCCCACCCGGCCCGGTCCGCGACCGCGCCGGTCCGCATCATGCCGCTCGGCGACTCCATCACCGCCGGCCCCGGCTGCTGGCGCGCCAAGCTCTGGCACCGCCTGCAGACCAGCGGCTACACCAACATCGACTTCGTCGGCGGCGTCTCCGACGGCGGCGGCTGCAACCCCGGCTACTCCTACGACTTCGACCACGAGGGCCACGGCGGCTACTCCGCCACCGGCATCGCCGACAACAACCAGCTGCCGCCGTGGCTCGCCGCGGCCCGCCCCGACGTCATCCTCATGCACCTGGGCACCAACGACATGTGGGGCGGTTACATCCCGCTGTCCACCAAGCTGGCCGCCTTCACCAAGCTCATCGGCCAGATGCGCGCCAACAACCCGGCGGTCAAGATCATCGTGGCCCAGATCATCCCGATGAGCCAGTCCGCCTGCGCCACCTGCCCGGCCGACGTGATCGCGCTGAACAACGCCATCCCCGGCTGGGCGGCCGGCCTCACCACGGCCCAGTCCCCGATCACCGTCGCCGACCTGTGGACCGGCTTCGACGCGGTCGCCGACACCGTCGACGGGGTGCACCCGAACGACGCCGGCTTCCAGAAGATGGCCGACCGCTGGTACCCGGCCCTGACCCAGGCCCTCGGCGCGGCGCCGCCATCGCCGTCCCCGTCGGCCTCACCGTCCCGCTCCGCCTCGCCTTCACCGTCGGCGTCGGCATCGGCATCGCCCGGCGCCTCCCGGTGCGCCGCCACCTATCGGATCGTCTCCCAATGGGGAGGCAACTTCCAGGGCGAGGTGTCGGTGACGAACACATCCAGCACCGCCTCAACGGCCTGGACGGCAACGTTCACGTTCGCCAACGGCCAGCAGGTGAGTCAGGCCTGGAACGCCACCGTGACCCAGTCGGCGGCCGCGGTGACGGCGCGCAACGTGACGTACAACGGCACGCTCGCCCCGGGCTCCGCCACGTCGTTCGGCTTCCTGGCGTCGTGGAACAACACCACGAACACCCCGCCCAGCGTGGCCTGCACGATCTCCTAGTTCGAGAAGTCCTGGGTCAGCCACACCGTTCCCGAGGAGTCCCGGACCACGTCGATCCCGACATGCGTGTAGGTGGAGCTGAGCAGGTTCTTGCGGTGCCCGTCATTCGGCGGCTTCTCGTTGTACATGCTCGTCGTCAGCCCATTGGCGGACGCGGTGATGGCGGCGGGGGTGTTGGACACCCCGCCGCCGTAGCCGATGTTCTCGCCGAGCGCGTTCCACTTGACCCCTTGGGCGCTGATCCGCTCCCCCAGCCCTTTTTCGCCCGGGCACTGGTGCGACAGCCCGCACCCGTTGAGCATCAGCAGGTTGTGCGCATGGGCACTGGCCACCAGCCCCGAGCTCATGGTGTACGGCGGGAGCCCATTGCTCGCCCGCAGCTCGTTGATGTGCGCCAGCACCGCGTTGGCCACCCCGGCCACCGCGGTGGGCGCCGCATTGCCCGGCTTCTTGGTGGTGGTCGCGGTCGTCGGCGCCTTCGTCGCGGCCCGGGAAGGCGACGCCGCGGTGCTCGGCGCGTCACTCGGACTCGTGGTGGCGGTGACCTGCGTGCTCGCCCCACCGGCGCCGTCGGGATTCCCCGCGCCCGCCAGGTAGGCCTGCCCGACCTGCGCCCCGTCGACTGAGCTGTCGGATCCGCCGTGCGCCGAGGCCACGACTGCGGTGGTCACGATGCCGCCCAGCGCGATCACCCCCAGGACCAACGCCAGGCGGACGCCCTTCACACGGAGCTGGAATCGCACGGGTAGGAACCTTCCGATCGCGGTGGCCGAGCAAGAGACCACCGCGCAAGGTACCGCCCCGCGAGCCGCAACAGAGCCCTGCAAAGCCCGACTTAAAGCACCAGAAAGCCGGCCCTTCATCTTCCTGGCCGGCCAGGGTCCGCGACGGGACCGCCGAGCGCCGCCGGTGATCGTGTCGGCCTGGACGCCGTGCCACCGGAATCAAGAAACAGTCTTTACAACTAGCTAAGTCTTGTTTACTAATTTACATGGAAGAACATCCATGCACCGAGCACCCGCCGCTCACGGGAAGGTGGCTACCTCATGCCCAAGAAACGACTCCTCGCCTTCATGGCCACGGCGGGCGTGGCGATCGCCGCCGCCGCGGCCGCGATCCTGCCGACGGCCGGCGCCGACGCGGCGGTCGCCTGCGCACCCGCCTACGCCGACAGCACCGTGTACACGGGCGGCATGCAGGCGTCGTACAACGGCCACAACTGGACCGCCAAGTGGTGGACGCAGCACGAAGCGCCGAGCACCGGCGGCTCCGGCGTGTGGACCGACGGCGGAAGCTGCGGCGGCAGCGGTGGCGGCGGCGGCACGGGATCGTGCAGCTACCCGAACTGGGTGGCCGGGCAGTGGTACGCGACCGGCGCGATCGTTCGGTACACCAACGGCCTGTACTACCAGGCCACGCACGACAACCCGGGATACGACCCGACGATCAGCACCTGGTTCTGGTCGCCGTACGCCTGCGGTGGCGGCGGCGGTGGCGACACCGGCGGCGGGTCGACGAGCGGCTTCGTGGTCAGCGAGGCCCAGTTCAACCAGATGTTCCCGAGCCGGAACTCGTTCTACACCTACGCCGGACTGACCGACGCGATGAAGAAGTACCCCGCGTTCGCCAC